>NZ_SPKJ01000019.1 GCF_009866965.1 Propylenella binzhouense | reverse complement strand
AGGCGAAGTCGCGCGAAGCGCAGGTGGCGGCCGACGCCGCTGCGCAGCGGGCGGGCGGTCGCGCCCGGCGGCTGCAGTCGATCACCGCCGATCGGGCGAAATGGCGCGACCGGGCCGAGCGGTCGGTCGGTCGGCGGGCCGAGCTCCTGGAACGCCTGGCCGCGGTCGCGGCCGAGCTCGCGGAGACCGAGGAGCGGCCGGGCCTCATCGAGGAACGCCGGCGCGCGCTCCGCCGCGAGATCGCCATGGCCGAGGAGGCGGCGAAGACGCGTGCGGAGGCGCTTGCGGCGGCGGAGGCGGCGCACCGGGAGGCGGCGCGTGCGGCCCGCGCCTCCCTCGATGCCCTGTCCGCCGCACGCGAGGCAAAGGCGCGCGAGGAGGAGCGGCTCGCCTCGGCGCGCGCGGCACGCGACGAGCTCGCGCGCCGGATCCGCGAGATCTTCGCCCGCCATCCCGACGAGCTGTCCGGTTTTGCCGAGCTGAAGCCTGGCGCGCCCCTTCCGGACCCGGCCGGCCTCGAGGCACGCCTCGGCCGGCTGAAGGGCGAGCGGGAGCGTCTCGGCAGCGTCAACCTGCGCGCCGAGGAGGAGGTCGCGGAACTCGAGGAGCGGCTTGCGACGATCCTTCGCGAACGGGAGGACGTCGAGGCCTCGATCCGCCGGCTGCGAACCGCCATCCAGGGGCTCAACCGGGAGGGCCGCGAGCGGCTGCTCGAGGCCTTCACGGCAGTCAACGCGCATTTCCAGAGCCTCTTCACGAGGCTCTTCGGCGGCGGCACGGCGGAGCTGATGCTGGTCGGCTCGGACGATCCGCTCGAGGCCGGCCTGGAGATCATGGCGCGGCCTCCCGGCAAGAAGCCGCAGCTCATGACCCTTCTCTCCGGCGGCGAGCAGGCGCTCACCGCGATGGCGCTGATCTTCGCCGTCTTCCTCACCAATCCGTCGCCGATCTGCGTTCTCGACGAGATCGACGCGCCGCTCGACGATGCCAATGTCGAGCGCTTCTGCGCCTTGCTGCAGGACATGCGCGGGCGCACCGAGACGCGCTTCCTGGTGGTCACGCACAATCCGATCTCGATGGCCCAGATGGACCGCCTCTACGGTGTGACCATGGCCGAGCGCGGCGTTTCCCAACTCGTCTCGGTCGATCTCGGGACTGCCGAGCGGATGCGCGAGGCAAGCTGATCTCCCCGCCGCGCGGGAACGGGAAAGAAGTCCAGCAATTTCAGATGCTTGCGTGCTTTTCGCGGATGCTTGACACGTTTCGGGGGCAAAACTATGGTGCGCGCGGTTTCGGAGGGGCTTCCCTGCCGGCGGCGAGCGCGGCTGCCCGGTTTCGGTCGGGTGACGGGCGATCTGCATGACGGACGAGAAGCGCAGGGTCGATGGTCCGGTTGGTCCCGGATCATCCGATTCAGACCTCGCGCGGCGGCTCGACCGCCTGTCCCAGTCGTTGCGCGCGGAACGTGCGGATCGCACCGAAGCGGCGCGGCCGGCGCGGTCCTCCGGCTCGGACTACGCGGTGGCCTTCCGGCTTGCCAGCGAGTTCGTGGCGGGCGTGCTCGTCGGGGCGGCGCTCGGCTGGGGGCTGGACATGTTGGCCGGGACCGGGCCGTGGGGGATGATCGTGTTCCTCATGCTCGGCTTCGCGGCGGGCGTCCTCAATGTCCTGCGCTCGGCGGGAAGGATCAAGACGGGACCCGGCTCGCCGGGTGCCGGGAGCGGCGGCGAGCCGCAGGGTTGAACGGGCCCGTCCGGGCGGCAGAAGGGTTTTGGCGTGGCGACAGTTGAAGAGGCGTCCCGGGTCGATCCGGTCCACCAGTTCGCGATCAATCCGATCGTCAGCCTGGGCGATATCGGCGGCGTCGACCTCGCCTTCACGAACTCGTCGCTCTTCATGCTGCTCGTCGTCGGCCTGATCTCGGCCTTTCTGATCCTCGCCACCCAGGGCCGCGGGCTCGTGCCGGGGCGCATGCAGTCGCTCGCCGAGATGTCCTACGAGTTCGTGGCCGGCATGCTGCGGGAAAGCGCCGGCACCGAGGGCATGCGCTTCTTCCCGATGGTGTTCTCGCTCTTCATGTTCGTGCTGTTCGCGAACCTGCTCGGCCTGATCCCCTATTTCTTCACGGTGACGAGCCACATCATCGTCACCTTCTCCCTCGCGCTCTTCGTCATCCTGACCGTCGTGGTCTACGGGTTCTACCGGAACGGCGCGCATTTCCTGCATCTCTTCGTCCCGCAGGGCGTGCCCGGCTACCTGCTGCCGCTCGTGGTGCTGATCGAGGTCATCTCGTTCCTGTCGCGCCCGATCAGCCTTTCCGTCCGTCTTTTCGCCAACATGCTGGCCGGCCACATCACGCTGAAGGTCTTTGCGGGCTTCGTCGTGAGCCTCAGCGCCTTCGGCGTGCTCGGCGTGGGCGGCGCGGTGCTGCCCTTCCTCATGGCCGTCGCGCTGACGGCGCTCGAATTCCTCGTCGCGTTCCTGCAGGCCTATGTCTTCGCGATCCTGACCTGCATGTACCTCAACGACGCGCTCCACCCCTCGCACTGAGGCCGGGCGCAGCGGCAAACCCCAGACAACCGATTGACCAAAGGAGTTTAGAATGGATCCGCAAGCAGCTGCCTTCATCGGCGCCGGCATCGCCTGCCTCGGCATGGGCGGCGCGGGCATCGGCCTCGGCACCATCTTCGGCAACTACCTGGCGGGCGCGCTGCGCAATCCTTCCGCCGCCGACGGCCAGTTCGGCCGCCTGATCTTCGGCTTCGCGGTGACCGAAGCGCTCGGCATCTTCTCGCTGCTGATCGCGCTTCTGCTCATCTTCGCGGTCTGAGGCCCGGATCCGACCGTCTTGGGCCGCCGCCCGTGGCGGCCCGCCACCATTGGAGAGCGCGCGGGTGATCTCACCGGCATACGCACAGGCGCATGGCGAGACGACCGAGACGGTCGGCGCCGCCGAGACGCACGGCGGGGGGCATAACTTTCCGCCCTTCGATCCGGCGACCTTCGGCTCGCAGATCTTCTGGCTCATCATAAGCTTCGGCCTGCTCTATTATCTCATGAGCAAGGTCGCGCTGCCGCGGATCGCCACGATTCTGGAAGAGCGGAACGACCGCATTGCCGACGACCTCGCCGAGGCCGAGCGCCTGAAGCGGGAGACGGACGAGGCGATCGCCGCCTATGAGCAGGCGCTGGCCGAGGCCCGGCAGAACGCGCACGGCATCGCGCAGGAGGCGCGCGAGGCCGCCAAGGCCGAGATCGATGCCGACCGCAGCCGCCTCGAGGGTGAACTCGACGGCAAGCTGCAGGCGGCGGAGGCGCGCATCGGCGAGATCAAGAGCCGGGCGCTTGGCGACGTCGATGCGATCGCCAAGGACGCCGCCGAGGCGATCGTCGAAGTCCTGATCGGAACGGGCGTCGCGCGCGGCGAGATCGAGCGCGCGGTCGACGCCGCCCTGAGCGAGAGGGCAGCACGATGAATGCGACCGAATGGGCCACCTTCTGGGCCTTCATGGCCTTCGTCGTGTTCCTCGGTATCCTCGTCTACATGAAGGTGCCGGGAAAGATTGCGGCCTGGCTCGACCAGCGTTCGGAGCGGATCCGGCGCGACCTGGAGGAGGCCCGGCGGCTGCGCGAGGAAGCGCAGGCGCTGCTTGCCGAATATCAGCGTCGGCGGCAGGAGGCCGAGGAGGAGGCCGAGGCGATCGTCGATCAGGCGCGCCGCGAGGCCGAGGCCATCCGGGTGGATGCCGAGCAGCGCATGGGCGAGTACATCGAGCGGCGAACCCGGATCGTCGAGCAGCGCATCGCGCAGGCCGAAGTGCAGGCCGTTGCCGAGGTCCGCGGCCGCGCCGTCGACGTGGCGGCGGCTGCGGCGTCCAGCATCCTCGCTGAGAAGGGTGCAGGCGACGTCGGACAGCGTCTGGTCGAGCAGTCGATAGGGCAGGTCCGCAGCAACCTGAACTGATCGGGGCGCACAAGACAGAATCCGGAGCGGCGGCCTGCGGGCCGCCGCTCTCGCTTTCAGCCTCCCGTCACCCTTGTGCGAGCAGCGCGGCGACCGGCGAAAAGCTCCGCCGGTGCAGCCGGCAGGGCCCGAGCGCCGTGAGCGCGGCCTGGTGCAGCTTGGTGGAATAGCCCTTGTGGCTCGCCAGGCCGTAGCCGCCGAATGCGCCGTCGCAGCGTGTCATGAGCCGGTCCCGGATCACCTTCGCCACGATCGAGGCGGCGGCGATCGAGAGCGACAGCGCGTCGCCGTCGATGATCGCGCGGGTCTCGATCGCGATTCCGCGCGGCACGTCGCGTCCGTCGATCAGGACGGCGTCGGCGGCCCGGGGCAGCGCCCCAAGCGCGCGGCGCATCGCCTGGAGCGTCGCCTCGCGGATGTTGATCCTGTCCACCGTGCCGACGCAGCCGAACGCGACGGCCATTTCGGCCGTTGCGGAGATCTCCGCGAAGAGCGCCTCGCGGCTTGCCGGTTCGAGCGCCTTTGAATCGGCAATCCCGTCGGGGATACGGGCCGGGTCGAGTATGACGGCCGCGGCGACGACCGGGCCGGCAAGCGGTCCGCGCCCGGCCTCGTCGATGCCAGCGACGCGCCGGAAGCCAGCCGCGATGAGCTGCCGCTCGACTTCGAAGTCGGCCTGAATCGTCGTTGCCCGGACCGCGACCATGCCTCCCGCGATACGCTCCCGGCGGGCTGCGGGCAATGCTGCGCTCAGATCAGGCTAAGTTGTCCACCGATCGGGACGGGCGGCTTGAAGAGATCGGTCCGGAGGCCTCTCCTCTCGGCATTCAGCCCGAGGCGCTTTGCGGCGAGCTCGAACCGCCGTCCGATCTGCCAGGCATAGGGACCGGATCCGCGCATCCGCGTGCCCCACTCCGAATCGTAGTCCCTGCCGCCCCGCATCGACTGCATCACCGAGAGCACATGCCGGGACCGGTCGGGGTGCTCCGCCATCAGCCATTCCCGGAAGATCGGGCTCACCTCCAGCGGCAGCCTGAGGAGCACGTAGCCGGCGTGGCGCGCGCCCGCGGCATGGCCTGCCTCGAGCAGCCGTTCGATCTCCATGTCGTTGAGCGCGGGGATGATCGGGGCCGTCATGATGGTGACGGGAATGCCTGCCTCGGCGAGCGTCCGGATCGTCTCGAGCCGCTTCGGCGGTGTCGCCGCGCGCGGTTCCATGCTGCGCGCCAGCCTGCGGTCGAGCGTCGTCACCGAGAGCGCCACCTTGGCCAGCCCGCGCTCGGCCATCGGCGCGAGGATGTCGATGTCGCGGGTGACCAGAGCCGACTTCGTCACGATCCCGACCGGGTGGCCCGTCCGCGAAAGCACTTCGAGGATCTGCCGCATGATCCGGTATTCGCGCTCGATCGGCTGGTATGGATCGGTGTTGGTTCCGATTGCGATGGTGCGGGGCACGTAGCCGGGCTCCGCGAGTTCCCGCTCGAGCAGCGCCGCGGCATCCGGCTTCGCAAAGAGCCTGGTCTCGAAATCGAGACCCGGGGAAAGGCCCATGTTCGCGTGCGTCGGGCGCGCGAAGCAATAGGTGCAGCCGTGTTCGCAGCCGCGATAGGGGTTGATGGAGCGGTCGAAGGAAATGTCGGGCGACGAATTCCGGGTGATGATCCGTTTCGCCTTCTCGACCTGGACCTCTGTCCGGATGGGCGGCAGCTCCTCGAGCGTCTGCCAGCCATCGTCGAAGGCGGTTCGCGCCTCCCGCTCGTAGCGGCCGGACACGTTTGTCTGGGCGCCGCGTCCCCGGCGCCGGTCCCCGATTATGTCCGGCTCGGCCGGGCCGCCCGGCCGTCTTCCCCTCAGGCCGGGTGAAGCCTTTCGGCTTCCGTGCGGTTGTGCAGCGTGTTCCATATCGGCACGATAGTAGATTGCGTCCGTGGACACAAGAACAAAGAGCGAACAAGATGCGGGTGGCGGAGCTCCGCGCGAGCGTCTAAGGAGCCGCATGATCACCGCGTTCATCGAGCACCGGGGCGAACTGAGGGCGCTTGCGGCGACGCTCGGCAATCTCGTGGCTGCCGCCGTGGAGGGCGTGGTTCTCGACGCCTTCGTCCTGGTCGGCCGGGAAGACGGCGAGGTGCGCGAGCTGGCGGAGGCCGCGGGTGCCGATCTGCTCGTGAGCGTGGGCGCCGGCGATCTCGCCGGCCGCGGCCGTGGCGAATGGCTGCTATTCCTGGAATCCGGGGCAGCATTCGAGGAGGGCTGGACGGAGGCCGCGCGCGCATGGGGCGGGAGCCATTCGGCCCCGGCCCGGTTCCGCCGCGGACGGCTCTCGGTGCTTCGCCGCCTCTGGCCTCCGCCGAGGCCGCTCGAGGCGGGTCTCCTCATCCGACGGGACATGTTCCGCGCCTCCGCGCGGCCCGGCGCCGATCTTGCGGCCGTGCTGCCGCGCCGCCGCGGACGTATCGAGGCGACCCTGCTGCCGGCGCGCCGATAATCAGGCTGCGCCGCCGCGCCTCAGGTGCTCGTCGAGCCGCGGCATGATCTCGACGAAATTGCACGGCATGTGCCGGTAGTCGAGCTGTGCCTTCAGAATGCCGTCCCAGGCGTCGCGGCAGGCGCCGGGCGAGCCGGGAAGCACGAAGATGTAGGTCGCGCCGGCGACACCCCCCGTCGCCCGCGACTGGATGGTCGACGTTCCGATCTTCTCGTAGGACAGCCTGTGGAACACCGCGGAAAAGCCGTCCATCCGCTTCTCGAAGAGCGGCTCGATCGCCTCGGGCGTGACGTCCCTGCCGGTGAACCCCGTGCCGCCGGTGGTGATGACCGCATCGACCTTCGGGTCCGCGATCCAGCGCCGCACCACGGCGCGGATCGCCTCGATGTCGTCGGGGACGATGGCGCGCTCGGCGAGTTGGTGCCCGGCTTCGACGAGACGGCCGACCAGCGTCTCCCCCGAGCGGTCGTTCTCGAGGCTGCGCGTGTCCGACACCGTCAGGACGGCAATGCGAACCGGGATGAATGGGCGGCTGTCGCCGGTAGCGGTCATGGCTGGCTCCTCCCTCATTCGGCCTCGGCGAGTTCCGGATCGCGCTCTGCCGTGTTTTCGAGCTCGTCCCCGCCTGCAGCGGGCTCTTCCGCGCGCGGATCGAGCAACGCCGTCCCGGTGGTGAGTGCGCGCGAGATCGGGACGGTCTGGAACGGTCCGCGAACCTCTTCGGGAACCGGTGCCCGTTTGAAGGTCCGAAGGATTGCGTAGATCGCGATCAGGGTGTGGCCGGTCGCGGTCACGAGAAAGAGCGCCGCCGGCCCGAGATGCGCCATGACGAATCCGGCCGCCAGCGGGCCCACCATGGTGCCGAGGCCGTAGAGGAGGAGCAGCCCTCCCGAGACGGCGACGAAATCGTCCGGTTCCGCGAAGTCGTTCGCATGGGCGACGGCGAGGCCGTAGAGCGGATAGGTGAGCGCGCCGTAGATCCCCGTGAGGACAAGGAGGGCCGTCGCGTCGACCGGCTCGAGCAGGTAGATCGCAAGTCCCGTCGCAGCCGAGGAAAGCGCGGCGCCGGCAATGACGTAGCGGCGGTCGGTGCGGTCCGACAGGCGGCCGGCCGGAAGCTGCGTAATCGCGCCTGCGATGATGGTGATCCCCATCATCAGCGCGATCAGCCCGGTCGAGAGCCCCGTCTCCACCCCGAAGACGGCGGCGAGCGTGCCGAACGCGCCGTTCACGACGCCGATCATCGTGACCGTGACGAAGGCGACGGGCGAATTGCCGAAGAGCTTGCGGAGGTCGAGGCGCGCACGCGTCAGCGGGCGTGGCGACTGCGCCGTGGAGAGCGCGGTCGGCAGCACCGCCAGACAGAAGAAGATCGCGCCGAGCATGAACGAGGCCGGCCGCCGCGGGTCGGCGGCGGCGACCAGGAACTGGCCGGCGGTGATCGCGACGTAGGTCACCGTCAGGTAGAGCGAGAAGATGGTGCCGCGGTTCTCGTTCGTGGCGCGCTCGTTGAGCCAGCTCTCGATGATCATGAAGGCGCCGGCGAGGGCGAAGCCGGAGCAGACCCTCAGCAGGATCCAGCTCGCGGGAAGCACGAGCAGGCCGTTGAGGAGAATGATGATGGCGGCGGAGGCCGCTGCGGCGCTGAAGGCGCGGATATGGCCGACGCGCTGGACGATCGCCGGGGCGAGCAGGCAACCGAGGACGAATCCCGCCGCCCAGCCGGTGCCCACGAGGCCGATTTCCGTGGTGCTGAAATGCTCCGCCGTGCCGCGGAGCGGCAGCAGGAGCGCGTGCAGCCCGTTCGCGGTCAGCAGGAAGGCCGTGCTCGTCAGGAGCGCGAGGATGGGGAGGAGCTGTCGAGCCAAGACGGGAACGGTCGCGTTCGGGCGGCCGCCTTGCGGCCGGGTCTGCCTCGTCTTGTACCCGCCTATGCGGCGAAGCAAGGGCGGTACCCGCCGGGGCGACGAAAAGATGCGCGTCGCTCCGCCTCGTCCCCTTTTCGAACCGGGCTTCCCCGCCCCTCCTTCTCGGGCGAGATGTGGGCAGGGCCGCCCGATTGCGCGGCCCGGGTTCCGCCGCCGCAAACCCGCCGCCTTGATGAACACCGGATGAATGGTCGCTTCCGATCCCATTCAGGGCGAGGCCGGCAATTTCCCTGGTGATTGCTGGCGCCGTCGGCTCCGGCGATCGTGAGGAGAGACCAGCATGCTGCGCACCGCACTGCCGCTCGCTGCCTTCGGCCTCGCTGCTTCGGCGAGTGTCGCCGCCGCCGGCTCGGTCGGCTTCGGCGTCCGGGTAGGGGCCATGCCGCCGATCGTCTATCCGGTCGGCCCGGCGGTGGGAGTCTACGCCGCGCCGCCGGTGCGCGAAATGCCGGCCGCCATCCCGCCGGAAGAGGTGCGGCTTGCGCTTGCGCGCGCCGGCTATGACGGGATCGGTCCCGTCCGTCCGGCCGGCGGTCTCTATGCAATCGAGGCCTTCGATCCGAACGGCATCCTGCTCGATCTCCGCATCTCGCCGGTTTCGGGCGAGATCGTCTCTTTCGTTCCGGTGCGGGCGGCGCTTCCCGCAGGCAGCTGGGCGCAGCCTCCGGCGGTAGCAGTGCTCCCCGCCCCGGCGCCCGTGCCCCGCCTGTCCGTCGCACCGGCACCGCCGAAGCCGGTGGCTGCAGTTGCGCCCAGGACTTCTGCGCCGGAGCCGGCTCGCCCGGTCGCGCGCCCAGCCGCTCCGGCGAGCACCGATAGGGGCCCGGCCTCTTCGGCCGCTCCGGCCGCGCCCCCCGGCGAGGACGTCCCATCGGCGCCGCCGGCGCAGTCCGCGGACGGAAACAATCCGCTGGTCGTCTACTGACCGGCATTCGAATCGGGTGTCGCTAACGCCCCCTCCGGCACCCGTACAGGCCGGCGGCTTTGCCGCCGGCCTGTTTTTCTTTGCGTCTGGTCTGGCGAGAACATCCGCAGAAATCCGTCGTTGAACGCGGTATGAACGCCGACTTCCGCCTGTGTTCAGCGCGATGGCGGAGAATAGCCCTTGTCATCCCGGGCATTGAGTTGGCACGCCGGGACAACAAGGGAGCTGATCATGCCGAACGCAAAGCTATTCTCCGCCGCTCTTCTTGCCTGCGCGACGGCTGTCGCCGTTCCGCTCTCCGCCGGTCAGGCGAATGCAGCCGAACAGCACAAGGCGAGCATCACCGTGATGATCCATGGCTCCGACCATTTCCCCTCATACGGTCATTCCCCGACCTACGGCCATGACCACTACCGGCATGACCGCTACCGGCACGACCGCCAGTGGCGGCACGATCTGTCGGCGGCACAGGTGCGCCATCTGCTCGAGCGGTACGGCTTCCGCCGCATCGACTTCTTCGACGGCGCCGGCCGGACCTACGGCGCGACGGCCGTGGACCGGCGCGGCCGCCGCGTGATCGTGACCGTCAGCGCGCGGTCCGGCCAGATCCTCTCCGTGCGGTCCATCCGCGCCTGACGGAAAGGGGATCGACTGTCCGGGAGCGGCCCGGTCCATGACCCGGCGCCGGGTCTCCGTCTTGTCTCGTCGCGCCCGGCCGGCTATGTCGCCCGTCCGACCGGACGTCACCGGCGGAACCCGGCGGATGGTCTTGATCGAACTCGTCGATATTCCTTCCAATCCGGTCCCCGAAGGCGCCGTCGCCGGGCGCGCGCTGGCGCCCGACGGCACCCGCATCCGCTACGCACGCTGGCCGGTGGCGGTTCATCCGGGGCGGGGCACGGTCCTGCTCCTGCAGGGCCGCGGCGAGTTCATCGAAAAGTACTTTGAGACGATCGTGGATCTGCGGCGGCGCGGCTTCGCCGTCGTCACCTTCGACTGGCGCGGCCAGGGCGGCTCCGATCGCCTCCTCCGGGACGGCCGGAAGGGCCATGTCCGCGCCTTCGAGGATTATGTCGGCGATCTGATGACGGTGATGCGCACCGTCGTCCTCGCCGATTGCCCGCCGCCCTATCATGTGCTCGCGCACTCGACCGGCGGTGCGGTCGCGCTGCTCGCGGCGGAGCGGCTGCGGACGCAGATCGAGCGGATGGTGCTTTCCGCGCCTCTCGTCGGCCTCCACGGATCGGGCAGGGTTGCTCAAAGCGCGGCGCTGGTGCTCGACCGGATCGGCTTCCGCAGGTCCTACCTGCCGGGCGGGGGCGCGACGCTCGTCACGAGCCAGCCCTTCGAGCAGAACGTCGTGACGAGCGACCGCGACCGCTATTGCCGCGCCACCGAAATCATCGAGCACGAGCCGGCGCTCGGTACCGGTTCGCCGACGATCGGCTGGGCCGCCGCGGCGATCCGTGCCTGCCGGCTGTTCGAGACGCGCCATTTCGCGATGCGCGTCCCGATGCCGGTGCTGTTCGTGCTGGCCGGGGCGGATGCCGTCGTTTCCAACGTCGCTGCCGAAAGGCTCGCCGCACGGGTCAAGACGATCGTGACCGTGCGCGTGCCGGGCGCGCGGCACGAATTGCTGATGGAACGCGATCCCTTCCGTGACCAGTTCCTGGCCGCCTTCGATGCGTTCGTGCTGGACGCTCGTGGCGGAGGCGCCGCGCGAGGCTAGACCGGAGCGGCGGCGAGGCGTGCGAGCGCTGCGGCGTGGACGCGGGCGTCGCCGGTCGCGAGGACCTGGCCGCCGCCGCGCTTCGGCACTCCGGCCCAGTCGGTGACCCGCCCGCCCGCGCCGAGGATGATCGGCACGATCGGCTCGATGTCGTAGGGGCCGAGCCCCGATTCGACCACGCAGTCGACGAAGCCGGCGGCCACCATGGCATAGGCGTAGCAGTCGTAGCCGTAGCGGACGAGGCGGGCTTCCCGTTCGAGCCGGCCGAACTGCGCGCGCTCGGCGGCCGTGAACATGGTCGGACTGGTCGCGGAGAGCGTCGCCGCCGACAGGCCCGGGCAGCTGCGCACCCGCAGCGGCTTCCGCAACGAACCGCGCTCGAACCACGCCTCGCTGCCGGTTCCGTAGAACCGCTCGCCGATATAGGGCTGCGCAACCATGCCGAGCATGGGCTCGCCGGCACGCTTCAGCCCGATCAGGACGCCCCAGAGCGGGAGGCCCGAAATGAAGGCGCGCGTCCCGTCCACCGGGTCGAGCACCCACACGAATTCCGCATCCGTCCGCTCCGGCCCGTATTCCTCGCCGATGACGCCATGGTCGGGGAAGCGGCGGGAAATCATCTCGCGCATGGCCGCCTCGGCCGCCCGGTCGGCGATCGTGACCGGGTCGAAGCCGGCTTCTGCCTTGTTCTCGACGGCGAGTTCGGCCCGGAAATGAGGCAGGATGGCGCGGCCGGCGGCGTCCGCGAGCTCGTGCAGGAAGGGCAGGAAGTCCGGTGTCATCGCTCGTAGTTTGATCCGCGCAAGTTTAGAAAAATCTGCGCAACGTTGCCGAAACGCAACATCCGCGGGAAGAGTGTCCGGCGCATTGGGGAAGAGGGGGCCGGCGGCGGCGTCGGCCCTTGTCGCCAAAACGGGCGAGGATTAGTTTGTGCAGTGCGATAGCTGTATCGCTGCCCTCATAGGGCGTTTCCTCCCTAGACTTGGGCCGTCGAAAGACGGCCCTTCTGTTTTCCGCGCCGGCCGTCGAAAGACGGCCCTTCTGTTTTCCGCGCGGTGTCCGCCGCGGGAAGGGCGCAGGCTTACTCAGCTGCGACCGAGAGCGGTTCGGGCCGGACCTCGCCCGGGATCGCGACGAGCGCCTCGGAGAGGAGGCTCATATGCTCCAGCAGGCGGGCGAACCCGGCATGCGGCTCCAGCCTCGTCTCGTCCATGTAGAGCGCCCGGTTTATCTCGATCTGGAGCGCATGCAGGCCGTGCGCCGGCTTGCCGTAATGCTCGGTGATGAAGCCGCCGGCATAGGGCTTGTTCCGGCAGACGGTATAGCCGAGCTCGCGCAGCACCTTATGGGCACGGTCGATGAATTCCGGCGCGCAGCTCGCTCCGAAGCGGTCGCCGAGGATGAAGTCGGGCCGGGCGCGCAGCGGCGCGCCCTGCAGGTTCGACGGCATCGAATGGCAGTCGATCAGGACGGCGCAGCCGAAGCGGAGATGCGTTTCGGCGAGGAGCCGCCGGAGCGCATCGTGATAGGGCCGATAGATGCGGTCGATCCGGGCGATCGCCTCGTCGACGGGGATCGGGCTCTTGTAGATGTTGGCCGCGTCGCCGACGACGCGCGGAATCGTGCCGAGACCGCCGGCGACGCGTAGCGAGCGGATGTTCGCGAAGGACGGAAGGCGTCCGACGAACATCTTGGGATCGAGCTCGTAGGGCTCCCTGTTCACGTCGAGATAGGCGCGCGGATAGACGGCGCGCAGCAGCGGGGCGCCGAGCTCGACGACGGGCGTGAAGAGCCGGTCGACGAGAAGGTCCTCGGAGCGGCGGATCGCGGTGCGGTCCAGCGCCGTCGCCGCCAGGAACTCGGGCGGGTAATACGCGCCGCTGTGGGGCGAGTTGAAGACGAAGGGGACGGTCTGTTCGCGCGGGGCTAGAATTTCGAAGGCAGGCGGTTCCCCGACCGACCCCGTGCCCGTCATCCCAGCGTCATCCATCGACCGTCGATCCCACCAGATCCGCGCCGCGCCCCGCGGCCATCGTGCCCCGCACGCGGGCCGGTGTCCACAGAACAGGCGGTCCGCCGCGTTGCGGCCCGCGCACTTACCCGATATTTACCGCAACGGCCACAAGGTCGCTTCACTCGCCGCTTAGCGCCGCCTCCCCGGGGAACTCGATGGGCCGAATCCTGCTCGCCGAAGATGACAATGACATGCGCCGTTTCCTGACGCGCGCGCTCGAAAACGCAGGCTACCAGGTCGTCTCATTCGACAACGGCCGATCCGCCTATGACCGCCTGAGGGAAGAGCCGTTCCACCTCCTTCTGACCGACATCGTCATGCCGGAGATGGACGGCATCGAGCTCGCGCGGAAGGCGAGCGAGCTCGACCCCGACCTGAAGATCATGTTCATCACCGGCTTTGCCGCGGTGGCGCTCAATCCGGACATGCGCGCGCCGAAGGAGGCGAAGGTGCTCTCCAAGCCGTTCCATCTGCGCGAACTCGTCGGTGAAGTGAACCGGCTGATGGCTGCCTGAGGCCTCGGCGGCCGGCCTGTCCGGACGCTCTTGCAAGCCCCCGGCCCAGCCGCTATATCGGCCGGGCCGTTCGCGGCAGACCCCAGTTTCCGGGCGCGTAGCTCAGCGGGAGAGCACTACGTTGACATCGTAGGGGTCACAGGTTCGATCCCTGTCGCGCCCACCATTTCCCCAGCGAAAACAAAGACGTCCTGAATTCTGCCCGACCGGCGAGGATGCGGTGGCGGCCCGTCAGATCGTGCCGAAGCCGTAGAGGCGGGCAGGATTCGCGACCAGGATCTCATGCTGCGCGGTCGCGTCGAACCACCGCCTGACCGTATCCAGCAGGGCGGCCGTGTCGAGATCGCGATAATGGGTCTCGCCGTCGCTCGTCGTCGCGGTCCCGGAATGGGTGGGCGTGTGCGGCCAGTCCGATCCCCAGACGATCCGTTCCCGGTTGGCGGCGCGAAGCCGCGTTGCCAGGCCGGCGGTGGCGGCATCGTCGTCCGCGGGGGTGAGCCGGTAGCTGCCCGAGATCTTCACCCAGATGTTGCCGCTGCCGAGGAGCCGCAGGACCGCTGCTTCGGCGGAAGCGGTTTCGCCCGCCGGCGAAAGCAGCCCGAAATGATCGAGGGAGACCGGAACCGGCAGGCGGGCCAGGTCGGATTCGAGCGCTTCGATGGTCCCCGGTCTCGTGAAAAGCTGCACGTGCCAGCCGTTCCGCGCGCAGAGCGCGGCCGCCGCCCGGAGCTTCGCGCGCGCAGGCCCCGGATCGTTCATGCCGAGGGTCGCGAGATTGACGCGGAGCCCGCGGACGCCCTGCCGGTGGAGCGAATCGAGCATGCTGCCTTCTGCATCGTCCGGCACCACCGCCACCGCCCTGGCGCGATCGCCGAGCCGGGCGACTGCATCGAGCATGCAGGAATTGTCGGTCCCGAAGATGCTCGTCTGGATCAGCACGATCCGCTCCAGGCCGAGCCGGCCGAGCATCGACGTCAGCGCCTCCATCGGTGCGTCGACGGGCGTGTAGGCCCGGTGCGGCGCGAGGGGAAATCGGCTTTTCGGGCCGATCACATGGGCATGGCAGTCGCAGGCGCGCGGCGGTGGAAAGCCTGTGCCGGACATGAAGGACCTCCTGAGCGCCGCCCGGGCCGAGCAAGTGTTCCCGAGCCGGCGCCACTTGGCCGGGCCTTGCGCGGCGGCGCAATCGAAAATCCGGCGCCGGCACGGCGACCGGATCACATCACCTTTGCCGATTGCGGGTTTGAGTGCGGCCCGCTTCCGTCGCATGATGGCTGATGAACTCTCGCCGCGACGAAGAGCGCGGAACTGCCGGAGTGCGGCGAGGGGGGGATGTGACCCGACGACGGGAGGGACGTCGGATCCGTGCGTGTGCTCGTGGCCGAAGACAATTTCATGCTCGCCGAGGCGCTTGCCGCAGCCCTGGCCCAGAGCGGATATCTCGTCGATGTCGCACCCGACGGGCTTGCCGCCGAGCACCGGATGCGGGTGATGATCTACGACCTGGTCATCCTCGATCTGCAGCTTCCCGAACTTTCCGGTTTCGATCTCCTGACGCGCCGCCGGGTCGACCAGTCGCGCGTGCCGATCCTCATCCTGTCCGCTCATGACGGGCTGGAAGAGCGGATACGCGGGCTCGATCTCGGCGCCGACGATTTCATGGGCAAGCCTTTCGAGATGGCGGAGCTCGAGGCCCGGATGAGGGCTCTTCTGCGCCGCGGCGCCGCGACGGCGCGGGGCCTTCTGCGGTCGGGGCGGCTCGCCTTCGACCTCGTCGACCGCACCGCCGCGATCGACGGCCGGCCGCTCGCGCTGCCGATGAAGGAGCTCGCCGTGCTCGAACTCCTCCTGCTGCGGGCCGGCAAGGTCGTCACCAAGCAGAGCCTGTTCGACCGGATCTACGATCCGGACGAGGAGACCATGCTCAACGCCATCGAGCTCTACGTCTCGCGTCTGCGGCGCAAGCTGGCGCCGGCCGGGCTGCGGATCCGAACGATCCGCGGGCTCGGCTACCTGCTCGAGGCGAGCCCGGCCTGAGCATGCTCGCGAGCGTGAAGGCGAAGCTCCTCGCCTGGCTGGCGGTCGGCGTGGCGATCATCCTCGCCATCAACGTGGTCGCCGGCATCGCCACGTCCCTCCTTTTCGCGAACACGGCTTTCGACACCGCGCTCTACGGATCGGCCCGGGCGATCGCCGGCGGACTGCGCACGTGGAACCGCAGTCTCGACGTGGCGGTGCCTTCCGTCGCCCTCGAAATGCTCCGCCCGGATTCCGCGCGTCCCGTCTTCCACCGGGTGCGCGGACCGGACGGGCGGGTGATCGCCGGGTTTGCGGACGCCCCCGATCCGCCGGAGCCGTCGGACAGCCGCCGGCCCGTCTATTACGACGCGCCGTTCCGAGGCGTCGACCTGCGCTGGGTGGCGCTGAAGGTGCCGATCCTGGTGCCTTCCGGCAACGGCCTCGCGCTCGTCCAGGTGGGCGAGCCCAAGGACAAGCGCGCCGCTCTCTCGCGCCGGATCGTGGCGACCACCCTTCTGCAGCAATTGCCGCTCGCTCTGATCGCGGCGGCCGGGGCCTGGCTCGCCGTCCATTGGAGCCTCAAGTCCCTCGTCGAGGTCGGCGCCGCGATCTCGGGGCGGCGGGGAGACGATCTCCGGCCGGTCGCCGAGGCGGCCATCCCGCGCGAGGTCCGGCCGCTGCTCGCGGCGATAAACGGCCTCTTCGTGCGGGTCGACCGCGAGATGGAGCTGCAGCGGCGCTTCGTGGCGGATGCATCGCACCAGCTCAAGACTCCGCTCGCCGTCATCAAGACCAATATCGACCTGCTGCGGCGGCAGAGCGAGCCGTCAGATCGCATGCGGACGGTCGATAGGATGGACGAAGTGGTGCGGCGCACGACGCGCATGACGCATCAGATGCTTGCCCAGTTCAGCATCGAGGCCCGCGCGGCGTCGGGCCGGCGGCCGCTCTCGCTGCCGGAGCTCGTGGCCGAGGCGGTGACCGAGCGCGTCCCCTGGGCGCTCGCCCGCGACGTCGATCTCGGCGTGGAGCACGAAGGCGGCCCGACCGTGGTGGATGCGGACGATTCGCTCCTCAACGAGATGATCGGGAACCTGGTCGACAATGCGGTCCGCTACAACCGGGCGGGTGGCACGGTCACCGTCCGCACGCGCTCGGACGCAGGCCTCGCGGTGCTCGAGGTGATCGACGACGGTCCGGGCATTCCCCCGCAGCACCGTGACGCCGTCTTCCAGCGCTTCGCCACGCTCGACGGCCGGAGCGGCGAGAGCTTCGGTCTCGGCCTTCCGATCGCGAGGCAGGTGGCGGAGGCGCACGGCGCGGCGATCGATCTTCTCGACGCGCCGTCGGGTCCGGGTCTGCGCGTCCGCGTGCGCTTTCCGCTCTCGGCAGGGGCACCCTCCGCATCGTCCGGCGATCGGCCTCGGCCCGGGTGTCCGCCGCGGCTGCGCGGCCGAAGCCCGGCAGCGCCGTGACAGCTAGCTGACAGGTTGCGCTGCTATGGTCGGCGGGCCGGCTCCGGAAGAGAGCGGGTGGGCCCGGCTGCGCCGAAAGGGGCGTCTCCGGGCACCGGCGGCTCAAGGGCCGAAGATGGGGAGGAAGACGATGGTACTGCGCATGACGCGGCGCGCGGCGCTGCGCGCATTCGGCGGGCTGACGGCGATCGGCCTGGCCTTGGCTGCCGCGGGGCTGGCCCAACCGGTTCTCGCGCAATCGGGAGCTCCGAAGGGGCCCGTCCGCATCATCGTCGGATTTCCGCCGGGCGGCGGCGCCGATCTTCTCGCCAGGCTGCTCGCGCCGGAGCTCCAGCAGAGCTTCGGCCAGCCGGTCGTGGTGGAGAACCGGCCCGGCGCCCAGGGCCGGATCGGCACCGATCTCGTCGCCAAGGCCGAGCCCGACGGCCAGACCATCCTCATGGCGACCGAAGGGGCGATCGTCATCCTGCCGCACCTGCCGGAGCCGCTCCCCTACGATCCGCTCAAGGACCTCGCGCCGGTTTCGCTCGTCGTTCGCACCACGCCCGTGATCGTCGCCAATCCCTCCGTCGAGGCGGACAGCCTCAAGGATCTCATCGCCGACGCGAAGGCCAATCCCGGCAAGTACTTCTACGGCCATTCCGGCGTCGGCGGCCCGAACCACCTGATGTTCGAGCTCCTCAAGCAGAAGACCGGGGCGAAGATCGAGCAGGTACCCTATCAGGGGACCGGAGCCGTGATCCCGGCGGTGCTTTCGAACGAGGTCCCGCTCGCCATCGGCTACCTGCCTTCCTTCGTGCCCTACATCAAGGCCGGCACCGTGAAGCCGCTTGCGGTGACGTCCGGAGAGCGCGCCTCGGCCATGCCGGACATTGTGACCGTCGCCGACGCCGGCGTCCCGGATTTCGACATGAGCTCCTGGCTCGGCATGTTCGTCCCGGCGGGCACGCCGGCCGAGACCGTAACCGCGATCCGCGACGCGGTGGTCGCCGCGCTCCAGAAGCCCGAGGTCCGGAAATCGATCCAGTCGGGGGGGCAGGAGATCGTCGGCAGCACGCCGGAGGCCTTCGCGAAGGTGGTCCAGTCCGGTTCGGACAATTACCGCGACCTCATCAAGACGCTCGACCTGCCCAAGCAATAGCCGGCGCGGCTCGGAGATCGGGCCACGCGGCGCGCGCATCCGACAATCCGCGGGACCGGCCGGCGGGGCCTGCCGGCCGCGGCAACGAAATTCAGAGGAAGCACGATGGCGACAGGTGGCGAAACGCGCGCGCTGGTGGATTTCGCGCGTGGTCTCGAATGGCGGGATCTTCCCGATGACGTCCGCGAGACGCTCGGTGTGCTCTTTCTCGATTTTCTCAGGGTGTCGTCGATGGGCGCCCGGCTGCCCTGGGCGGATTGGGCGCGGGGCTACATCGGAAAGGTCGCCGCGCCAGGTGCTTCGCACGTCCTCTTCGCCGGCGAGCGGCTCAATCCGCAGCATGCGACCTTTCTCAACGTCGCCTACGGGTCGAGCTTCGACGCCGACGACACGCATGTGGGCGCAATGATCCATTCGGGTATCGCGGCGTGGTCGGCGGGGCTCGCCGCCGGCGAGGAGGCGGGTGCCCGCGGTCCGGAGATCGTCGCCGCGGTGCTCGCGGCCTACGAGGCGGCGATCCGGATCAGCTTCGCCATGCAGCCCGGCCATTTCCATCGCGGCTTCCAGGCGACCGGTACCTGCAACGTGTTCGGCACCGCGCTCGCGGCCGGCCGCCTCCTGCTCGGGGGCGCCGAGGCCGGGAACCGGATGGCCGATGCGATGGGCCTGGCGGCCAACTACGCCGGCGGGCTGGCGCAGTTCTATCACACCGGCGGCTCCGCCAAGCGCATCCAGGCTGCCCACGGGGCGCAGTGCGGCGTCGCGTCGGTTCTCCTGGTCCGCGAAGGGTTTACGGGCCCGAGCGAAATCCTCGAAGGCAAAGCGGGCTTTCTTCAGGCCTATTCCGACGAGTGCCATCCGGAGCGGATCACGGACCGCCTGGGCGAAGTGTTCCACGTCCGCGACGTGCTCGTGAAGGGCTACGCCGCGGCGGCTCGGGTGCATTCGGCCATGGAAGGCATGTTCGACCTCCGGCTTGCGCACGGATTCTCGGCGGAGGACATCGAGCATCTCACGATCGGGATTCCGAAAGTCATCGAAGGACGGCTGACCAAGCCCGAACCGGCGGACGAGCAGGCCGCGCAGATGTCGCTGCCGTTCAGCGTCGCGCTTGCTGCCGCCGTGCCGCTCCAGCCCGGCGCGATCCCCGTTGTCACGATCGCCGATTATCTGGAGCGGATCGACGACCCGAGCCTGAAGCCGCTTCAGGCCAAGATGGAGACGAAGATCGATCCCGACGTGGAGGCGGCGAGCGGCGCGCAGTCGACGGCGGCGAAGCTCGTCCTGACCCTGCGCGGCGGAAGAATGGTCGAGACCTTCGTGGCGGCGCCGAAGGGCAGCGCCTCGCGGCCCTTCACGCGCGCGGAGCACGAAGCGCGTTTCCGCCAGGAACTCGCGACGCGCATCTCCGACGCAAACTGCCAGGCCGTGATCGCGATCTCCCGGGACCTCGAGCGCCTCGACGCGGCGCGTCTCGCCGCGCTCCTCGCACCCTCGGGCTGAACGGGGAGCGGCGGAGCGGAATGCGGCGAACCGGGCGCGGGGACCTTCGGACCATGCGACTGACCGTGACGCGGGACCTCCTGGCCGGCCTGCTCTTCCTGGGGCTCGGCGGCGGCGCGGCGCTCATGTCTTCGAGCTACCGGTTTGGAACGATCCTGCGCATGGGGCCCGGGTTCTTCCCGGTGACGCTCGGACTGATGGTGGCCCTGATCGGGCTCGTCGTCACGGCCCGCGCGATCGTCGCTCCCGACGGATCGCCGCCGGTCGGCACGATCCGGCTCCGGCCCGTTCTCCTCGTCAGCGCGAGCGTCGTCGTCTTTGCGCTCCTCGTCGAGCGGCTCGGCCTCGCCGCGGCGGTCGCGGCCCTCGTGGTGGTCGGAAGTCTGGCCGGACCCGGCCTGACGGTCCGCGGAGCGGTGGCGAAGGTCGTGGTCCTCGTGGCGATCGCCGTCGCCATTTTCGTCTATGGCCTGGCGATCCCGTTCAAGGTCTGGCCATGGTGAGCGACGTCTTCGCCAATCTGGCGACCGGCTTCTCGGTCGCCTTCAGTCCGGTCAACCTCCTCTACTGCCTGCTGGGCGTGACGCTCGGCACCGCCATCGGCGTGCTTCCGGGCGTCGGCCCGCTGGTGACGATCGCCGTCCTGCTTCCGCTGACTTTCGGCCTGCCGCCGGAAGCGTCGCTCATCATGCTGGCGGGCATCTATTACGGCGCGGCCTATGGCGGCTCGACGACCGCGATTCTCGTCAACCTCCCGGGCGAATCCTCGTCCGTCGTGACCTGTATCGACGGCTACCAGATGGCGAGGCAGGGGAGGGCGGGCGCGGCACTTGCGATCGCGGCGATCGCCTCGTTCGCGGCAGGCTGCGTGGGAACCGTGCTGATCGCCCTGTTCGGCCCGCTGCTCGGCGGGCTCGCGCTCGAGTTCCGCTCGCCGGAATACTTCTCGCTCATGCTGATGGCGATGGTGCTGACCGCCGCGCTCGCGCACGGATCCCTTCTCACGAGCATCGGCATGGCGATGCTCGGCGTCATCTTCGGTCTCGTCGGAACGGACGTCACGACCGGAGTCGAACGGCTCACCTTCGGCCTGTCCGGGCTCGGCGACGGGCTCGAATTCGTGGTCGTCGCGATGGGGCTCTTCGCGCTCGCGGAGATCGTTGCGAATCTCGATCGTCCGGAGGGCGCGCGCGAGGTCTTCACCTCGGAGGTCACCGGGCTGATGCCGACGCGCCGCGACCTGAGGACGGCGTTCGGTCCGATCCTCCGCGGCACGGCAATCGGGTCGTTCTTCGGAATTCTCCCGGGCGCCGGCCAGACGATCAGCTCGTTCGCGGCCTATCTCTTCGAGAAGCGGGTGAGCCGGACGCCGGAGCGCTTCGGCGAAGGCGCCATCGAGGGCGTGGCGGCGCCGGAGGCGGCCAACAACGCCGCCGCCCAGACCGCATTCATTCCCACCCTCACGCTCGGCGTTCCCGGCAGCGCGACCATGGCGCTCGTGCTCGGCGCCCTGATGATCCAGGGGATCGCGCCCGGCCCGCAGGTCATCGTGCAGCATCCGACGCTGTTCTGGGGGCTGATCGCGAGCATGTGGATCGGCAACCTCATCCTTGTCCTCCTCAACCTGCCGCTCATCGGGCTCTGGGTGAGGATCCTGCGGGTGCCCTATCACGTGCTCTATCCGGCGATCCTGGTCTTCTCCTCGATCGGGGTCTATTCGGTCGCGAGCAGCACGCTCGACGTCCTCGTCGCCGCCGTGTTCGGCGTGCTCGGATATCTGTTCGCGCGCGCCGGCTGCGCGCCGGCGCCCTTCATTCTCGGCTTCGTCCTCGGTCCGATGATCGAGGAGAATTTCCGCCGGTCGATGATCCTTTCGCGCGGCGACCCGATGATCTTCCTGGTCAACCCGATCAGCGCGACGTTCCTGCTCATCGCCGCGCTCGCGATCCTCGCGATGATCGTGCCGTCGTTCCGCCGCCGCAAGGACGAAGCGCTGCAGGAAGAGGCGGCGTAACAGGAAGGGAGCCGCCATATGCCCGATATCGATGTCCGGCCCGGCATTCGCCTCCATTACGAGGACGACTGGTTCGGCGCGCCCTGGGAGAAGCCGGAGCCGATCGTGCTCGTGCACGGCATTGCCGAATCCGGCCGTGCCTGGACGCAATGGGTCCCGCTTCTTTCCGGAACGTTCCGGGTGATCCGGCCCGACATGCCGGGCTTCGGCAGATCGCCGGTTCCGGAGACCTATTCCTGGCGCAGCGACGAGATCGCCGGCGACCTCCTCCGGCTGCTCGACCTGATCGGCGTCGGCCGCTTCCATCTCGCGGGGGCGAAATATGGCGGCTCGGTCGCCATGCAGATCGCGATCGCCGCCGGCGACCGGGTGAGGTCGCTCAGCCTCCTCGGCGCGCCGCATACCGGCGACGGCACGCGCGGCGCGATGGGGCGCGGCCGCAACCCGGAGATGATCGCGGCGCACGGCGTCAGGTACTGGGCGGCGGAAACCCAGGCTTCGCGGCTCGGGCCGGAGGCGAGTGCGGCGCAGGTCGCCTGGTGGACGGACGAGCTCATGGGGCCGACCGATCCGCGCCCCTGCATCGAGGCGTCCTCGCAGCGCGCCGCGATGGACCTCTCCGGCGATCTCCACCGGATCACCGCGCCGACCCTCGTCATCACCACCGAGGAGAGCGGTCTGCAGAGCGTGGAGAAGGCGCGCGGCTATCAGGAACTGATCCCGAACTCGCGGCTCCTGGTGCTTCCCGGCGCAGCCTACCACATCGCCGCCGTGCGGCCGGAGGTCTGCGCCGCGGAGGTCCGCGCCTTCGCCGTCGCCGCCGGATAGAAGGCGCCCCGGATCAGCCGGCCGCCCGCCTGAATGGGCGGTCCAGCACTTCCGGGTTCTGCACGTCGATCGGATTGCAGGCCGCGAAGGCGAGGATCCGGTCGAACTGTGCCGAGAAATAGGATTCCAGTCCGTCCCGCTCGACGAAGCCGAGATGCGGGGTGCAGACGGCATTGTCGAGATGCAGAAGCGGATCCTCGGCGCCGAAGATCGGCTCGCGATCATAGACGTCGACCGCCGCTGAACCCGGTCGTCCCGCCTCGAGCGCCGCGACGAGGGCACCCGGCTCGATGAGCCCCGACCGGCTGGTGTTCACGAGGACGGAGGTCGGCTTCATCGCCGCGAGGTCAGCCGCCGTGACGAGCCCCTTCGTCTCCGGCACGAGCTTCACATGAAGGCTGAGCACGTCGGATTGCTGAAAGAGCGCACGCTGGCTCCGCGCGACCTCGTGACCATCCGCGGCCGCGGCGGCGCGGCCGCTTTCGCGCGACCAGACGAGCACCTCCATTCCGAATGCGCGGCCATAGCCGGCGACGATCCTGCCGATCCGGCCGTAGCCGAGAATTCCGAGCGTCCGTCCGTGCAGCACCGTCCCGGTGCTGCCCTGCCAGGAGCCGGCCTTGAGCCGTGCCACCTCCTGCGGAATGCGGCGCATGGCTGCGAGTGCCAGACCCCAGGTGAGCTCGGCGGTACCGTAGGTCTGCCCGGGCCGCCCGTTGCAGAAGAGGACGCCGTGCCGCGTGCATGCCTCCACGTCGACGTGCAGCGAAGGACCCGTGAGCGTGACGATCTTCAGGTTCGGCAGTCTCGCGATGAGCTCGCCCGTGATCCGCGTCCGCTCGCGGATCGGGATGAGGGCGTCCACGTCCTTGAGCCGCTCCGCGAGGCGGCCGACATCGTGCTCGCGATCGTGCCAGACGGAGACCCGGTGCCCCGACATTTTCGCGAGGCATTTCAGTTCGGGCACGACGCGCGTGTAGTCGTCGAGGATTCCGATATGCATCGTGGAGTTCTCTCCTGGCGGGCCTGCCGGATGCCCCGGCGGACGGCCTCAAGCGGGGCGGTCGTTCAGGTGGCAGGCCGATCTGTGGCCGGGTGCGACCGTCTTCAGCGGCGGGGCGACCTCGCGGCAGACCGGCATGGCGTGCGGGCAGCGCGGGTGGAAATAGCAGCCGCTCGGCGGGTTGAGCGGCGAGGGGATCTCACCCTTGATCCCCTGATAGACGCGCCGCCGGGTCTCGATGCGCGGGATCTCGTCCAGAAGCGCGGTCGTGTAGGGGTGGTTCGGCCGCGCGAAGAGTTCGTCCGTCTCCGCCTCCTCGACCACGCGGCCGAGATACATGATGACGACGCGGTCGGCGAGGTGGTTGATGACGCCGAGATCGTGGCTGATGAAGAGGTAGGTGAGCGACAGCTGCTCGCGCAGCTCCATGAAGAGGTTCAGGATCTGCGCCTGGATCGAGACGTCGAGCGCCGCGACCGCCTCGTCGCAGACGATGAATTTCGGCTTCACCGCGAGCGCGCGCGCGATTCCGATCCGCTGGCGCTGGCCGCCGGAGAACTGGTGCGGATAGCGCGTGTCGTATTGCGGATCCATCCTGACGCGGGAAAGCATTTCCCGCACATAGGCCTTGAGTTCGGCACGGCTCGTGAGCCCGTGGACGAGCGGCGCCTCGCCGACGATGTCGCGGATCCGCATGCGCGGATTGAGCGAGGTGTAGGGGTCCTGGAAGATCATCTGGACGGCAAGGGCGTAGTCGCGCCGGGCCTGGCCCTTCAGCTCCGCGACCCTTCTGCCTTCGAAGTAGATGTCGCCCGCCGACGGACTGAGGATGCCGGCGACCATGCGCCCGAGCGTCGACTTTCCGCAGCCGGACTCGCCGGCAAGGCCGACGACTTCCCCCGGCTGGACCGAAAGGTCGACCCCGTCCACCGCGCGGACGACCTCCTCCCTGATGTCCGCGCCCAGGAGATTGGCGGCCCTGGCCGCGAAGTCGAGCGGCTTCCGGAACACCCGTGTGAGGCCGCGGAGCTCGATGACGGGCCCCGCGGCGTCCGGCGCGACAAGCCGAAGACCCGCGGCCGCGCGGGCGGCCTCCCCGGAGGTCAGGTCGGTTGCGCTACGAGGGGATGAAAGCATCGCGTCTCCCGCCTGGACGAAATGGACATCGTTTCGGGCTCGTTGGTACAGATCTCGTTCGCGCGGAAGCAGCGCGGGCGGAAGGCGCAGCCCTGCGGGAGATTGGCGAGAGAGGGCGTCGTGCCGCGGATCTGGCGGAGCGGCTGCCCGCGCTCGTTGCGGCTCGGCACGGACCCGATCAGGCCGAAGGTGTAGGGGTGGGCCGGGTGGTCGAGCACGTCGTCGACCGTGCCGCGTTCCACCACGCGCCCGGCATACATGACGCAGATCTCGTCGGCGATGCCGGCCACCACCGCGAGGTCGTGCGTGATCCAGATGAGGCCGGTCGAATGGCTCTGGCAGAGCCGCTGCACCTCCGAGAGGATCTGCCCCTGGATGGTGACGTCGAGAGCGGTCGTAGCCTCGTCCGCGATGATGACGTCCGGGTTGTGCAGCATGGCGATCGCGATGACGACGCGCTGGCGCATGCCTCCCGAGAACTGGTGCGGATAGGCCTGGAGCCGCTCGTCGGGCGAGGGGATGCCGACCTGGCCGAGCGCATCCCGGGCGCGCCGCCGGGCGGCCTGCCGGCTCATCGGCTCGTGAGCCAGCACCGCCTCGACCATCTGCGTCTCGATCCTGAGCACCGGGTTGAGCGTCATCATCGGATCCTGGAAGATCATCGCGATCCGGGATCCGCGCAGACGCCTCATCTCCGGTTCCGAAAGGGCAAGGAGATCGGTGCCGTTATAGAGGATGCGGCCCCCGACGATCCGCCCCGGATGATCGACGAGGCCCATGATCGAATAGCCCGTCACCGATTTGCCGGATCCCGATTCGCCGACGAGCCCGAGCACCTTTCCGCGCCTGACCTCGAAGCTCACGTCCTCGACCGCCTTCACGACGCCGGCGCGCGTGAAGTAGTGCGTCCGAAGGTGCTCGACATTGAGGACAGCGGCCGTCATGGAGCGCGGCTCCCCGAACGCATCGGGCGCCTCATCGCTGCAGGCGCGGGTTGAGGACGTCGCGCAGGTGATCGCCCACGAGATTGACGCCGAAGATCAGCATGACGAGGGCGACGCCGGGGAAGAAGCTCACCCAGTACTCGCCGGACATCAGATAGCCGAATCCGTTGGCGATGAGCAGACCGAGCGAGGGCTGCGTGACGGGAACGCCGAGGCCGAGATAGGAGAGGCTCGCCTCGAGGAGCACTGCGCGCGCAAGCAGCACGGTCCCGACCACCATGACCGGCGGCAGACAATTGACCAGCAGGTGGCGCAGCACGATCCGCCAGCGCGGCAGCGCGAGGCAGATGGCGGCCTCGACATATTCCTTCTTCCGTTCGACGAGGGCCACGCCGCGCACGATGCGGGCGAAATAGGCCCAGTAGATCGCGACCATCGCGATCACCAGCTTGCCGACGCCCGGACCCATGGCGACGAGGAGGAGGAGCGCGATCAGGAGACCGGGAATGCTGATCTGCACGTCGACGAGGCGCATGAGGAACGCATCGAAGCGGCCGCCGAAATAGCCGGCCGCAAGGCCGAGCACGAGGCCGATGACGAGCGCGATCAGGGTGGCGCTCGCGGACACGACGATGCTGATGCGCAGTCCGTAGAGGATCGCGCTGAGGAGGTCGCGGCCCTGGCTGTCGGTCCCGAGCACGTGGAGGATGCCGCCCGGCGAGGCTTCGCCGGGCCGCATCATCGCGTCGAGAAAGCTGATCTGGGCGAGATCGTACGGGTTCTGCGGCGCGATGACGGGGGCGAGCAGCGCGGCGAGGAGCAGCACCACGAGAAGCGCAAGCCCGAACACCGCCTGCTTGTTCTCGGCGAAGGACCGCAGGACCCGCTGCCATTTCGCGTCGTCGGCGACCGGCGCGGTCGCGTGCGTGCCCGCGACGTCAGTCATTGCCGCCTCCCGAGTAGCGGACCCGCGGGTCGACGATGCCGTAGACGATATCGACGAGGAGGTTGATGACGACGAAGGTCGTCACGACGAACATCATGTAGCCGACGATCACCGGCCGATCGAGGAAGTGGATCGACTCGATCGCGAGCCGGCCTATGCCCGGATATGCGAAGATCACCTCGGTGAGGAGCGCGCCGGTCAGGAGATTGGCGAGCTCGAGGCCCTGCACGGTGATGATCGGGATGAGGATGTTCTTGAACGCGTGGAGCCAGACCACCCGGCGCTCGAAGAGGCCCTTGGCGCGCCCGAACTTCACGTAGTCCGTCATCAGCGCCTCCTGCATGCCGGCGCGGGCGAGGCGGATGAGGAGCGCGAAGTTGAAGAGCGCGAGCGTGACGCCCGGGAGGATGAGATGCTTGATCCCGTCCCAGGTGAAGAGCGCCCACTGTGTTCCGAGGATCGTTATCGTGTCGCCGCGGCCGGTGGAGGGGAGCCAGCCGAGCCAGACCGAGAACACGATGATCGACATCAGGCCGATCCAGAACGAAGGCAGGCTGATGCCCAGGATCGAGCCGGCCATGATCGTCTTGCCGAGAAGGGAATCGGGCCGGCGGCCGGCGATGACGCCGAGCGGTACGCCGAGGAACGATACCAGGAAGGCCACGATCGTCAGCTCGATCGTCGCCGGCAGGCGCTGCAGCAGCAGATCGCTGACGGGGATCGAAGCGGAAAACGACTTGCCGAGGTCGAAGTGGAGGAGATTGACGAGGAAGTGCCAGTATTGGGCCCAGAGTGGCTGGTCGAGCCCGAGCGCATGCTCCGCCGCCATCCGCTCGGCCTCGGTGGCGTTGGGATCGATCAGGATGTCGATCGGGTTTCCGATCAGATAGACACCGCCGAACGCGATGAGCGACATCGCGAGGAGCACGATGAGGCTCTGCGCCAGCCGGCGTATGATGAAAACCGTCACCGCAACCCTCCCAAGCTGCAAGTGGCCGGTTCAGCATGGCTGACCGGCGGTACGGGTCCTTGGTCGGCCGGCCCGCGCATGCGGTCGGCATCTTGGTCTTCGGACCGGCCGGGCTTCTGATTTGACTCTAGAATGTCATCACGCGCTTCTTTCCGCCACCGGATTAGCTGCTTGAAGTCGCACCATGCCGGCCATCAGTCGGCCGCCTTCCGTGCCGCTATCTCGAAGTTGCAATAGCTGCGCGCGTGGTAGAGCAGCGGCGTCGCCCCCGAGGCGAGCGCTTCCACCACCCTGCCGACATAGATCGCGTGCGTCCCGTGGAGCGTCTCGTCGACCACTTCGCAGCAGGCGGCCGCGACCGCGTCCGCCAGCACGGGCGCACCGCAGCGGCTCGTCCGCCAGTCGCCATGCGCGAAGCGGAGCTCGCTCGAGAGCTGGGGCTGCGCGAAGCGGCGCGCCACGATCTCGTGATGGGGCGCGAGGAAGTTCACCGAGAAGGCGCCGGAGGCGGAGATGACCGGCCGCGCGGACGATTGCTGGTTCACGCAGACGAGCAGCTGCGGCGGGGCCAGCGAGACCGAGCACACGGCGGTCGCCGTCAGCCCCCTGCGCACCCCTTCGTGTTCGGCAGCGATGATGGTCACCGCCGCCGGAATCGCGCTCATCATCTGTCGGAACAGGTCGCTGCTGGCCTCGGCGAGCTCCGCGGCGGCCTCCCGGCTTTCCTCGGTGCTCGCGGTGCCGTATCCGCATGCCTGTTCAGGACGCGCCATGCCCGGTCCGCCGGACCCGCCGGCCAGAGCCGCGCGGTCACAACAATATGCGCTCAAGGGGCATACCTCGGTCGCAGGTTTCCGATCACCAAGAGGTAGCGCAGCCCGGACGAGGCCAGAATCCCCGGCCTTGGAAATGGATTGTTTCGTTTTCCGTGCCGAGGCTCGCTTCCTCGCGGCGCCTCCGGCAATAATCCGGAGCGGGCATCCGGACCGGCATCCGGATCGGGCCGGCGCGCCGGCAGCCGCCGGAAACACTTAATTTCCGAAGCCCCGCTTCTCAGAAACGGGTGGCTTCTCTAAGCGGGGCGGAACGAAGAGGCACGCCGCGGGAGCGGCGCCGGGGAGGTAGGCTTGCCACGGATTCCGTTGATCGATCCGGCCTCGCTCAGTCCGGAGCAGCAGGCGGTCTTCGACAAGATCCAGGGCGGCGCGCGCGGCCGGGTCGGCGGTCCCTTCCGGGTTCTCCTGCACAGTCCCGGCGCGGCCGACGTGGTCCAGCAGGTCGGCGAATATCTCCGCTTCCACTCCGTGCTTCCGGAGCGGATCCGGGAACTCGTGATCACGCTCGTCGCCCGCCACTGGCATGCCGATATCGAATGGAACTCGCACGCGCCGCGCGCCGCGCGGCTCGGCGTGCCGGCCGAGGTCCTGGAAGCGATCGGAGGCGGGGAGCCTCCGCCTTTCACCGAAACGGAGGACCGGATCGCCTGCGCGTTCGTTTCGGCGGCGCTGAAATCGTCGGGGATGGGGTCGATCCCCGAAGAGGTCCTCGCGGAGGCGCGTGCGGCCTTCGGCGAAGCGGGGCTGATCGATCTCGCGGTGTTCGCCGGCTACTACACGCTTCTCGCCATGGTCCTGAACACGTTCGAGGTCCGTCCGGAGGGCGCCGACATACCATGGCGGCGCGGAGACTGAGCGGCCCGCGGCCCTCCGCCCTGGCCCTTCGCGGCCCGATCCCATCGCAACAGCAACGGCGCGGTTCATTCCATGAGCATCAGGGGCAAAGCCTGCATCGCCGGCGTCTACGAGCATCCGACCCGCAAGGCGCCGGACAAGTCGGTCGCCCAGCTCCATGCGGAGGTGGCGCTCGGAGCGCTCAAGGACGCTGGGCTCACCAAGGACGACGTCGACGGCTATTTCTGCGCCGGCGACGCGCCGGGGGTCGGCGCGACCTCGATGATCGAGTACATGAACCTCAAGGTCCGCCACCTCGATTCCACCGATACGGGCGGATCCTCCTATCTTGTCCACGTCTCGCACGCGGCCCAGGCGATCGCGCTCGGCAAGTGCGACGTCGCGCTCGTGACGCTCGCCGGCCGGCCGCGCAGCGAGGGTATGGCGACCGGCACGACGCCGCGCATGCGCGATCCGAACCAGCCGGATTTCCAGTGGGAGTTCCCGTATTCGCTCACCAACGTCGCCGGCTACGGCATGTGCGCGATGCGGCACATGCACGAGTTCGGCACGACCAGCGAACAGCTCGCCTGGATCAAGGTCGCCGCTTCCCACCATGCGCAGCACAATCCGAATGCGATGCTGCCCGAGGTCGTGACGGTGGAAGAGGTCGTGAGCTCTCCGATCCTCGCCGATCCTCTCCATCGGCTCGATTGCTGCGTGATCAGCGATGGCGGTGGCGCCGTGATCGTCACCCGGCCGGAAATCGCCCGCAGCCTCGGCCGTCCGCTCGTGAAGGTGATCGGCGCTGGAGAGGCGGAGAAGCACACTGCCGGCGGCGATGTCGACCTCACCTATTCGGGCGCGGTCTGGTCGGGCCCCGCCGCCTTCGCCGAGGCCGGCGTGACGCCCGCCGACATCAAGTACGCATCCATCTACGACAGCTTCACGATCACCGTTCTGATGCAGATCGAGGATCTCGGCTTCTGCGAGAAGGGGCAGGGGGGCCGCTTCGTCGCCGATGGCAATCTCATCTCGGGGGTCGGCAAGCTTCCCTTCAATACCGATGGCGGCGGGCTCTGCAACAATCACCCGGCCAATCGCGGCGGAATGACGAAGATCATCGAGGCGGTGCGGCAGCTGCGCGGCGAGGCGCATCCCGCCGTCCAGGTGAAGAATTGCGACCTGGCCCTCGCCCAGGGCACCGGTCTTCAGCTCGGCGCCAGGCATGGCAGCGCCACTCTCATCCTGGAGCGGGAGTAGAATGATGCAGGCAGCCGACCGAAAGATCGCCGCGCCGATCGTGAACGTGGAGACGGAGCCCTTCTGGAAGGCGGCGGCCGAGGGCCGCTTTCTCATCAAGCGCTGCACCGACTGCGGTAAGCCGCATTGGTACCCGCGGGCGGTCTGTCCGTTCTGCATGAGTGCGGCGACCGTCTGGGAGGAGGCGTCCGGGCGCGGGACGATCTACAGCTACAGCGTGGCACGGAGGGCGCCGGAGCCCTACGCGGTCGCCTACGTGACGCTGGAGGAGGGGCCGACGATGCTCACGAACGTCGTCGACTGCGACCTCGACGCGCTCGCCTTCGGACAGGCGGTGGTCGTCACGTTCAAGCCGAGCGACGGCGGCTATCCGGTGCCGATGTTCCGGCCGGCCTGACGGCCGGAGGACATTACGGGTCGACGCCTACCGGCTCGGCCGAAAGCGGATCCGACCGTCCGCGGCGCGGCTGCGCGCCAGTCGGCCCGTGCCGACCAGGTGGTTGAGGTGGGCAAGCGTTTCGGCGACCGCGAACCGCGCATGCGCCTTGCGCATGGCCTGCGGGAACAGCCGGATTGCCACGTCGAAGGTCGTCGGCTCGCCGTCGCAGGCCGTCGCGATCGCGGCGAGACGCGATGCGTGATGGGCCTCGAGCTGGCGCGCGCGGATGCCGGGACCGCGATAGGGCAGGCCATGGCCCGGCAGGACCAGCACGTCCTCGTCGAACGATCCGAGCACCCGGAGCGAGGCGAGGAACTCCGTCAGCGGATCGGCTTCCGGTTCGGAATAGTTGACGCCGATCTGCGGGGTGATGCGCGGCAGGATCTGGTCGCCCGCGATCATGATCCGATCGCTCTCGGACCAGAACACGCAATGCTCCTGCGCGTGGCCGCCGAAGATCATCACGCGCCAGCGCCGTCCGCCGAACGCGAGCACGTCGCCCTCGGCGATGCGGACGAAGGCAGGCGGCATCTCGGCGATGAGCGAGGCCGAGCGCGCCCGCTCGGCGAGGAAGCCCTCGACGAGGGCGTCGGGGCAGCCATGGCTCTCGTAGAAGCGGCCGGCCGGCCCGCGCAGTCCCTCCACCGTCTCGAGCCGCCTGATGACGGCGCTTGTCCATTCCGATCGGGAACTCAGGAAGGGCGCGTCCAGCAGGGCGGTGAGCGGGCCGGCAAACCCGACATGATCGGTATGGCCGTGCGTCGCGACGAGGCGGCTGACCGGCCTGCCGGCGAGGGGGCCGTCGAGGAGCTTCCGCCACGCGGCCTCCGTTTCGGCGGTCGCGGCGCCGCAATCGACCACGGTCCAGCCGTCGCCGTCGTCGAGGATGAAGACGTTCAGGTGGTCGAGCGCGAACGGCAGCGCGAGTCGGGTCCACAGGAGGCCCGGCGCGATCGCCACGACCTCCCCGAATTCGGGCGGCGCAAAGGGATAGTGCAGATCGGCCGGGGCGACGTTCATGCCGGGCAGGCTCCTTCTACGCGGCCGTGAGGCCGCCGTCGACGACGAGGACGTGTCCGGTCGTATAGGACGCTTCCTCGCCCGCAAGGTAGCGTATGGCCGCGGCGACCTCGCCTGCCTCCGCATAGCGCCCGAAGGGGATCCGGGCGAGCGCTTTTGCCTTGTGCTGCGGGCTGGAGAGTGCGATCCGCGATTTCGTCTCCGTGGCGCCCGGCGCGACCGCGTTGACGCGGATGCGGTGGGGTGCCCACTCGATCGCCAGCATCCGGGTCATGTGGGCGACGCCGGCCTTCGCGATGCCGTAGACCGAGGCGCCCCCAAGCCCGACCAGGCCGTGGGTCGAGGCCAGATTGACGATGCTCCCGCCTCCGCCGGCCGCGATCCGGTGCCTGCCCATGGCCTGCGCCATGAAGAAGGTTCCCGTGAGATTGACGGAAAGCACCCGGTCCCAGTCGGCGCGTTCGATGTCGACCGCCGGCTTCCGGAGCGACGGCACGCCGGCATTGTTGACCAAAACGTCAAGCGTTCCGAACGCATCGAGGATTGCGGCGAAGCATGCTTCGATGCTCGCCTCGGAGCGGATGTCGAGCGCAACCGGCAGCGCGCGGGCGCCACGCGCCCGTATGTCCTCGACAGTCGTCGCGAGATCGCGCGGATCGAGATCGGTCACGGCGACGTCGTAGCCGTCGGCTGCCAAGGCCGAGGCCGCTGCCGCGCCGATCCCGTGGGAGGCCCCGGTGATGAGCGCGGTCCGTCTGCTGCTGCGGTCGGCTGTCATCCCGTCCTTGTATGCAGCCGTCCACATCATCTCTGGCGGAGGGCGGTGATACGGTCTAGATTTTCGAGCGAGGCTCGCGTGCAGCCAAGTCATAGCGCCGACTGCGGCCGCACGTTGTTTCCGTGGTTTCCACGGTCTTGTTCCGAAACGGAGCAGCACCGGATCCGGGATGGCGATGAACAAGTTCCAGGCGATTTCCGCGTTTGTCCAGGTGGTCAAGCAGGGGGGATTCTCGGCCGCCGGCAAGAAGCTGGGCATGTCCGCTTCGGCCGTCACGAAGAGCATTGCCCGCCTGGAGGACCAGCTCGGCACCCAGCTTCTCAACCGGACGACCCGGCGCATTGCGCTCACCGAGTACGGTCAGGAATTCTTCGAGCGCTGCGATCGGATCCTTTCCGATCTCGACGACGCGGAATCGGCGATGCGCGATTCGAGCGCAAAGCCGCAGGGGCTCGTGCGTGCGGTCATGCCGTTCTCGTTCGGACGGGTCACCGTGATCCCGGCGCTTCCGAAATTCTTCGAGCGCAATCCGGAGATCTCGCTCGAGATCAAGTTCAGCGACCTTCCGGTCGACCTGATCCAGGAAGGCTACGATCTCGCCGTGCGGACCGGTGATCTCGTCGATTCGCGGCTGATGCGGCGTGTGCTGACGCGCGGGCCGATGACGGTCGCCGCCTCGCCGGATTATCTTGCCAGGCATGGCACGCCCCAGGTGCCGGAGGACCTTGCCCGCCATTGCTGCGTGATCGGGAAGGCGGGCAGCGAGTGGACGTTCACCCGCGACCAGAAGCCGTTCAAGGTCCGCGTCGAAGGCAATCTGCGGCTCCTGAGCGGCGACGCCTATCGCGAGGCGGCGGTACACGGCCTGGGCATCGGCTATTCGACCCGCTGGCTCTTCCGGAAGGACATCGAGAACGGCAGGCTGGTGAGCCTGCTCGACGACTACATGCCCGACGGCGTGCCCATTTCGGTCGTCTACAACGACAAGCGCCACATCCCGCGCAAGATGCACGCCTTCATCAACTTCCTTCTCGAGATCACGCGTTCCGAGGAGTTGGAAGAGCGGCCGAGGCCGGCCGCGGTGGCGCCTGCCCATCGCCGGAGCGAGACGCTCATTCCCGGGGAGTGAGCGCGGGCCGCCATGGCGGCCCGGAAGCCTTGCCCGGCCGGCTTTATTCCGGCCGGACGTTCTGCACGAAGAACATGCCGTCGCTCCGCGGCGTGAAGGCGATTGCCTTCCTCGTGAGCGCCGTCACGTTCGCCATCCACAAGGGCACGATGGCCGAATCCTGCAATGCGGTCCGCGTCACCTCGGCAAACATCTTCCGCCGATCCTCGTCGGACATGGTCTGCATCGCGCGCCGACCGATAGCAACCTGCGGGCGGGGGACGAACCGTTCGAACGGGAGAACACTTGTTCCGGGCGGGGGACGGTGAAACGGAACGGGGCGCCCGAGGGCGCCCGCGCAGGTCTCCGGGGATAAGTCCCTTCGGTGGGCCGGCTATTTTTCCGGCTTGATGTTCTGGACGAAGTTCAGGCCGTCGGCGCGCATGTCGTAGGTGATGCCCTTCCGTGTCGCCACCGCCTCGGACGGCATCCAGAGCGGCACCATCACCGCGTCGTCCATCGCGATCCTGCCGGCCTCGACGAAGAGCGCCTCGCGCTTGGCGTCGTCCATCGTGGTGAGGCCTTCTTCGATCAGCTTGTCGACCTTCGGATTGGAGTAGCGCGCCATGTTGAGCGTGCCAAATCCGGCCTTCGGATCGCGCGAGTGGAGGATCGGGAGGTAGAGATCCTCGGCCCGCCCGGCCGGGTTGGTCCAGGAGGCGAGGTAGATCGGCAGCTTCCGGTCGTTGCGCTCCTGCAGGAACACCGGATGCGGCATGATCGTGACGTCGGTCGGGACGCCGATGCGCGACCAGCTCTGCGCCAGCGCCTGCACTGCGGGGATCGAGAGCCGGAACGCCGAATCCGAGGTCGCGAGCGTCAGCTTGAACTTGCCCGCCCAGCCGGATTCCTCAAGCAGCTGCTTGGCCTTCGCCTCGTCGTACTGCCATTTGTCGAGGCCCGGAATGTACCCGAACATGTCCTCCTGCAGATATTGTCCGGTGGCGAGGGCGAGCCCGCGATAGACCCGGTCGACGAAGGCGTCGAGATTGATCGAGAGCTCGAGCGCCTGGCGGACCTTCTTGTTGGCGAGCGGGTTCTCGGTGAGCTTTTCGCCGTTCGGGCCGGTGATCTTGCCGCTGTCCAGCGCCTCCGGATTGACGTCGACCGCCATGAAGACCAGCCGGTTCGCCGGCCTGTCATAGACGTTGACGCGGGAATCCTTCTTCAGCCGCTCGACATCCGTGGGCGGCAGCGAGAGCGCCACGTCGATATCGCCGGAAAGCACCGCCGCGATCCGGCTCGCATCATTCGGCATGCCGAGATAGGTCAGCTTGTCCCAGGGCGGCTTCGGACCCCAGTAATCCTCGTTCCGGACCATCACCATGCGGTCGTTCGGGGACCAGGATTCGAACGTGTAGGGCCCGGTGCCGATCATGGCCTTGCCGGTATGGTAGTCTTCCGTCGTGGCGTTCTCGCCGTGCTTCTTCGAGACGATGAGAACGCTTACGAGAAAGTTGAGAAGGGTCGGCGCGGGCCCCTTGGTGATGACGCGCAGCGTGTGGTCGTCGACGACCTGCGTCTCCTTGATCTGCCGCAGATAGTTCGTGAGCGGGGAGGGGCTGTTCGGAACGTTCTGCGCCCGCTTGTAGGTGAACGCGATGTCCTCGGCGGTGAGCGGCGAGCCGTCATGCCACTTCACGTTCGGCCGGATCTTGAACTCCCAGGTCGTGTCGTCGACGACCTTCCAGGATTCGGCGAGCCACGGCTCGATCTTGTTGTTGTTGTTGAAGCGAACCAGCGGCTCGAAGATGTTGATGTTGTGTTCGTAGTTGACGATCGAGCTCTGGAAGTGCGGATCGATCGACGGTGTGCCGCGCGTCGCGCCCACCGTCAGGTCGACCGCCAAAGCCGGAGCCGTCAGGCCGATCGAAACCGCCAGACCGACCGCTGCCAGCAATCCCCGCTGCCTCAGCATCCTTTCCTTCCTCCCCTGTTCCGATGTTTTCGGTTGTTGTCGGGGGCCGATGCATGCGCACCGGGCGCTCCCTGTCGGTTTCTCGCCATTCGCCGGTCCGACCGGCGACAGCTTGCCCCTCTAAGGGGGTACCGGCCGTCTTCCGAGGGGTGAAGGTCCAAATTGGGCGATACACTTTTTCCAAATCGCCCGATCCGCGGCCCGTCAGGCGTCGAGGAGGAGGGCGAGGATTCCGTCGGCCGATTCCTCGCCTTCCATCAGGCGCTTCCCGATCAGGTTCTTCAGCGTCTCGGTCGTGCCGCCGCCGAGCGTGCCGTAGCGGGCGCCGCGATAGAGGCGGGAGACCAGATATTCGTCCGTGAAGCCGTAGCCGCCATGGACCTGGATCGCCTCGCTCGTAACCCGGATCGCCATCTCGTTGCAGTAGATCTTGGCGGTGGCGGCGAGGAACGGATCCGGGAACGGGTCGGCCGTGGCGCAGGCGCGATAGAGGAGCCCGCGGCCGGCCTCGATGTCGCGGAACATGTCGGCGAGCTTCCAGCGCATGCCCTGGAAGTCCCCGATCCTGCGGCCGAATGCGCTGCGTTCCCGCATGTAGTGCACCGCCTCGTCGAAGGCGCCCTCGGCGAGACCGAGGGAGATGCTCGGATTGAGGCAGCGCTGCGTGTTGAAGGCGCTGAGAAGGCGCCGGAACCCGTCCTCGCGGATCACCAGGTTGTCGGGCGGCAGCTCGCAATCCTCGAACTGAACCTCGTGAAGGAACTCGCCGCCCATGGTGTGGAAGCTGCCCGTCACCTTCAGTCCCGGCGTGCCCTGCTCCACCAGCACGCAGCCGATCCCCTCGCGGCCGGGCGCGCGGTCGACCCGCGTGAACACGACGAACATGCTCGCCTCGATGGCCCGGCTGATCAGCGTCTTGGTGCCGTTGAGGACGAGCCGGTCGCCGCGAATGTCGACATTCGTGCGGTAGTTCGCGACATCGGTGCCGGCATCGGGCTCGGTCATGCAGATCGCCAGGATGTGCTCGCCGGTGCAGACCCCCGGCAGGATGCGCTCCTTGATGTGGCCGGGCGCATAGGTGGCGATGATGCGCGTCTGCACCCCGACCTCGCCGAGAACGGCCATCGCCGTCACGTAGCAGCCCTTGGCGATCTCCTCGAGGACGAGCGCCGTGTCGAAGACCGGCAGTCCCAGACCGCCGAATTCCTCCGGCACGGCCATGCCGAGGACGCCGATATCGGCGAGCCGCCTGATGTTCTCCCAGGGAAAGGTGCCGTCCATGACCTGCAGGCCGCGCGGCTTGAATTCGCCTTGCGTGATCTCGCGCACCGTGGCGACGATCTGCTTCTGTTCCTCGTTGAGTTCGATGCGCACCTTCACCTCCCGGCCGGTCGCACCGACCGGCTTGTCTCTTCCGACGATTGCCCCGACGCCATCCCGCCGCCTCCGATCGCCTCGGCGATGGCCTCGACGGCGTCCTCCATGCGCGTGAACACCTTCGCGCCGGCGGCGGAAAGCGCCTCCTGCTTGGAAGCGAGCGTTCCGCGTCCGCCGTGGATGAGCGCACCGGCATGGCCCATCGTCACCCCCTCCGGCGCGCTGCTGCCGGCGAGGACCACGAAGACGGGCTTGTCGAAGCGGTGGATGCGCAGCGCCTCGGCGAGTTCCTCCTCCTCCGTGCCGCCGATCTCGCCGATGACGAGCACGGCCCTGGTTCCGCCATGATGGTGGAATGTCGGCACGAGATCGGCGAAGCGCAGGCCCTTCACCACGTCGCCTCCGACGCCGATCCAGCCGGACTGGCCGATGCCGCGGCGCACCAGCCGGCGGCAGACCTCGTAGGAAAGCGTTCCGCTCTTCGACATGACGCCGATCGGGCCGGGCGCGAGCGCCGCGTCCGGCAGGAAGCCGAGCTTCAGCCGTCCGGGAATGGCCATTCCGGGCGTCGAAGGTCCGATCCAGTCCGCCCCCGCATCCCGAACGATGTGCCACGCCCGCATGGCGTCCTGGACGGGCATTCCCTCGGTCACCGAGACGACGAGCCGGATGCCGGCGTCGATCGCCTCCGCGATCGCCGGCAGCACCGAAAGGGCGGGGACCATGATGACGCTGGTGTCCGCCCGGGTCTCCAGCACCGCCTCGGCACAGCCGGTGAAGACCGGCACGCCGTCCACGTCCGGCGTCTTCCGGGTCAGCGATACGCCGCCCACGATCTCGGTGCCGCAGCGGCGCATCAGCCGGAGATGAAGCTGCGCGGCTCGCCCCGTCGCACCCTGGACGAGGACCCGCGGGGTCCTGCCGCCGAGAACGTCACGAAGCATCGCGCGCGCCCTTCCTGCTTTCCGCCACGGCCAGGGCGACGGCCGCATCGAGGTCGGATTCCAGGCGGAGCGGAAGTCCGGAGCCGGCCAGGATCGCGGCTGCCTCGCCTTCTCCGTTGCCGACGAGCCGGACGACGACGGGGACCTTGATCTCCGGCACGGCCAGCAGCGCCTTGACGAGGAGGTCGGCGAACTCGGCGAGATCCGTGATTCCGGCGAAGATGTTGACGAGGATGCTGCGGATATGCGGCGCCGCCGCCATCGCCTGCAGGACCAGGATGAGGCGGGCCGGGTCGCCGCGCATCTGCCCCGTCCTTATGTCGCAGAAGTTGAACGGCCTGGCGCCGAGGCCGATCAGCTCGTCGATGAGCTTCATGCTGAGGCCGGCCCCGGTGGTGACGAGCCCGATCTCGCCATCCGGGTCCAGCACGACGAAATCGAAGCCCTGGGCGAGCTTGAACGCGGTGTCGGCATAGGCGTTGGCACGCGCGCGAAGAAGCGCCGCCAGTTCGGGCTGCCGCGGGAGGGCGTTGTCGTCGAGGATCAGCTTGGCGTCGCCTGCGAGCCAGGTGCCGTCGGGGCGGACGAAGAGAGGGTTGATCTCCAGAAGAAGCGCGTCGAGTTCCACGAAGAGCCCGCCGAGCGCTTTTCCGGCCGCCGTCACGGCGCTGCGGACGGTCTCGGGCAGGTCCTCCGCCAGGCGTGCGACTTCCGCCGCGATCGCGTCGGCGCCGAGCCGCGACCGTCCGGAGCGGAGGGCGGCGCTCCCTTCGCCCTCGATCTCCACGCCGCCCTCCGGCGAGAGAAGAACGGCCACGGAGGCGGTCGGCGCGTGGACCGACAGGCTGAGATAGAATTCCTGCGCGCCGGCCACCGCCTGCTCGATGCGGCATGCCTGCACCGGATGGCCCTTCAGCGCCATCCCGATCATCTCGCCGAGCAGGGCCGGCAATGCCGCCCGCGTCCCGCATGAGCGGATGCCGCCGGCCTTGCCGCGGCCGCCGAAGGGGACCTGCGCCTTCACGACGAAGGGCGGCGGAAAATCCGGCAGCGGCGCGTCGGTGCTTTCCGCAAGAACGCCGAGCGGCACGGGCACGCCCTTCCCGGCCAGGATCTCCTTGGCGTCGTGCTCCAGCATCAGCATTGCGGACCGGCTCCTCCCCTCGTTTTACTTGTCTGTACACAGCCGTATCCGACCAGCGCAACAGCCGCCCGTCGGGGGTCATGGTGGCGAAGACGGACCCCTGCCCGGACATCGGAACCGCCGGAACGCCAGGGAGCGATGGGTGATCGGAGCGTCCGACGGCTTCCGCCGAACCGTCGATCGTCAGGAGGAACAACACTTTTCTGTTCCGAGCGGATCGCGGGCGCCCGTCGGCGAAACCCGGTCGCTTGCCGTATACATTTGTATTTTGTAGTGTCGGCGCCATTGCCGGACGGGCATTCCGTGTTCGCTCCGGGCCCTCGCTCCGACTCGGATTCCACCATGCCGGACCTCATCGTCGGGATCATCGACACCTTTCATCCCAAGATCATCGAGACGATCGCCGACAGCGTCCCGGACGGATGGGTGCTCAGCATCGCCGACGGCGGCACGCCGGACGCCCGCAGCCGGGCGCTTGCGGATGCGGACGTGGCCTTCGTCATGGCCGCGCCGCTCCCGACGGATCTGCTCCGGACCGCCGGGCGGCTCGGCTTCATTCAGAAGCTCGGAGCGGGGGTCGACCGCATCGATCTCGATTATTGCCGCGAGCGCGGGATCGGCGTGGCGCGGCTTCATGCCGGCAACAACGTGCCGGTCGCCGAGCACACCCTGATGCTCATCCTCGCCGCCTACCGCCGGCTTCCGGTGCTGGACAGGCAGACCCGCGCGGGGAACTGGGACAAGGAAGTCTCGCGCGGCATCAACCGCCAGATCACCGGCAAGACGATCGGGATCGTGGGCTTCGGAGCGATCGGCCGCATGCTCGCGCAGATGCTCGCCGGCTTCGACATCCGGATCCTCTACTACGACCCGATCCGCGCGCCGGCGGATGTCGAAACGAAGCTGCGCGCGGAGTACATGGATCTCGACGCTCTCGTCGCGACGGCCGACATCGTCAGCCTGCACCTGCCGCTCATGAAGGAGACGGCGGGCATCATCGACGAGCGGCGGATCGCGGCGATGAAGCCCGACGCGCTTCTGGTCAATGCGGCCCGCGGCGGGCTCGTCGACGAGGACGCCTTGGCGCGCGCGCTCGCCCGGGGGCACCTCTTCGGCGCCGCGATCGACGCCTTTTCGAAGGAGCCGCCGATCGGCAGCCCGCTCCTTCGGGAGGAGCGGACGGTCCTGACGCCGCATGCGGCGGGCGCGACGCTGGACAATTTCGCCGCGATCGCCGAGCGCGCGGTCGGCAACACGAAGCGCTATCTCGCCGGCGAGGATCTCCCGCCGGCCGATCTGGTCGTCGCGCCCGGCAAGCGCGCGGCCGCCTGACGCTCCGCCCGCGGGCGCTGCGTCAGGCAAGCGGAAACAGGGAAGGGGAGGGGGCGCACACGCGCCCGGCGACCAGTCATGTCCGTCAGACCGTTCATGATCGCGAACGAATGGGTCGAAGGAAGCGCCGGCTCCTTCGATTCGATCAACCCGGCCGACGGGACGGTCTCGGCGCGGATCGCATCGGCCTCGGCGCAGGATGTCGATCGGGCGGTCGGGGCGGCGAGGGCCGCTCTCGGCGACCCGGCCTGGGCCGCGCTCAAGAACCACGAACGGGCGCGGTTCCTCGCCCGGATGGCCGATCTCGTGGCCGCCAACCGCGACCATCTCGCGCGCACGCAGATGGCGGACAACGGCAAGACGCTGAAGGAGTGCATGAGCCAGGCGGCGTCCGCCGCCGATGTGTTCCGCTATTACGCGGCGGTCTGCGAAACCTTCGAGAGCGAGGTGAACACGCAGCGCGGCCCCAGCATGACCATGACCGTCTACGAGCCGGTCGGGGTGGTGGCGGCGATCACGCCCTGGAACTCCCCGCTCACCATCGAAGCGCAGAAGCTGGCGCCGATCCTCGCCGCCGGCAACACGGTGGTGCTGAAGCCCTCCGAGGTCACGCCGCAGGTCGCGCTCGAATATGCGCGGCTTGCGCGCGAAGCGGGCTTTCCGCCGGGCGTGCTCAACGTGGTGACGGGCGCCGGCGAGGTTGGGCGCGCCCTCGTCGACCATCCGGGCGTCGACCTCGTGAGCTTTACCGGCGGCACCGCGGCGGGCCGCGCGATCGCCGAGGCGGCCGGACGCAGGCTGGTTCCGGTCATTCTGGAACTCGGGGGCAAGTCTCCGGACATCGTGTTCGCGGATGCCGATCTCGCCGCGGCGGCCAAGGGGGTTGCCGCCGGAATTTTCTCGAGCGGCGGGCAGTCGTGCATCGCGGGATCCCGGATCTTCGTGGAACGCGCGATCTTCGACGACATGCTCGACCGCCTGCGTGTCGAAGCGGAATCCTATCGCCTCGGCCTTCCGGAGGACGATGCGGCGCGGATCGGTCCGATGGCGAGCTTTCGGCATCGCGATCACGTGGCGCGCTATGTCGAGATGGGCGTCAGCGAAGGCGGGTGCGTGGTCACGGGCGGAGCGCCGGCGACCGGCGGCGCCTTCGACCAGGGGGCGTACTATCCCGCCACCATCGTCACGGATCTCACCAATCGCGCGCGCATCTGCCAGGAGGAGATCTTCGGGCCGGTCGCCGTGGCGCTGCCCTTCGATAGCGAGGCGGATCTCCTGGCGCAGGCGAACGACACCGATTTCGGCCTCGCGGCCGGGATCTGGACCGGCGACTACCGCAAGGCCTGGCGGGTCGCGCGTGCGCTGCGGGCCGGCACCGTCTGGATCAACACCTACAAGGAAAGCTCGATCTCCGTTCCCTTCGGCGGCTTCAAGCAGAGCGGGATCGGGCGGGAGAAGGGGCTGCAGGGGATGCGCGCCTACATGGAGCCGAAGGGGCTCTACTGGAACCTCGCCTGAGCGCAGGTCCATGCAAGTCGAAGCGGCTGCCGGCCGGGGAACCGGGCCGGGCCGGAGAAGATCGGAGCAGGGAAGAATGGCGACGACCGTGGAAGTGCTGGCGGATGCCTTCAAGGAGGCCGGAACGCCCTTCATCGTGGGGCACCCGGGCGGCGAGTCCGTGGAACTCATGGAGGCGGCCCGGCAGCGCGACATGCGCTTCATCCTGATGAAGCAGGAAGTCGCCGGCGGCATGCTCGCCTCGACCTGGGGCGAGATCACCGGTTCCCCCGGCGTCTGCATGTCGACGCGCGGCCCGGGCGCGGCCAACATGGTGAACGGCATCGCCCACGCCTTCCTCGACCGCGCTCCGCTGATCGCGATCACGGACCGCTACTCCGCGCCCGAGCACGAGGTCGGCCTCCGCCAGCGCATCGACCAGATGCGGATCTACGCGCCGATCGTGAAGTGGGGCACGACCATCGACGCGCGCACCGTGCGCCAGCAAGTGCGGCGCGCGATGCGCACCGCGACGGCGCCGGCGCCGGGGCCGGTCCAGTTCGACATGCCGCAGAGCGAGACGACCAAGGAGGCCGCCCAGCTCTCGGCGCCCCCGCCGCTGATGCCGAACAGCCTCTATCCGGACCCGGACCGCGCCAGCCTGAAGCCCATCATCGACCGGATCGACAATGCGCGCCGGCCCATCATCCTCGCAGGCCTCGGCGTGTTCTGGGACCACGCTTCGGCGGAGCTGGTGAAGCTTGCCGAGCAGATCGGCGCGCCGGTGCTCGTGACGTCGAAATGCAAGGGCGCGATCCCGGAGGACCATCCCCTCCGCGCCGGCTGCATCATCGGCGGCCTGATCGAGCGCAAGCTCGTCATGCAGTCGGACCTCATCCTGACGATCGGCCTCGACGGCGTGGAACTCCAGCCGAAGCCCTGGCCCTACGCGGTGCCGGTCGTGGCGATCTCGAACACGCCGTCGCTCGATGCCCTCGTTCCTTCGGAAATCGAGGCGATCGGCGACCTCAAGCTCCTGCTCGGTCGGCTCGCCGAATGGTGCTCCGGCGGCGGCAACTGGGGCGAGAAGTCGGCCGCCACGTTCCGCGACGACGTGGTCGCCGCCCTCGATACGCCCGCCAACGGTCTTTCCCCGCAGCGGGCGATGGAGGTCGCCCGTGCGGTGCTGCCGCGCGACACCATCGCCACCTGCGATGCCGGCGCGAGCCGGCTCCTCGTGGTGCAGAAATGGCAGTCCTACGGCCCCCGCGAGTTCCTCACCTCGAACGGCCTCGGCTCGATGGGCTATGCCGTGCCCGGCGCGCTCGGCGCCCGTCTTGCGCATCCGCGCAGGCCGATCGTCGCCTTCACGGGCGACGGCGGCTTCATGATGAGCGTCGCGGAGCTCCAGACCTCCATGCGCGAGAAGCTGCCGATCGTCATCGTCGTGTGGGACGATCAGGAAATCGGGCTCATCCGCGTCAAGCAGGAGATCAAGGGCATCCCCTTCCACGGCGTCTCGCTCGGCGGGGTGGATTGGGAGAAGCTCGCGCAGGGGTTCGGAGCCGACGGCGTCACCGTCGACAACGAGCATGCCTTCGGGGACGCTCTCCAGGCTGCGGTGCGTTCGGATCGGACCACCGTGATCGGGGTGCGGATCGACGCCTCCGGCTACGTTGCGCAGTTCAACGCGCTGCGCGAGCTCTGATCGATGCAGATCGATCTCGGCGGCAGGACGGCCCTCATCACCGGCGGCAGCGAAGGTCTCGGCCGCGCCATGGCAGAGCGCTTCGCGCGGTCCGGCGCGGATGTCGTCATCGTCGCACGCTCGACCGACAAGCTGGAGCGCGCCGCCACCGAGATCGAAATTGTGGCGCCGGGCCGCATTTCCGCCTTTGCCTGCGACGTCACCGACGCCGCGCGGACCGAGTCCCTGGTAGCCGAAATCCTGGGGCGCACGGGCCGCATCGACATTCTCGTAAACAACGCCGGCAGCTCGTTCCGCCGCCCGTTCGACCAGCTCTCCCGCGACCAGGTGATCGCGGACATGGACCTGAAGCTCTTCGCGGCGATGCGGCTCTGCCAGCTCGTCGCCCCCGGAATGAAGGAGCAGTCCTGGGGCCGGATCCTCAACGTGGTCAGCATCCGCGCGAAGGCGCCGCTCGGCGATTCCATGCCGACGACGCTGAGCCGGGCGGCCGGCCTCACGCTGACCAAGGTGCTTTCGCGCGAGCTCGCGCCCTTCAACATCCTCGTCAATGCGCTCTGCGTCGGCCAGATCAAGAGCGGCCAATGGGAGCGGCGCCACCAGGCGGCCGCGCCGGACAAGAGCTACGAGGAATATCTCGCCCCCACCGCCAGGAAGATCCCGCTCGGGCGCTTCGGAGAGCCGGAGGAATTCGCGAATCTCGCCTGCTTCCTTGCATCGGACGCGGCGAGCTACGTCACCGGAACCGCAATCAACGTCGATGGGGGTCTCTGTCCGGTCCTCTGAATCTTGAGGCCGTGGACCCCGCATGCAAGAGTATCCGCAGCGTCGCACTGCCGCCCGATGCGCGGCGAGCGCGCCAATAACGGCTCCGATGGATGTTCGCTCTTCCATCCGGCCCGCGGCTCGCCCGAACGGGCCGCACTCAAGAGCAACTGGGAGGTGACATGAGACTCTTGCGCATCGCGGCCGCTTTAGCGTTCGCCGGCTTCGCGAATCTGGCCGTCGCGGCGACGGACTACCCGACCAAGTCCGTCACGCTCGTCGTTCCGTTCGCTCCAGGCGGCTCCAATGACATTGTCGGCCGCTACGTGGCCGACCGGCTGAGCAAGATCTGGGGCCAGCCGGTCGTCGTCGAGAACATGCCGGGGGCCGGCTCCGCCATCGGCTCGGCGCATGTCGCCAAGGCGAAGCCGGACGGCTACACGCTTCTCATCAATTCGGTGACGTTCACGATGAACGCCGCCGTCCAGAACCTGCCCTTCGACCCTGCCAACGACTTCCAGCCGGTCGGCATGATCGGGAAAGTGCCACTGGTGCTCGTCGTCGGCCCTGCACTGCCCGTCAAGTCGTATGACGAGTTCATGGCTGAGGCAAAGAAGAGGCCGCTCAAATATGCGACGTCCGGCCTCGGCGGCGTCAATCAGTTCGGGACGGAGGTTCTGAAGAAGGCGGCCGGACTCAAGATGGAGCCGGTGCACTACAAGGGCGGATCCCCGGCGATGGCCGACGTCATCGGCGGCCATGTCGACCTCTTCTTCAGCAGCATGACGCAGGCCCTGCCGCAGATCCGGGCAGGACTGATGACCGGAATCATGGTCAGCAGCGAAGAGCGCTCGCCGGCGACCCCGGACCTTCCGACGATGGTCGAGAAGGGACTGAAGGACGCGGTCGTCAACCAGTGGTGGGGGCTGTTCGCGCCGGCGGGGACGCCGGACGAGATCGTCCAGAAGATCAACGCCGATCTGAATACGATCGTGAATTCCGACGAGACGAAGGAGTTCCTCGCCAAGGACGGCGGAACGCCCGCGCCGACCTCCGTGGAACAGTTCGCCGAGACCGTGAAGAAGGAGACGGCGAAGTGGAAGGAGATCGCGCAGGAGGCGAACATCAAGGCCGAGTGAGGCCCCGCTCGCGCTTTCGGAGCGGCCGATGTCGCCGGCAGGGCGGCGGCGATGCCGGGCGGCTCGACCTCTGACGGATCCGAGATGAAGCTCCGACACCCGAAGGATTTCGCCGCCGGCCTGCTCTATGTCGGAGTCGGCGGCGCCTTCGCCGTGATCGCCTCCGGCTACCGGATGGGAACCGCCGCGCGCATGGGACCCGGCTACTTTCCGTTCTGGCTCGGCGTGCTTCTCATGCTCATCGGCGCCGCTGTCATCTTCGGCGCGCTCCGCGGGAAGGACGCCGAGGCGGATGCGAAGCTGTCCGGATGGGACCTGAAGAGCCTGGCCATCGTGCTCGCCGCGGTGGTCCTCTTCGGCGTGCTGCTCCAGCCGATGGGCCTTGTCGCCGCGGTCGCCGTGCTGGTTCTCGTGGCGAGTGTCGCAAGCCACGAATTCAGCTGGCGCGCCGCTGCCCTCAACGCCGTCGTGCTGGTCGGGCTCGCGGTCGTGATCTTCGTCTATGGGCTCGGGCTGCAGTTCCATCTGTGGCCCGCGCTGCTGGCAGGCTGAGGAGAAGACGTGGAGTTCCTCGACCACCTGGCGATCGGCCTCGAGACGGCGCTCAGCCTCCACAACCTCCTCTATGCATTCGCGGGATGTCTGCTCGGGACGCTGATCGGCGTTCTGCCCGGGCTCGGTCCGCTCGCGACGATCGCGATGCTGCTCCCGTTCACCTACGGCCTGCCTCCGGTCGGTGCGCTGATCATGCTGGCGGGCATCTATTACGGTGCGGCCTATGGCGGCTCGACCACCGCGATCCTCGTCAACCTGCCGGGCGAGACCTCGTCCGTCGTGACCGTCATCGACGGCCACCAGATGGCGCGGAAGGGCAAGGCGGGCGCCGCGCTTGCCGCCGCGGCCATCGGCTCGTTCTTTGCCGGCTGCGTCGGCGTGCTGATGCTCGCGCTGTTCGCCGCGCCGCTCACGCGCTTCGCGTTCAAGTTCGGTCCGGCGGAGTACTTCTCGCTGATGGCGGTCGGCCTGGTCGGCGCGGTCTCGCTCGCCTCGGGCTCGGTCGTGAAGTCGATCGGCATGATCGTGTTCGGCCTGCTTCTCGGCTTGGTGGGCATCGATGTCGCCTCGGGCGTCACGCGCTTCACCTTCGGCTTTCCCGAGCTCTGGGAAGGCATCGACTTCATCGTCGTGGCCGTCGGGATCTTCGCGTTCAGCGAGATCGTCGGAAGCCTGGAGCAGAGGGAGCACCGCAAGGCCTACACGTCCGAGATCACCACGCTCTGGCCGACCCGCGAGGATATCCGCCGCATGACCCCCGCGATCCTGCGCGGCAGCTCGATCGGCGCCTTCGTGGGGATCCTGCCGGGGGCCGGGCTCTCGCTCGCCTCGTTCTTCGCCTACAGCCTGGAGCGGAAGGTCTCGCGGCGGCCGGACGAATTCGGGCACGGCGCGATCGAGGGCGTAGCGGGCCCGGAATCCGCCAACAACGCCGCCGCCCAGACGGCCTTCATTCCGACGCTGACGCTCGGGATCCCGGGCAGCGCGACCATGGCCCTGATGCTCGGCGCCATGATCATCCACAACATCCAGCCCGGCCCGCAGGTGATGACGAGCAACCCCGATCTCTTCTGGGGCCTCATCGTCTCGATGTGGATCGGCAATCTGATGCTCGTGATCCTGAATCTGCCGCTGATCGGCATCTGGGTGCAGCTTCTCAAGGTGCCGTACCGGGTTCTCTATCCGGCGATCCTCATGTTCTGCTGCATCGGCGTCTACTCGGTGAGCTATTCGACCTTCGATCTCTTCATGGCGGCCGGATTCGGCGTGCTCGGCTATCTCTTCCACAAGCTCGCCTGCGAGCCGGCGCCGCTGATGCTGGGCTTCGTGCTCGGGCCCATGCTGGAGGAGAACTTCCGCCGCGCGCTCGTCCTCTCGGACGGCGACTTCTCCGTGTTCGTGACGCGGCCGATATCGCTCGTTCTGCTTCTCATCGCGGTCGCGCTGGTCGTGTTCTCGGTGCTGCCGAGCCTCAAGAAGCAGCGCGCGGTGGTCTTTACGGAAGAGTAGCGGCGGAGCGGCGGAGCGGCGGCGCGCCGCCCGCGCCGCCGGATCGCGCTCAGCCGGATGTGGCGCGGGCGAAGAGCTGCGCGACGTTGCCGGCGGGGTCGGCGAAGGTGGCCGTGCGGCCGTGTCCGCCCATGTCGCGCTCGCCGAGGATCGTGCCGCCGGCCTCCTCTACGCGCGCGAGCGCGCCTGCGAGATCCTCCACCTCGAAGACGATCGTCCCGCCGCGCACCCCCGGCGGCGCCTCGGCGAGGGAACTGAGCGCGAAGTTCTGTCCGCCCGCGCTGAACTGGATCCAGCGCTCCCCGTCGGCGAACTTCACCTCCAGGCCCAGGGCGTCTTCGTAGAAGGCGCGCGCCTGGCCGATGTCCGCGGCGACGTAATAGAAGTTCTGGATGCGCATGCGGGGTCCGGACGTCCTCAACACGCCAGCTTGAGCGGCGCGTCGGTCCGCGACTGCAGCTCCTGGAAGGAGAGCCCCGGGATCATCTCGGTCACCACGAAGCCCTCGGGCGTGACCTCGAGGACGGCGAGATTCGTGTAGATGCGCGTCACGCATCCGAGCGCCGTCAGGGGGTAGCTGCAGCGGCGGACGAGCTTGCTCTCTCCCGCCTTGGTCGTGTGCTCCATCACGACCCACAGGTTCTTGGCGCCGACGCAGAGATCCATCGCGCCGCCGACGGCCGGCGCCGATTCCGACGTCGTCGCCCAGTTCGCGATGTCGCCGTTCTCGGCGACCTGGAACGCCCCGAGCACGCAGAGGTCGAGATGGCCGCCCCGGATCATGGCGAAGCTGTCGGCATGGTGGAAGTAGCAGCCGCCCGGCCGAAGCGTCACGTGCTGCTTGCCGGCATTGACGAGCCAGCGATTGATCTTGTCCGGCTCGGGCTGCGGGCCCATGCCGAGGATGCCGTTCTCGGAGTGGAAGATCACCTCGCGGTCGAACGGCACGTAATTGGCGATCAGGGTGGGCATCCCGATCCCGAGATTGACGTACCAGCCTTCGGGGATGTCGCGGGCGGCACGCGCCGCCATCTCGCCGCGCGTGAGCGGCTTGGAAGCCGGCCTGGTACCCGGCATGGCGTCCGCTTCGTTCATCCTGGCCTCCATCTCACGGGTCGCCATAGGGCACGTGCACCACCCGGTCCACGTAGACGCCGGGCGTGACGACCGTCTCCGGGTCGAGCGCGCCGAGCTCGGCGACATGCTGGCTCTGCGCGACCGTCAGCGTTGCGGCGGTCGCCATCACCGGATTGAAGTTGCGCCCGGAATCGCGGAACGTGAGATTGCCCCACCGGTCCGCCTTCCAGCATTCGACGAGCGCGACGTCGCCCTGGAGCGCGGTTTCCAGCACGCAGCTCCGACCGCCAATCTCGCGTACTTCCTTGCCGTCCGCAAGCTGGGTGCCGTAGGCGGTCGGCGTGAAGAAGGCCGGAATCCCGGCGCCGGCGGCGCGCAGCCGCTCGGCGAGCGTCCCTTGCGGGACGATCTCGAGCTCGATCCGCCCGGCCTTGTAGAGCTCCTCGAACACCACCGGATCGGAGCTGCGCGGAAAGCTGCAGATCACCTTCCTGACGCGGCCGAGATCGAGCAGCCGGGCGAGGCCGACCCGCCCGACGCCGGCATTGTTGGCGACGATCGTCAGGTCCTTCGCGCCCTGCTCGATGAGCGCGTCGATCAGCGTCAGCGGCTGCCCGACGGCGCCGAAGCCGCCGACGAGCACCGTCGCCCCGTCCTTCACCCCGTCGACCGCCTCGGCGGCCGAACGTACGAACTTGTCGATCATCCGAGCCCCTTCCCGGCGGCGCCGGCGCGGTCCGCGACCGGCCGCCGTCCCGTTCCCCGCGCCATGTCAGGCGCCCACGAAGTCGTCGACGAGCTTGGCGAGCGCCTCCGGATCGTCGACCATCGGGAAGTGGCCGCAATCCTTCATGAGCTCGATCCGGACGCCGGGGATCCCCGCTTCGTAGAGGGGCGCGTAGGCCTTGATCCTGTTGTTCTCGCCGAAGATCGCCATCGTCTTCGCGGTGACCTTCGGGATCGCGCCGCGGGAATCGTAGAGGCGCAGAGCCCACATCACGTCGAGCATCGTCCAGGCGCCGGCCTTCTGGCGGTCGATGTTCCAGCGCTCCAGGAATTCCGGCGTGACGTTCCGGAAGCGGGGGGTGAGCTGGTCCATGGCCTGGACGGGGCTCGTCCAGTTGCGCTCCGTGCGCAGCCATTCCGCCGCCCATTCCTCCTGGCTGCGGGCCGGCGCCTCCACCACGAAGAGATGGTCGATCCGGTCGGCGTGGCGCGCCCCGAGATCCGTGCAGATCATGCCGCCGATCGACGCGCCGAGCACGTTCGCCTTGTCGATCCCGAGCGCGTCCATGAAGGCGACGACCGCATCGGAATAGTCCTCGACGGAATAGTGCCGGACGATCCGGTCGGAATCGCCATGGCCCGGCTGGTCCCAGGCGATCGCCCGGTGCTTGCCGGCGAGCCTTTCGATGAGATGGTCGTATTCGTAGGCCGAATTGCCGTTCGAATGCAGGAGGATGATGGGCTTCCCGCTGCCCGCCTCGAGATAATGGATCCGGCCGTGCGCCGTCTCGACGAACCCGTCCTTCATTGACCGCCTTCCCCTTGATTGCAGCGCGCGAACCGGTCGGCCGCTGCCTTTTCCTTGCGACGATGCCGCTCCGGAGCGGGCGGCTCCGGAGCGGCGGAAACGAACGGAGGGCCCCGTGCTACTCGGCGGCCCGCATCGCCGGCGCGGCGTCGAAATGCGGCATGAGGTCGGCCGCGAAGCGCCGCAGCGTGTCGCGGTTGCCGCCCGTGGTCACCAGGACGTATTCGACGCCGAGCCGCTGCAGCCGCTCGAGCTTGGCGGCGATCTCGTCCGGGGTGCCGTAGAGCGCGCTCTCCTCGCTCGCCTCGCGCGTGTCCGCGAAGTTCAGGATGCTCGCCTTGTTGTTGCCGTCCGGCCGCTGCGAGATCTTCGTCAGCCGCTGCTGGGCGACCCGGCGCTTCTCGAGAGCGGCGTCCTTCTCCTCCTTCGAGTTCGAGACGTTGAGCGCGCGCGCGACGGCGACCTGCATCGGGTCGAAGGTCCGGCCGCGCTTCTCGCATTCCGCCTTGAAGAAGGCGACGCGCTCGCCGATCACCTCGATCGTGGCGAACTGGTCGAGGAGGAGGTTGAAGCCGCGCTCGGCCACCTGCGCGATCGATTCCGGGCTGCCCGCGCCCATCCAGAGCGGCGGGTGCGGCTGCTGGGCCGTGGGCGGCTCGACGACGATGTCCTCGAAGCGCCAGTACTTGCCCTCGTGCGAGAAGCGGTCGGCCGAGGTCCAGGCCTTCAGGATCACGTCGACCGATTCGTTGAAGCGGTCGCCGGCCTCCTCCATCGGGATGCAGAAGCCCACGAACTCGTTGTGCCGGTAGCCCTTGCCGACGCCGAAATCGAGCCGGCCGCCGCTCAGGAGATCGATGGTCGCGGCCTGCTCGGCGATGAGCACGGGATTGTGCCAGGGCAGCACCAGCACGGCGGTGCCGAGCCGGATCGTGCTCGTCTTCGCGCCGAGCCAGGTCAGCATGTTCATGCTGGCCGAGACCTGGCCGTATCCGGTGAAATGATGCTCGACCACGAAGGTGCTGTGATAGCCGAGCGCCTCCGCCTCGATGTTGTACTCGACGAAATCCCTGTATCCGTACGAGCTGTCTACATCGGGGCCGACGCGGGCTGCAGTGGCGTTGCCGAACAGTCCGAAACGCATGTGCTGAACTCCTCGCTGCGGCGGCCCGAATCTCGAGCCTCTTCGCGGGTAAGCGGGTCGAGCGGCACGTTAGGATGCGGGCGCGGCGGACTGAACGGCGAAGTTGGAAACGCATCTTTTCCGGCGGCCTTGCCGCTCGTTGGTTCCGGCGTTTTGCCGCCTGTTCTGTTCCGGGCCCTGCCGCTTGCTCTGTCGTCCTGCCCGGGCTTGACCCGGGCATCCAGGCGGCGCCTGGGCCGCCGCTCTGCGACGATGACGGAGAGGCGGTGCCCGGTCCGCCACTCCGTTTCTGGATCGCCGGATCAAGTCCGGCGATGACGACAGCGGGGAGGCGATGACGACGGAGAGGGAGGCAAGGCGGCGGGAGCGCATCCCCAAGGCAGCGGCATTTTCCGTCGTCCTGCCCGGGCTTGACCCGGGCATCCAGGCGGTGCCCGGTCCGCCGCTCTGCCGACGACGACGGCGAGGCGGTGCCCGGTCCGCCGCTCCGTTTCTGGATCGCCGGATCAAGTCCGGCGATGACGACGGAGAGGGAGGAATCCCGGGGGACCTCTCCTCTGGCCCCTCCCCATGAGGGGGGATGGACGCGGCCCCGGCGAGGGCCCATCGTGAAGGCCGTGCCGCCCGTTCGTTCCGGCGTTTGCCGCTCGTTGTTCCGGCGTTTTGCTGCTTGTTCCGTTTCGGGCCCTGCCGCTTGTTGCGTTCCGGGCTCTGCCGCTCGTTCGTTCCGGGCGGGAATTTCGACCTTTTCCGTTGAAGCACCGGGCCGGAAATGCTATCTAGATCGTGAATCTAGAAGGGCAGGCTGGCATGGCCTTGAGCATCAAGACAGAGGAAGCGGATCGGCTGGCGCGGGAATTGTCCCGTTTGACCGGCGAGACCATGACGGACGCCATTACGCAGGCCATGCGCGAGCGGCTGGAACGACTGCGCGCCGAGCAGGAGGCGCAGCTCGACTATGTTTCGCGCATGAAGGCTTTCGTGCGCCAACGCGCCGGTCGCTATGATCGCCGCCCGGTCACGAAACGGGAATGGGATGAAGCGGTCGGCGATACGCCCGAAGAACTTGGTCTCTCGCGATGATCGTCGTGGATGCATCCGCCATCATCGCGATCCTGTTCGAGGAGGCGGAAGCGCCTGATTGCATGGACGCTCTTCAGACAGAAGTTCCGCGTCTCATATCGGCTGTGAACTATGTCGAGGCCGGCACTGTCATGGCGGGCCGGATCAGGAACGGAGACAGGCACGAGGCGATTGCCGATCTGGATGCGTTTCTTTCCGACTTCAGCATATCCATTGCATCCATAGACGAGAACCTTGGCCGTGCCGCCATGAGGGCGCGCTTGGATTACGGCAAGGGATTTGGCACGCGAGGCGGCCTGAACTTCGGCGATTGTTTTGCCTATGCCCTCGCAAAGCGGCATTCGGCTCCGCTTCTGTATGTCGGCGACGACTTCGCGCTGACCGACGTTCAATCCGCACTATCGCGATAGACGCGGAGAGTTCGAGAGGGCCGAGGATTGGCGAGGCCAGGAAAGAACGAGAGAAAAGGATCATCGGCCGCTCCGCCTACCGCCTCAACCTGGAGAGCGAATGGATACGCGCGGAGGCTCCCGAACTGCGCATCGTGCCGCAGGACCTGTGGGACGCCGCCAAGGCGCGGCAGGACGAATTGGCAGCACTCTACACCAGGCAGATCGAGGCATCGCGCGCCGCCACGCGGACCATGATGGCGAAGAACGGCGGACTGAATGCCACGCACTGGCCGGGCACCCTGCTTTCCGGCCTCGTATTCTGCAGCTGCTGCGGCGGGACCTATGCCCATCGCGGACAGGACCGTTTTGCGTGCTCCAACCATGTACTCGGCAATGGCTGCGATAATGCCCGCACCATCGCCTGCGAGGTGCTGGAAACCCGCGTGCTTGCCGGCTTGCGCGAGCCATGATGACGCCGGACATGGCGGCGGAGGCCATGCGCGCCTATGCGCAGGAAACCAACCGGCTCAACCGCGAGCGCTGCCAGAGCGAGGATGCCACCCGCCGCGAGCATCGCGATTGTCGGTCTCGGTCAAAACCCGGGCTTGACCCGGGCATCCAGGCGGCGCCCGGTCCGCCACTCCGTTTCTGGATCGCCGGATCAAGTCCGGCGATGACGACAGAGAGGGAGGCGACGCGGGGAACCCCTCCCCTGGCCCCTCCCCACGAGGGGAGGGGGATGGATGCGGCCCCGGCGAGGGTGCATCGCGAAGGCCGTGCCGCTCGTTCCGCTCCAGCGTTTGCCGCTTAGAGCGGAATCCGATCAGGTTGCATCATACCCTGCCGCTTTGAAGTAGTTGGCGCATTCGGCTGGTGGGAAGAGATCGATGAGGCG
>NZ_SPKJ01000189.1 GCF_009866965.1 Propylenella binzhouense | reverse complement strand
AGCCAGACGGCGACGATGGCGGCGGCGCCGGCCGCGCTGGTCGGGCGCTCCGCGCGCCGCGCCGCCTCCGCGCGGAACGTCGCCATCAGCTCCGCCGGCACGAGCCGCACCGCGAGCGCGATGCCGAGCGGCACGATGATCAAATCGTCGAGATAGCCGAGGACCGGGATGAAGTCGGGGACGAGGTCGATCGGGCTCAGCGCATAGGCGGCGACCGTGGCGGCCGTCGCCTTGGCGTACCAGGGCACGCGCGGGTCGCGGGCGGCGATCCACAGCGCGACGACGTCGCGGCGGACGGCCCGCGCCCAGTCCTTGAGCCGTTCGATCATGTGGTTCGAACGCACTTCCCGCCGTTCCGGCTCCGCGGCGACGGCGATTCGTCGGCGCGCCTCAGCCGGCGGCGCATTCCTGCCCGGCGTCCGCGACAGGCGGGCTCCGCCCGGTCAGGAGCGCGAGCAGCGCCTCGCCCGCGCGCTCCACCGGGCCCGAATTGTCGATCCGCACCACGTCCGCCCCGGAGACCTCGTAGGCGTCGGCGCGGCCGAGCCGCTCGGCGATCTCGCCGCGGCTCTCGCGCGCGCGGCCGGCGAGACGCTCCGCCAGCACCGCGCGCGGCGCCGTAACGGAGACGACGAGAAGCGGCCGGAAGCTCCGGCGGGCCTCCGGGATCGCGGCGCGCGAGACGTTCGCGACGACGGAGCGTCCGCTCGCGAGGCAGTCCTCGATTTCCGCCGGGATCCCGTAGCGGAGCCCGTGGGCGTGCCAGTGGAGCGCGAAGGCGCCTTCCGCGACGCCCGTCTCGAACGCCGTCTCGGCGAGCGTCGCATGGTCCTCGGACCCTGCCTGCGCGGCGCGCGTCACCACCCTGCGCGCAAACACGATCCCCGACCCTGTGGGCAGGCGCTGGCGGCAATAGTCGATCAGCGTGTCCTTGCCGGCCCCGCTCGGGCCGACGACGAGCACGAGCGTCCCGCGCGCCATCAGGCGACGCGCTCCGCCTGCCGCCAGACGGAGCGGACGACGGGGAGGTCGCCCTCGAGGCGGACCCGGACGAGATCCGCGCGCCTGCCGGGGGCGATCGCGCCGCGGTCGTCGAGCCCGGCGGCCGCGGCCGGGTTGCTTGAGACGAGCGCGACGGCCCGCGGCAGGTCGATCGCCTCCACCGCATCCGCGACCAGGAAGGCCGCCTGCAGCAGGCTGAGCGGGATGTAGTCCGACGACAGCACGTCGAGGAGGCCGCCTTCGGCGAGCGCGCGCGCGGCCACATTGCCGGAATGCGAGGAGCCGCGGACGATGTTCGGCGCGCCCATCAGCACCTTCATGCCGGCGGTCCGGGATGCCTGCGCGGCCTCGATCGTCGTCGGAAACTCCGCGACTGCCACGCCGCAGGCGACCGCCTCGGCGACATGCGCCTCGGTCGCGTCGTCGTGGCTTGCGAGCACGATGCCGCGCGTCCGGCAGGCCTCGGCGATCGCTGTGCGGTTCGCCGGCGACCACCGGCCGGCATCGGCCATCCGGCGGGCCGCGAAGGCCTCGAACATTTCGTCCGACATGCCGGTCTTGCCCTGATAGTAGATGCGGTAGCTCTCGAACGAGGTGAACTGCCGCTGGCCCGGCGTGTGGTCCATGAGCGAGGCGAGGCGGACGCACGGATCGTCCTCGAAGCGGGCGAAGCCCTCCATCACGTCGGGCGCGGAGACCTCGCACCTCAGATGGATGAAGTGCTCGGCGCGGAGCCGGCCGCTCCGCTGGCCGTCGGCGATCGCGTCGCCGAGAAGGCGCATGTCGCGCGAGGTGAGCCGCGCATCCTCGTCCATGCCGACGCGGAGCGCGTCGAAGACCGTGGTGATGCCGGAGGCGGCGATCTGCGCATCGTGCGCCTGGACGGCCACGGCCGGGTTCCAGCGCACGCCCGGACGCGGCGCGTAATGGCTCTCGAGATGATCTGTGTGGAGCTCGACGAGGCCCGGCAGCAGCCAGTCGCCCTCGATGTCGATGCCGGAAGGGCGGCTTCCGGGATCGGCGATCTCGGCGATCGTTCCGTCGCGCAAGACGAGGTCGCCGAGATGCACGGCGTCGGGAAGCACCATCCGGGCGTTGCGGAAGACGGTTTCTGTCATGCGACCTCGGCCTTGGGAGCGCCGGCGAGCGGCTGACGCGTGTGGAGCCGGAACGGCCCGGGCGGATCGGCCTCGACGACGAGCGACACAGTGTCGAGCGGAAGCGGCGCTTCCATGGCGGCCTCGAAATGCGCGGCGAGCGCCGCGCGCATGCGCCCCGCCCGCTCGTCCGGAACCGGCCCGGTCAGCGTCATGTGGAAGCGGAAGGCGTCGAAGACGAAAGGGTAGCCCCAGGCCCGCAGGTAGGAGCGTTGCCGCTCGGTCAGGTCGTCGGGGCGCCGGCGCGCGATCTCCGCCTCGCTCGGCGGCGCGCGGAAGCGGTCGAAGAAGCGCACGGCGTCGGCCGCGAGCGCGTCGAGCGCGGGGATCGGGCCGGCCGGCACGAGCGCGAAGAAGCGGCCGATCCGCGCGAGCGCCGGCCGGCCGAGGTCGACCGGGGCGCG
>NZ_SPKJ01000188.1 GCF_009866965.1 Propylenella binzhouense | reverse complement strand
CGCCTCGTCGAGCGGCCAGCGCGCCCGTGCGGTGATCGCGGGGTCGGGCAGGAGGCCGGCCGCGATCCGCTCGGCGCCGGCCCAGGCGATCATCGCCGCATTGTCCGTGCAGAGCGCCATCGGCGGCGCCACGAAGGGCAGGCCCTCGGCGCGGCAGAGGGCCTCGAGGCCGGCTCGGATCGTGCGGTTCGCCGCGACGCCGCCGGCGGCGACGAGCGCCGTTGGCCGGCCGCTCCCGCTCGGCATGCGCGCGAACGCGTTGCGGACGCGGTCCGCGAGCACCTCCGTCACGGCCGCCTGGAAGCCGGCGCAAAGATCCGCGACGTCCGTCTCCGCGAGCGGGGCGAGCGCCTCGGCCTGCAGCCGCAGCGCCGTCTTGAGGCCCGAGAAGGAGAAGTCGCAGCCCTCCGCGCCCTTCAGCGGACGCGGCAGTCGGAAGCGCGCCGGATCCCCCGCCGCGGCCATCCGCTCGACCGCCGGGCCGCCGGGATAGCCGAGCCCGAGCAGCTTGGCCGCCTTGTCGAACGCCTCGCCGAGCGCGTCGTCGATCGTGGTGCCGAGGCGGCGATAGCGGCCGACGCCCTCGACGGCGACGAGCTGCGTGTGCCCGCCGGAGACGAGCAGGAGCAGATACGGAAACCGTGCGCCGTCGGTCAGCCGCGCCGTCAGCGCGTGGCCTTCGAGATGGTTGAGCGGCAGGAGAGGCAGGCGGCGCGCGGCGGCGATCGCGCGGGCGGTCATGAGCCCGACCAGGACCCCGCCGATCAGCCCCGGCCCGGCCGTGACGGCGACGGCATCGAGTTCTTCCCAGCCGGTGCCGGCCTGCCGGAGCGCCGCCGCAACCACGCCGTCGATCGCCTCGACATGGGCGCGCGCCGCGATTTCCGGCACCACGCCGCCGAACGCGGCATGGTCCGCGACCTGGCTCAGGACCACGTTCGACAGGATAGCGGGCGCGCCGTCCGGCGCCCGCCGGACCACCGATGCGGCGGTCTCGTCGCAGCTCGTCTCGATGCCGAGGACGGTCGTGCCGGCCCGGGGCGGCGGTGACGGCGTCATTGCGCTCCGATTTCGCAGGGACTAGGGGTCGGCCGCATGGCTTGGCCTCGGCTCTAACACCCGGGTGTGGATCGTTGCAAACGGCAGGGATGAGGATCGGAACGCGCGGCAGCCGGCTCGCGCTCTGGCAGGCCGAAACCGTGCGGGCACGGCTTGCCGCCCGCGAGGGCCTGCCCGAAGGCGCCTACGAGATCGTGGTGATCCGCACCTCCGGCGACCGCATCCAGGACCGCGCGCTCCTGGAGGCGGGCGGCAAGGGCCTCTTCACGAAGGAGATCGAGGAGGCCCTCCTCGGAAGCGAGATCGACATCGCCGTCCATTCCGCCAAGGACATGCCGACCGCGCTGCCGGACGGGCTGGCGCTCGCCGCCTATCTGGAGCGGGAGGACGTCCGGGATGCGTTCATTTCGGCCTCCGCGCCCTCGCTCGAGGCGCTGAAGCCTGGCGCGGTGGTCGGCACCGCCTCGCTCCGGCGCGAGGCGCAGCTGAAGCGGGTGCGCCCGGACCTGCGGGTCGAACTGCTGCGCGGCAACGTGCCGACCCGCCTGAAGCGGGTGGAGGACGGCGAATTCGACGCCACCCTCCTCGCCTGCGCCGGGTTGAAGCGGCTCGGCCTCGAGGCGCATGTCACGGCGCTCCTTCCGGTCGACCGGTTCCTTCCCGCCTGCGGTCAGGGCGCCGTGGTCGTCGAGGCGCGCGCCGACGACGAGGCGACGCTGGAGCGGCTCGACCTCGTCGCCCACCGGGACACCGCCCGCGCGGTCGCCTGCGAGCGGGCCTTCCTCGCCGTGCTCGACGGCTCGTGCCGGACACCGATCGCCGGCTATGCCGAAATCGAAGGCGAGCGGCTGCGCTTCCGTGGCATCGTGCTCGCCCGGGATGGCGGCGAGTTCTACACCGTCGAGCAGAGCGGCCCGGCCGTCGCGGCCGCCGATATCGGCGAGGAGGCCGGCTTCGCGCTCCGCAGGATGGCGCCCGACGGCTTCCTCGCCGCGCTCGGCATCGCCTGATGCGCCTCGTCGTGACGCGCCCGGAGCCCGATGGCGGCCGGACCGCGCGGCTCCTGGAGGCGCTCGGGCACAGCGTCATCCTCTCCCCTGCCCTGGCGATCCATCCGGATCCCGGGGTCCGGCTGCCCGTGCGGCGCTTCCAGGCCGTGCTCGTCACGAGCGCCAATGCGGTGCGCGCGCTCGCCGCCCGGCACGACGCGGACTTCCTGAAGGCCGTGCCCCTTCTCGCGGTCGGCGACCAGACCGCGGTCGAGGCGAAGCGGAGCGGCTTTCCGGCGGCGCGTTCCGCAGGCGGCTCGGCCGAGGAGCTGATCGCGCTCGCCGCCGGGTGCCTCTCCCCGGCCGGCGGGCCGCTCTTCTACGCCGCTGGCGAGACCACCAGCACCGATCTCGCGGGGCGCCTGCGCGCGCTCGGATTCGAGGTTGAGAGCCGCGCGGTCTACCGCGCCGATCCGGAGCCCCGGCTCGCGCCCGCCGCGGCGGAGGCGATCGCGGCGGGAACGGTGGACGGCATCCTGTTCCATTCGCGCCGGAGCGCGGCCGCGTTCGCGCTCGCCGCCCGCGCCGCGCGGCTCGTCCCCCTGCCGGAGGCGGTCGCCTGCTACTGCCTCTCGGAGCGGGTGGCGGAGCCGGTCCGGCCGATCGCCGCCGGCCC
>NZ_SPKJ01000187.1 GCF_009866965.1 Propylenella binzhouense | reverse complement strand
CGGCGCTCGGGCTCGGGGGCGGCGCACTGCAGGCCGCCGTCGGTCTCGGGCCGGGCGCCGTGCTGGCGCCGACCTTCGAGGCGGCACGGCCGGGGGCGCTCGCCTCCGCCGGCGGCGTCGCGGTCAAGGGCGACCGGATGCGCCCCGTGCCGGAGACCGAGATCGTCCGGCGCGTCATCCCGGTCTCGACGGTGACGCGCGTCGGCGACCGCGACATCGTGCGGGTCCGTCCCTTCGCCCATGTCGCGAGCGCGCTCTCCGCCCCGGTGGCGCCGGAAATCGCCGCCCGGATCCCCGATTTCAACCCGCTCAAGATCTTCTCCGGCAGTGACGAGCCGACCGAGGTCGCGGCGAGCGACGCCATCTACGGGGCGGAGGTCGACGGCGAGGTCGCGATCAAGGTGAGCGACTTTCCCTCCGCCGGCATCGTCTTCGACGACAAGGCGGAGCTCGCGCTCGCCGAAGTCCGCCGCTCCGTCCGCGAGGCGGCGCCGTTCCTGGCGGACGGTGCGGTCGAGGTCGCCTCGCTTCCCTATATCGATTCCGCCCGCTTCGAGATCGGCACCGATGCGACCGACGCGATCTCCTCGCTCGCGGTCGCGATCGTGCCGGAGAATGTCTCGCTGGTGGAGAAGTCGGAGGATCCGCAGACCGGGGTCGACGTCGACGAGCGGATCGTTTCGGTCGGCCGCAAAGACAGCTTCGAGCGCCTGCTCGCCGATGCCGGCGCCACCGAGGAGGAGGCCGAGGACATCGCCGCCGCCTTCAGCGCGAACTTCTCGGTCGGGGTGAAGCCCGGCGAGAAGCTCCGGTTCGGCCTCGCCGCCGACGCGGACGGCCGGACCAGGCCCGTCCGGATCAGTCTCTACGGCACCGATTCCCATCTCGGCACGGTCGCGATGTCGGACACCGGCTCCTATGTCGCGGCCGAGGAGCCGCCTTTCGACGAATCCGTCTTCGCCGAGGACGAGCCGGCGCCCGCCGCCGGCAATCTGCCGACCCTCTATGCGGGCCTCTGGGGCACCGGGCTTTCGCTCGGCATGCCGCAGCCGCTCATCGAGGACCTCGTCAAGGTCTTCTCCTACGACGTCGACCTGCAGGCCCATCTCTCGCCGGCGGATTCGATGGAGGTCGTCTACGAATCGGACGGCGACGAGACGGAAAGCGCGGAGATCCTCTACGCCTCGGTCACGCTCGGCGGCGTGCCGCGCCGCTTCTACCGCTTCCGCACGGCCGATGACGGGGTGGTCGACTATTACGACGAGGAGGGCAAGAGCGCGAAGAAGTTCCTGATGCGCAAGCCGATCGCCGGCGGCCGGTTCAGCTCCCCCTTCGGCATGCGCCGGCACCCGATCCTCGGGCGCTACAGGCTTCATTCCGGCGTCGACTGGGCGGCGCCGCGCGGAACGCCGATCATGGCGTCCGGCAACGGCGTGGTGGAATTCGCGGGCACGAAGTCCGGCTATGGCCGGCAGGTCAGGATCCGGCATGCCAACGGCTACGAGACCGCCTACGGCCATATGAGCGCGATCGGCAAGGGCATCACCGAGGGCGTCCGCGTCCGCCAGGGCCAGATCATCGGCTATGTCGGCTCGAGCGGCCTCTCGACCGGCTCCCACGTCCATTACGAGGTGCTCGTCAACGACCGCTTCGTCGATCCCATGAAGATCCGCGTGCCGCGCGGGCGCACCCTGCAGGGCAGCCAGCTCGCGAAGTTCGAGCGCGAGCGCGGGCGGATCGACGCGCTGATCGCGCGCGACAACGGCGACCGCTACGCCGACACGCGGAGCTGACGCGGCCGCCGCTCGGCCCGCACCTCGGAAGCCCGCACCTCGGAAGCCCGCAATCGCCCGCGACCGCCCGCGCGCCTCGGCGCGCCCTTTCCTCGGCGGCAGAGATCTCGCCAGTTCGGCGGTGACGGCGCCGCCCGTGCTCCTGATGGCCGCGGCGGGGCGCCCGCCACCCCGGCCGCCGCGACCTCAACCCGGGCGATGCCGGGCGACCGCGCCGAGCGCCTCCGGCTCCGGGCCGCCATGCGCCCAGTCCAGAAGCTCGACCGTGTGCACGACCGGAATCCGCGTGCCGGCCCCGATCTGGGTCATGCAGCCGATATTGCCGGCGGCGACGAGATCGGGCGCGACGCTCTCGATGTTGCGGACCTTGCGGGTGCGCAGCCTGTCGGCGAGCTCCGGCTGCAGGATGTTGTAGGTGCCGGCCGAGCCGCAGCAAAGGTGCCCCTCCGGGACCTCGCGGACGACGAATCCCGCCTTCTCGAGGAGCAGCCGCGGCTCGAGCACGACGCGCTGGCCGTGCTGCATCGAGCAGGCGGAATGATAGGCGACCACGAGCCCCGGCGAGGCCGGCGGCGCGGGCAGATCGAGGCCGGCGAGATATTCGGTGATGTCTTTGGCGCGCCCGGAGACGCGCCTCGCCTTCTCGGCATAGGCAGGGTCCTGCGCGAACATGTGACCGTAATCCTTGATCGTCGTGCCGCAGCCCGAGGCGGTGACGAGGATCGCGTCGAGCCCGCCGCCGTCGATCTCGCGGATCCAGGCATCGACATTGGCGCGCGCGAGCGCGAGCCCCTCGGCCGCGCGCCCCATATGGTGGACGATGGCGCCGCAGCAGCCTTCGCCGTCCGGCTGGACGACCTCGACGCCGAGCCGGGTGAGGAGGCGGATCGCGGCCTCGTTGATGCCGGGGTCGAGGACGGACTGGGCGCAGCCGGAGAGGAGCGCGACGCGCCCGCGGCGCGGCCCGGCGGCGGGATGGATGCGCGTTGCGGGCGCGCGGCCCGGGAAGCGGGCCGGCGCCAGCCG
>NZ_SPKJ01000186.1 GCF_009866965.1 Propylenella binzhouense | reverse complement strand
CGCCGAAATTCAGCTGACCGGGGAGGCCTTGCCCGGGCGGGGGCGCTGCGGGCTGCGCGCCCGGTTGCGGCCCGGCCGGCGCCGTGCCGAAATTCAGCTGGCCGGGGAGCCCGATCCCGCCCGACGGCGTGCCCGAACCGCCTGGCGCGGGCGCGCCGAAATTCGGTGCCGGCGGCGCGCCGAAGCCGGGCAGGCTCTGCCCGCCGATCGGCGGCAGCTCGATCTTGAACTGGCTCGGATCGATTGCCGGGCCGGTGCCCTTGTAGTGCATCACCATCTGCGGGAATGCGATGGTGAGCCCGACCATGATGACCTGGATGATCACGAAGGGCACCGCGCCCCAGTAGATCTGCCCGGTGGTGACGCCCTCGGTGCGCCGCTTGGTGATCTTGTCGACATAGGCGCTCCGCGGCGCTACCGACCGCAGGAAGAACAGCGCGAAGCCGAACGGCGGGTGCATGAAGCTCGTCTGCATGTTGATGCCGAGCAGCACGCCGAACCAGATGAGGTCGATGCCGAGCTTCTCCGCCACCGGCCCGAGCAGCGGCACGACGATGAAGGCGAGCTCGAAGAAGTCCAGGAAGAACGCCAGGAAGAAGACGAGGAGGTTCACGACGATCAGGAACCCGGTCTCGCCGCCCGGCACGTTGAGGAGGAGCTCCTCGACCCAGATGTGTCCGTTCACGCCGTAGAAGGTCAGCGAGAAGACGCGCGCCCCGATCAGGATGAAGATCACGAAGGCGGAGAGCTTCGTGGTGGAATCGAGGGCCTGGACCAGCACCTGCCTGCGGAGCTTGCCCTTCACGGCTGCGAGCACCAGCGCGCCGACGGCGCCCATGGCGCCGCCCTCGGTCGGCGTCGCGATGCCGAGAAAGATCGTGCCGAGCACGAGGAAGATCAGCGCGAGCGGAGGGATGAGAACGATGATCACCTGCTCGGCGAGCCGCGACAGCAGGCCGAGGCCGAGTGCGCGGTTCAGGACCGCGGCGAAGTAGACGAGGCCGACGCCGATCGTCGCGCCCCAGATGACCGCGCCGCGCTCGACCTGGCCTTCGATGGCGAGGCCGGCTCCGTAGGAGACGGCGATCGCGGCGAGAATGGCGACGAAGAGGGAGGTGACGCCGGAGCCGAGCGTACGGGCCTCGAGCGGCAGAGCGGGGGCGGCGTCGCGGTTGACGAAGGTGAGCAGAACCACGTAGCCGACATAGAAGCCGGTCAGGACGAGGCCCGGGATCAGCGCGCCGGAATACATGTCCCCCACCGAGCGGCCGAGCTGGTCGGCCATCACGATCAGGACGAGCGACGGCGGGATGATCTGCGCGAGCGTGCCGGACGCCGCAATGACGCCGCTCGCCAGGCGCCGGTCGTAGCCGTAGCGCAGCATGATCGGCAGGGAGATGAGGCCCATCGCGATCACGGAGGCCGCCACGACGCCGGTGGTTGCGGCAAGCAGCGCGCCGACGAAGATGACGGCGTAGGCCAGGCCGCCGCGCACCGGTCCGAACAGCTGGCCGACCGTGTCGAGCAGATCCTCCGCCATGCCCGACCGTTCGAGGATCAGCCCCATGAAGGTGAAGAAGGGCACCGCGAGCAGCGTCTCGTTGCTCATCACGCCGTAGAGGCGGTCGGGGAGGGCGCCGAGGAGCGGCCAGGAGAGCGTGATCTCTCCGCCGGAGATCGGCGCGAGCTCGACACCGATGAAGAAGAAGAGCAGGCCGTTGGCGGCCAGCGCGAAGGCCACCGGGTAGCCGAGCAGGAGAATGATCACCAGCGCCGCGAACATGATCGGGGCGAGGTTGTGGGCAATGAACTCGATCATGCGAGGCGGCTCGTCTCGCGGGTCGGGTCGACGCCGGGTGCGTTGGTCAGCATCTCGTCGAGCTCGGCATGTGCGTGCGGATCGGGCACGGGATCTTCGATCGCGCCGCTGAGCACCGCGATGCGCTTGATGATCTCGGAGACCGCCTGGAACAGGAGCAGGACGAATCCGGCGAGCAGGAGCGCCTTGGCCGGCCAGAGAAGGAGCCCGCCGGCATTCGGCGAATGTTCGCCGATCCGGACGGACAGCCTGACATAGGGGATCAGCAGCCAGAGCATCAGGCCGACGAAGGGGAGGAGGACCAGGACGTGGCCGAGAAGGTCGATCCAGTCGCGCGTGCGCTTCGTCAGCCGGCCGGAGATGATGTCGATCCGGATGTGCTCGTTGCGCTGCAGCGTATAGGCGGCGGCCAGCATGAAGACGGCGCCGAAGAGATACCATTGCAGCTCGAGCCAGGCGTTCGAGCTCATGTCGAAGGCTTTTCGGATGATGGCGTTCCCAGCGCTCACGAGGACCGCCGCAAGCACCAGCCATGATACCGCGCGGCCGATGAACACCGTCACGGAGTCGATCGTCCGGCTGACGGCCAGAAGCATTGCCAATCTCGTCTCCAGATCTTCAGGAATAGCGGCGCGGGTCGAGGTTTGCAGCCGCCGTTTTCACCATTTGCACGAATGAAAGGGCGCATATTGCACGCGGCGGCGTCACTTGCCAGACCGGACTAAAGGAGTAGATGTCGCGGTCAGTTGCGGCGCTGGGCGGCCGAGGGAGAGTGCGTTTTGCGATGGCCAGGAGGACGACGGAGCAGGATGGGTGAGCTCTCCAAGGATGCCGTCCAGGAGGCGCTGCGGCAGGTCAAGGGGCCCGATGGACAGCAGGATGTCGTGAGCCTCGGACTGGTCTCCGACATCGTGGTCTCCGACGGCAAGGTGATCTTCTCGATCACGGTTCCGGCGGAGCGTGCCCGCGAGCTCGAGCCGATGCGTGCGGCGGCGGAGCGTGCCGTGCGCGCAGTGCCGGGCGTGCAGCAGGCGATGGTGGCGCTCACCGCCGAGCGGCGGCCGGGAAGCGCCCCGGCCCCGGCTCCGCGCGGTTCGCCGATGGCGGCGGGCG
>NZ_SPKJ01000185.1 GCF_009866965.1 Propylenella binzhouense | reverse complement strand
GTCGCGGCGCGGCCGGTTCGCGCGGCTGCCGCTCGCCGGCGGCTGGACGCGGCATCGCGACATGCCGGCGCCCGAGGGCGGCACCTTCATGGCGCGCTACCGGGCGGAACAGAGGGCGCGGCGATGAGCGGGCGAGAGACCGTGCTCGGCAGCGTCCGGCGCGCGCTTGCGGCAGGCGGCGGAGACGAGCGGGCCGCCGCCGTCGCGGAGCGGCTCGCTTATCCGAAGCCCAATCTCATTCCCGCGCGCGCGCAGATCCCGCAGGCGGAGCGCATCGACCTCTTCTGCCGGATGGCGGAAAAAGTGAGTGCGACGGTGGAGCGTCTCGCCGCGGCGGCGGAGGTGCCGACGGCGGTGGCCGAGCACCTGCGCCGCCACAATCTGCCGGCGGCGCTGCGGATGGGCGAGGACCCGCTTCTCGAATCGCTGCCCTGGGGGGACGCGCCGCAGCTCGAGCTCCGCCGCGGCGCCTCGGACGGCCACGACGCGGCGGGACTGAGCCGCGCCGTCGCGGGGATCGCCGAAAGCGGCACGCTGATGCTCGTTTCCGGGCCGGACAATCCGGCCACCATCACCTTCCTGCCGGACACGCATATCGTCATGCTGGAGGCAGGCGACGTGATCGGCGACCTCGAAATGGGCTGGGCGCGCATCCGCGGCCGCTACGGCAAGGGCGGAATGCCCCGGACGGTGAACCTCGTGACCGGCCCCTCGCGCTCGGCCGACATCGAGCAGACGCTGATCCTCGGCGCGCACGGTCCGCGCGCGCTCCACATCCTCGTCGTCGGCTGAGGCCGCCGGCCGTCTACCAGGCGACGGCGGCCTGCTGCCGGCGCGGGGCGAAGCGGCGCTTCAGCGCCAGCGCCCGCTTCTCGACCAGGCTCCACGAGAGGAACCCGATCGCGGCGGCCGAGACGAGGCCGGCGAGCCCGAGCGCGAACATGCTCCAGCCGGGGAAGAAGCCGACCAGCATCTGCTGGACCGGCCAGCCATAGATATAGGTCCCGTAGGAAATGTCGGTGTGCCGCGTCCAGCGCCCGAGCGCGCCCGCCGGCAGCGTGCCGAAGAGGAGCGCGCCATAGGCGGCAAGGAGCACGTAGGCGAGCGGGCCGATCGGGGTGCGCCCGGCCAGGACCGCGAAGCCGAGAAAGCCGAGCAGGACAAGCGGCGACAGCACGATCCGGCTCCGCCAGCGATAGGCCGCGACGCCGAGGAGGAAGCAGAGCGCGAAGAGCGGCGGGTGGAGCGCGCCCGGCCAGATCCCGACGATGCCGGCGGCCTCGACGCCGACGAGCGCGGCGGCGGCCCCGGCGACGAGCGCGAGGAGCACCGCGCCGTAGCGGAGCAGCCCGGTGACGAAGAGCGCGGCGAGCCCGATATAGGCCAGGATCTCGTACTGGATGGTCCAGAGCGACATGTTCACCATGCCGGCGAGCGGGGCCGTCGCGAAGACGCCGTCCGGCGCGGGCGCGTGGCTGAAGAGGACGAGCACGGCGAGCGGATAGGCGAGCGTCGCCGGATCGGAATAGTAGTCGGCGAGCGGGACGACCGCGACGAGCGCACCGAGCACGAGCGCGAAGACGAGGCCGTAGACCATGAGCGCGGGCACGATCCGGAGCGCGCGGTTGGCGAGGAACCGGAACGCGTCCGGGCTGCGGTCGAGGCTCGCCGCGACGGTGAGGCCCGAGATCACGAAGAAGACGTTGACCGCGTGCTGGCCGAGCGTGAAGGGCGTGACGAGTTCGAGCGGCTGCGCGGTGCCGGAGCCGCCCGCCACCACGAAGACGTGGGAGACGATCACGGAGAGCGCCGCGACCAGGCGGACGAGGTTGAAGGCATTCTTCTGCGGGTCGAGGAACGGCTCGAGCACCGTCCGTCCGCCGAGCGAGAGCATCGTCATTCTTGCACCCCAGCGCATCCATTGCCCGAGGCGATCCGGATCCCCGACGGCCGCCAGCGACGAATGAGTGCACGAGCGAGCATCGCCGCACCAGCAATCGAACAATTGTCGGTAAATTTAGAAATAATCCGACTGTCCGCGGCGCCGGCAGGGGCCGGAACGGAAAAGCGGGCGGCGCGCCGGAACGGAAAAGCGGGCGACGCCGGAACGGATGGCGCACTCCCTCCCCTTGTGGGGCAGGGCCGGAGCGGGGAACGGCGCCGTTGACCCCTCGACCCTCGAGGGATTAGGGATTCCCGCATGTCGTCCTCGGCGAAGCCCCTCTCTGCGGTCGCGCGGCAGACGGGAGAGGAGACCGCGTGCGAATGCAGCTGATTCTCCTGCGCCTTCATTCGTCGACAGTCGAGGCATCGGGGACCGGTCCCGCGTATCCGGGCTGCGCCGCGTGAGCGCGCGTTCCCGCCAGACCCGGGTCGTCGCCGCGCTCGGCCTCGCCCAGACGCTCGCCTGGGGCTCCACCTATTACCTGCCCGCGATCCTCGCCGCGCCGATGGCGCGCGACCTCGGCATCCAGACCGGCACGGTGTTCCTGGCCTTTTCCGCGGCCCTCGTGGTGGCGGCGTTCCTCGGCCCCCTGGCCGGCCGGCATATCGACCGCTTCGGCGGCAGGGACGTGCTCGCGGCATCGAACCTGATCTTCGCCGCGGGCCTGGCGATGATGAGCGCCGCCGACGGCACCGGAATGCTGTTCGCCGCCTGGCTGGTGATCGGCGCCGGCATGGCGATGGGCCTCTACGAGGCGGCGTTCTCGACGCTGGCCGGCGTCTACGGCAAGAGCGCGCGCGGCGCGATCACCGGGATCACGCTGTTCGCGGGCTTCGCGAGCACCGTCTGCTGGCCGATCTCGGCATGGCTGGAGGCCGGGAGCGGATGGCGCTCCGCCTGCCTGTTCTGGGCCGCGGCCCACCTTCTCGTCGGCCTCCCGCTCAACCGCCTGCTGGTGCCCGGCGCGCGGCCCGACGCCGGCGCGCCGTCCCCTCACCCGGCGCCGGCCGTTCCGGCGGCGGCATCGGCCCCGCGGGACGCGGCCATGCCGCT
>NZ_SPKJ01000184.1 GCF_009866965.1 Propylenella binzhouense | reverse complement strand
CGCGACGCGGCTCGCGCCGGCGACCGTCGACACGCTCGACCGTCTCGGCGGGGCGTTCAAGCAGGCGGGAGCCGCCGCCACGCCGCTGCAGCGCCAGGCCGCCCTGCCGGGCGCGCGGCTGCGCTGACGGCGGCGAATGTCCGTCCCGCGCCTCTTCGCGCTGCTTCTCAGCATGGCCGCCGCGATCCTTCTCGGCGGCGGCACGGCCTATCTGGCGGTGCGCTCGCCGGCGCCGCTCGACGTGCTCTCCGCCGGCCCGTGGAAGGCGTGGCCGCGGGCCGGCACAGCCGACGGCGACCCCTATTCGCGCGCCCGCCTCGCCCGGACCGGGGAGATCCCGCTCGGCTCCGGAGAAGGGCTCGAGATCTCGACGGAGACCGACAGCTCGGGCGCGCCGCTGCGGGCCCGGTGCGACTATCGGGTGGCGGGGCAGACGCCGACGGCGAGGCTCTGGACCGCTGCGGTCGAGCCGCCGGAGGGCGAGCCGGGGGTGCCCGGCCGCGCCCGTGCGATCGGAAGCGACGCCATCCTTCGCCGCCCCGACGGCAGCTTCGAGCTCGTGGTCTCCCCGGCGCCCCATGCCGGCAACTGGATCTCGTCGGCGGGCATGGACCGCTTCAGGATCGTGATGCGGCTCTACGACACGACGGCGCGCGTCGACACCGCGATCGCGAGCCTCGTCATGCCCGACGTCGTCGCCGAGGGCTGCGAATGATCGCCGACGGGATCCCGGACATGCCCCGCCGCCGCCGGACCGATGGCGGGCAGATCGCCGTCGCCCTCCTCGCGATCCTCCTGACGGCCGGCGTCATCCACATCGTGACGATCCTGCTCGTGCCGCGCTTCGCCACCGAGAACGGCTGGTCGCGGCTCGCCGCGGTCGCCGCTCCCGACGGATTCGCTTTGATCGGCGAAGGCGAGCACGCGGTGCCCGGTCTCGATCCGCTCTTCGTGCACGGCGCCTGCCGGCTCGACCTTTCGGCCGCGCCCGCCGCGATCTCGCTCTCCTCCAGCGGCGGCTTCTGGTCGATGGCGCTCTACGATCCGCGCGGCCTGATCGTGTTCAGCCTGAACGACAGGACGGCCTTGGAGGGGCAGCTCGACATGCTCGTCGTCACGCCGGTGCAGAATGCGGCGCTCAAGGAGAACCCGCCGCCCGACATCGACCGCAGGATCGTCGTCGAAACCAATGCCGAGCGCCTCATCGCGCTCCTGCGCATCTACGCGCCGGCGGACTCGGGGCGCGACGAGGCGACCCGGATCCTCGAGCACGCCGAATGCGGGCCGTGGGCGCCGCCGCCGGCGCCGGAGGATCAGGCCGACGGGCCGACCTGATTGGCCTGGCGCTCGGCCTCGCGAGGAGCGAGCCGGAGGTCCGGCCGCACGCTCGGCCCGTGATATTCGACGCGGATGCCGGGAAAGATCACGATCTCGGCATGCCTGCCGGTCCCCGGTCGCTGCCGCCGGCCCAGGCCGGCGCGGCGGAATGGAAGGATCTCTGCCACGGCCAATCTCCCTCTGGCCCCTTCCTGAACTCGGCAGAGGTTCGCGGGCGCGTGGTTAACGCAGCGTGAACGGATTCGGTCAGATCGCCACTGTGTCCGCAAAGACACGCCCGGCCCGATCCTCGATCTCGACGACCCAGAGGTCGCTGTCGAACTTCGCCTCGGACCGGATCCGTTCCGCGGCCCGGGCCTCGTCGAGGCCCGCCGCCACCAGCGAGAATTTCCGGTCGCCCGCTTCGGCTTCCGCCATGGCGGCCTGCGGCGCCGGGCCGTAGAGGTCGAGCGAACCGTCCAGCCTGTTGACGAGGATGAAGATCGCCCCCGCCTCGGCGGCGCCCTTGCGGGCGATATGGACGAAGGCGCCGTCCGCCTCGGCGCGGCGGCGGAGGGCGGCGACCCAGAAATCGCTCCTGAGGCGCAACCGCTAGACGCCGCTCATCGCGCCGACGCTGCGCAGCCGCTCGATCAGGCGATCGTCGATCGTCCCGGTCGCGGGCAGGCCGTTGTCGGCCTGGAACCGCGTGATCGCCTCCCGCGTCTGGGGCCCGAGAATGCCGTCGGGCGTCAGCGGACCGTAGGCCGCCATCTCGAGCGCCCTCTGCACGGCCATGATCCGGGAATCGGGCGGCGCTCCGGGCTGCGCGTGCGGCATTTCGGCTTCCGCGGATGCCACCGTGCGGCTCTCCGCAGGCTCGGGCGGGCGCGCCGCCGGCTCGGCGGGGGCATCTGCGCCGGCGAGCGAGGCGAGCAGCGCCTCGCTCGGCTCGCCGGTCACCGCGAGGCCGGCCTCGCGCTGATAGGCGGCGACCGCCTGCCGCGTCTTCGGCCCGGTCCGGCCGTCGAGCGGCCCGTCATAGAGGCCCGCCTGGAGAAGCGCGAGCTGCACCGCCTGGATCGTTTCGGGCGCGATTGCGGCGGCGGAGCGGAAGCTCTCGTCGCTGCGCGTCGCGAAGAGCGGCGCCGGATGCCGGTTCGCCTGGCCGTAGAGCGCGTTCGCCGCCACGGCGGCGGACACGCAGAGGACGCCGGCGGCGAGCGCGCTCCGCCCGTTGAAGAGGATCTTGCGTAGCCTTACCGGCAAGTCCGCTCTCTCCCGTTGTCCATGCCGTCGGATGCAGGGATGGCGCCGTCCGCGGCCGCCGGCAGCCGGACCTCCACGCTGAGCCCGCCCTCGCTGCCGCGGGAGATGAGCAGACTGCCGCCGTTCTCGTCAATGAGCTCCTGCACGATCGCCAGCCCGAGGCCGCTCCCCTCGGCCGTCGCCGAGGCGCCGCGGCGGTAGGCCTGCCGCAGCGTCCGGCATTCCTCGTCGGTGAGCCCGATCCCGTCGTCGGAGATCCTGATCGAGATCGCGCCGCGCGCCGGGCGCACCGAAAGGGTGACCTTCGTCGCGCCGTGCGCATGCTTCACCGCGTTGCCGAGCACGTTGAGAAGGACCTGCCGGCAGGTCCGCTCGTCGCATGCGGCCATGGCCCGCGGGCACATGTCGAGCTCGAGCGCGATGCCCCGCTCCAGCGCCTCGCGGGAAAGCAGCCGGCACGCGAAGCGGATGGCCGCGACCGCGTCGCAGGCCGCGGCGGTCCGGATCGCCGGCGCGGTTCCGCGCACCGCGACCGAAGCCGGGGCCGGGCCCGGAGCGAGGACGGGACCCCTCTCCTCCGCGCCGGCCCCCGGGCTCCGGTCGGCGGTTCCGCCGGGC
>NZ_SPKJ01000183.1 GCF_009866965.1 Propylenella binzhouense | reverse complement strand
GGCCGTAACGGCACCCGGCGACCGTCCGCCCTCCCCGGCCCGCCGCGCGGCGGGAGCCTGAAGACGCGGCCCCGAGCCTCCTGCCCCAGCCCGGAATCAAAAAGGGCCGGCGCGCGGCCGGCCCTCCCGAACCCTGTCTTCCGCGGCTGCGCTCAGCCGACCTGCGCGGCGGTCGCCGTGGACGGCGTCGCGGACGCGGCCGGCTCCAGCCGCCCGATCAGCGCCTGGCGCTGCGCCTCCAGCTCCGCCGGGAGCCGGTCGCCGAACTTGTGGAAGAAGGCCGCCTGGTCGTGCGCCTCATCCTCGAAGGCCTCGCGATCGACATAGGTCAGGCGGTGGAAATCCTCCTTCGGGAAGTCGAGACCCTTCCAGTTGAAGTCCTCGTAGCGCGGCACGTAGCCGATCGGCGTGGTGGCCGCGTTGCCCCGTCCGCGGACGCGGTCGACGATCCATTTCAGCACGCGCATGTTTTCGCCGAAGCCCGGCCAGATGAACTGGCCGTTCTCGTCGCGGCGGAACCAGTTCACCCGGAAGATCGGAACCGTCTTCGGGAGCTTCTCCTCGAAGGAGAGCCAGTGGCCCCAGTAATCGGCCATGTTGTAGCCGCAGAACGGCAGCATGGCGAAGGGATCGCGCCGGATCGCCGCCTGGCCGACGGCGGCGGCGGTGGCCTCCGAGCCCATGGTCGCCGCCCAGTAGACGCCGTTCTTCCAGTCGAAGGCCTGATAGACCAGCGGGAAGGTGTGCGACAGACGCCCGCCGAAGATGAAGGCGGAGATCGGCACGCCTTCCGGATTGTCCCAATCGGGATCGATGGTCGGGCACTGCGCCGCGGCGGCCGTGAATCGGGAGTTCGGATGCGCCGCCGGGCGGCCGGAATCCGGCGTCCAGGAATCGCCCTGCCAGTCGATGAGATGCGCCGGCGGCTCCTTGGTCATGCCCTCCCACCAGACGTCGCCGTCATCGGTGAGCGCGACATTCGTGAAGATGACGTCGTGCTCGAGCATCTTCATCGCGTTCGGGTTCGACTTCACGTTGGTGCCCGGCGCGACGCCGAAGAAGCCCGCCTCCGGGTTGATCGCGCGGAGCGTGCCGTCCGGCTGCGGCTTGATCCAGGCGATGTCGTCGCCGATGGTGCGGACCTTCCAGCCCTCGAAGCCCGCCGGCGGGATGAGCATCGAGAAGTTGGTCTTGCCGCAGGCCGACGGGAAGGCCGCCGCGACATAGGTCTTCTCGCCTTCCGGGCTTTCGACGCCGACGATCAGCATGTGCTCGGCGAGCCAGCCTTCCTCGCGCGCGAGCATCGTGGCGATGCGGAGCGAGAAGCACTTCTTGCCGAGGAGGGCGTTGCCGCCGTAGCCCGAGCCGAACGAGGCGATCGAGTGGTCGTCCTGGAAATGGACGATGTATTTGTGCTCGGCGTTGCAGGGCCAGACGACGTCCTTCTGGCCGGGCTCGAGCGGTGCGCCGACGGAATGGAGACAGGGAACGAAATCGCCGTCGCCGAGCTCCTCCAGCACCGCGCTGCCCATGCGGGTCATGAGGCGCATGCTGACGACGACATAGGGGGAATCGCTGAGCTGCACGCCGATATGGGAGATCGGGGAGCCGAGCGGGCCCATGCTGAACGGCATGACGTAGAGGGTGCGCCCGCGCATGCAGCCGTCGAACAGGCCGTCGAGCCGTGCGCGCATCTCGGCCGGGTCCACCCAGTTGTTGGTGGGGCCCGCATCCTCGGGACGGGCCGAGCAGATGAAGGTGCGGTCCTCGACACGCGCCACGTCGTCCGGGTCCGACCGGCACAGGAACGAATTCGGCCGCTTCTCGGGATTGAGGCGGATGAGCGTGCCGGCGGCGATCATCTCCTCGCAGAGGCGGTCATACTCCTCCTTCGACCCGTCGCACCAGTAGATCCGGTCGGGCCGGCACTTGGCCGCGATTTCCTGGACCCATGCCAGGAGCTTCTTGTTGGTCGTCGGATTTGAGGCCGTCCCTGTCATGGCGCGGTCGTCTCCATGTCGTTCACGAACTTCGAATTCCGGCAGGCCGGACGCGTAATGCCGATCCTCTCTGCCGTAGCATTGGCAGGTGGGCGCGGCTTCTGTCCAGTCCGCAGGGCGGGGTTGCTGCTCAGTACGGTGTCAGGAGCGCAGAGACAACCGCCTTATGACAACAACTTTTCTGCCGAACCGCGGAGCACCAAAGCCTCATCGGCGGAGCTGAGAGCGGCCTCCTTCACCGTCGCCACCGGCAGCGGATCGGCCATGTCGAACGGATAGTCCGAACCGAGCAGGACGCGGGCGGCGCCGGCCTCGCCGACCAGATAGCGCAGCAGCGACGCGGAGTGCGTCACAGTGTCGTAATAGAAGCGCGCCGCGGAGTCCTCGACGCTTCCCTGCATGGCGACCTGCGTCTCGGGGCGGACGAGGCGGCCGCGCCTCAGCCGGCCGATGTCGAACTGCAGGAAACCGCCGCCATGGACGAGCAGGATCTTCAGCCCGGGATGGCGCTCCATGACGCCGCCGAAGATGAGATGCGCCGCGGCGACCGTCGTCTCGAGCGGATTGTGGATGAGATTGTTCAGATAATAGCGCGCGAAATGCCCGCTCGAGCCGCCGAGCGAGGGATGGATCGAGACGAAGGCCCCGAGCGCCTCCGCCTCGGCCCAGAACGGTTCCAGCGAGGGATCGTCGAGGAAGACCTTGTCGCTCACGCTGGTATTGATCTCGACGCCGAGCAGGCCGAGGTCCCGCACCAGCCAGCGCATCATCTCGACGGCCTTGCCGGGCGCCTGCAGGGGCACCGACCCGATCCCCACCAGCCGGTCCGGCTCCGCCCTGACGGCATCCGCGATCGCGCGGTTGAGCTCCTCGGCGAACCAGACGCCGTCCGCCTCGGGAAGGGCGTAGTTGGCGAGCGCGATCCAGGGCGAGACGAGCTGGGCGGCGACGCCCATCTCCTCCATGGTCCGGAACCGGATCTCCATGGAATCCATGCCGGGCAGGACCGGCGCCTTCATCGCCTTGCCGCCGATCACGAGATGGCGCCGGCCGTCCTGCAGCTCCACCCCGAAGCCAGGACGGTCGCCGGAGGCGAGCCGGTCCATGAAGGCCCGGGGAACGATGTGGGCATGGATGTCGAGCGGGCCGGGACGAAGCTTGGCGAGACGGTCGGGCATGATCGGTCGTTACCTTGTCGGGAGGAGCGGAGCGGGAACGGAGAGCGGGAAAGGTCAGGCGGAGCCGATGTCACCGGCGGGACGGGACCCGGTCAGGGCCCGGGGCGCGACCGGCGGCGGGTGCGGCGATCCGGCGCGCGGCCGGCCCGGCCCG
>NZ_SPKJ01000182.1 GCF_009866965.1 Propylenella binzhouense | reverse complement strand
CCGAGCGGCCCGGGCCGCCTGCGCCACGCCTCCGGCCCGGCGAGGAAGCGCGGAAGCGGCACGAGCGCGGGCCGCCCGGCCTCAGGCGGCGCGGCGCCGTCCGCGACCTCCAGCCAGGGATCCGCCTGGAAGCATCCGTCCTTCCAGACGGTTCTTTCCGGTTCGCCGGTCAAATGCCGCTCCCGTCGCTCTGGAAGGCCGAGAGGTCGAAATGGATTCCGCACTCTGTCTTCTCGCTTCCCCGCCAGCGGCCGTCGCGCTCGGCTTCGCCGGCGCCGACCCTGTCCGTGCAGGGCACGCAGCCGATCGAGGAATAGCCCTCCGCCACGAGCGGGTGCTCGGGAAGGGCGTGCAGCCGGCGATAGGCCGCCACGTCCGCCGCCGACCAGGCGGCGAGCGGATTGAGCTTCACGCGCGGCCCCTCCGCCTCGACGAGGGGAAGGGAGGCGCGCGCGCCGCCCTGGTAGCGCTTGCGGCCGGAGATCCAGGCGGCGAAAGGCGCGAGCGCATCGGCGAGCGGCGCGACCTTGCGCACGCCGCAGCAGCGGTCGGGATCGCGCAGCCAGAGGCTGCCCTCCGGATCCGCCGCGGCGACCGCCTGTGCGGCCGGCCGCGCCACGCGGACGTCGGTGAGGCCGAAACGGCGGACGAGCGCGTCGCGGTGGCGGCCCGTGTCCGGAAACAGCTTCCCGGTATCGACGAAGATCACCGGCAGGCCGGGATCGATCGTGGCGACCATGTGCAGCAGCACGGCCGAATCCGCCCCGAAGCTCGAGACGAGGACCGCCTTGCCCGGAAACGCGTGCCCCACGAAGTCGGCGAGCACGTCGCGCGTCGGCCAGAAGCGGTAGCGCGCCGAAAGCGCCCCGGCCGCGCCGGCCGCCGGATCGGCCGGCCCGGCGACCGCCTCACGCGGCGCCATAGAGCGCCTCCTTGAAGGGCGCGGGCCCGAGCCTGCGATAGGCGGCGAGGAACGATTCGCTTGGACCGGCCCGCTTCGCCACATAGGTGTCGACGATCGCCTCGACCGCGCCGACCACCTCCTCGCCCGAGAAGCCGCGGCCGACGATCTCGCCGATCGCGGCATCCTCCGCGCCCGAGCCGCCGAGCGTGATCTGGTAGAACTCCTCGCCTTTCCGGTCGACGCCGAGAATTCCGATATGCCCGGCGTGATGATGGCCGCAGGCGTTGATGCAGCCGGAGATCCTGATCTTCAGCGGACCGACCGCCTGCTGGCGCGCCGCGTCGGCGAGACGCCCGGCGATGCGCTGGGCGATCGGGATCGAGCGCGCATTGGCGAGCGTGCAATAATCGAGCCCGGGGCAGGCGACGATGTCCGTCGCGAGCCCGGCATTGGCGGTGGCGAGCCCGGCATCGGCGAGCGCGCGATGGAGCGCCGGCAGGTCGTCGCGCGCGACATGCGGCAGCACGAGGTTCTGCTCGTGGCTGACGCGGATCTCGCCGAAGGAATAGCGCTCCGCGAGGTCGGCGACAGTCTCCATCTGATCCGCCGTCGCGTCGCCGGGCACGCCGCCGACCGGCTTCAACGAGATGGTCGCGATCGCATGGCCGGCCACCTTGTGCGGCGCGACGTTGTTCTTCGCCCAGCGCGCGAAGGCTGGATCGGCCGCGAGCGCAGCCTCGAAGGCGGCCGAGCGCGCCGGCCGGCGGGCATAGGCGGGCGGCGCGAAATAGGCCGCGATCCGCCGGACCTCCTCGTCCGGCAGCCGGAGCACGCCCTCCCTTATGGCCGCGAACTCCGCCTCGATCTCCTCGCGGATCGCCTCCGGCCCCGCCTCGTGCACGAGGATCTTGAGCCGGGCCTTGTACTTGTTGTCGCGCCGGCCGTGGAGGTTGTAGACCCTCAGGATCGCCTCCGTATAGGCAAGGAGATCGGCCTCCGGCAGGAAGTCGCGCAGCTTCCGCGCGATCATCGGCGTCCGACCCATGCCGCCGCCGACGAAGACCGCGAAGCCGAGCGCGCCGGACGCGTCGCGCTTCACTTCGTAGCCGATGTCGTGGAACCGGAGCGCAGCGCGGTCGGACGGCGCGCCCGTGACCGCGACCTTGAACTTCCGCGGCAGGAACAGGAACTCCGGGTGGAGCGAGGACCATTGCCGGAGGATCTCGGCATAGGGCCGCGGATCGCAGATCTCGTCCGCGGCGACGCCCGCGAAATGGTCGGCCGTGACGTTGCGGATGCAATTGCCGGAGGTCTGGATGCAGTGCATCTCCACCTCGGCGAGCGCGGCCAGGATGTCCGGCACGTCGACCAGGGCCGGCCAGTGGTACTGCAGGTTCTGCCGCGTCGTGAAATGGCCGTAGCCCTTGTCGAAGCGCCGGCCGATCCCGGCGAGCGCGCGCATCTGCCGGCTCGACAGCGTGCCGTAGGGGATCGCGATCCGCAGCATGTAGGAATGGAGCTGCAGATAGACGCCGTTCTGCAGCCGGAGCGGCTTGAACTGCTCCTCCGAGATCTCGCCGGCGAGCCGGCGGGCGACCTGGTCGCGGAACTGGGCGACGCGCTCCGCGACGAAGGCGCGGTCGAATTCGTCATAACGGTACAAGGCTCTTCTCCTCAGGACGCGCGCGGGGCGGACGGAGCGACGGAATTGCCGGCGGTCGGTCCGGTCAGCCGGATCCGCTCCCGGAGCCGCACGGGCACGATCTCCGCGGCCTCGCGCACGACCTCGACGGCATAGACGTCGACGACGCGATCCGCCGCCGCGTCCGCCTCGGCGCGGGCGAGCGCCGCGGCTTCGGCCTGCGGATCGGAAAGAAGCGACGCCGCGCCGATCGCGCGGGTCCAGCCGGCCCCGGCCAGGAAGACGACGCGGCCGTCGGCGAGGCGGTTCGCGGTGACGACACGGAGAACGGGTTTCGGCATGCTCTCCCCTCTCAGGCGGCGATCCGCTCTCCGGCGCCGGCCCGAACGCCGATGCCCGGGACGACGGCGAAGCGGATGCCGGCGGCGCGGAGCACGGCCGCTTCCGCCCCGGTCTCGGCTGCCGCCGGCACGTCGCCGGCGACGAGCCGCACCGCGCATCTTCCGGCCCCGGCCTCCCGCGCGAGGAGCATTCCGGTCTCCGCCGCGGCCCCTCCCGCGACGGCGATGCGCCTGGCGTCGCGCCGGCCGAGCGAGAGCAGCGCCGGGGGGATCGCGTCGTCATGCACGATCACGTCCGCCTCGCCGAGAACGCGCTGCGCGCGGAGCGTCAGGAGATCCGGCTCGCCCGGGCCGGCACCGACCAGCCAGACGAAGCCCGCCGGCGCCGGGTCGGTTCCGGCGAGGAGGCGGGCGGCGAGGCGGCGCGCCTCGTCCGGCCGCCCGG
>NZ_SPKJ01000181.1 GCF_009866965.1 Propylenella binzhouense | reverse complement strand
GCCCGCAGCAGGGCCGCGACGCGCCGCAGCCTCCGATGGGCGGGCCGGGCGGCCAGAACCCCGGCTGACAGGCGCCGGAAACCGACAGGCGGGGCCGCACCAGCGGCCCCGCATGCGTTCAGGCGGCCGCCGGGCCTGCCGGCGCGCCGCGCATGCAGACGCGCCTGCCCCCGACCCCGACGACCTCGATCGCGATCCCGTAGAGGCGGGAGAGCGAGCCCCCGGTGACCACCGAATCGACCGGGCCGAAGCCCGTCAGCCGGCCGTCCTTCAGGAGCGCGGCGTGGCTCGCGCAGGCGAAGGCGTGATCGGGGTGATGGGTGGAAAGCAGGATCGCCAGCCCGCGGCCGCGCAGTTCCGCCACGACGTCGAGCACGAGCTGCTGGTTGCCGTAATCGAGGCTCGCCGTCGGCTCGTCGAGCACCAGTACGCGCGGCTCCTGCGCCAGCGCACGGGCCACGAGGGCGAGCTGCCGCTCGCCGCCGCTGATGCGCGTACAGTCCCGCTCCGCGAGATGGGCGATTCCGAGCTCGGCGAGGATGCGGCGGCCGAGCGCCCAGTCGTCCGCTGCCGGCGCGGCGAAGAGACCGAGCCGGGCGGTCCGGCCCATCACCACCGTCTCCAGGACCGAGAAGGGGAAGAAGCCGGGCGCGGCCTGCGGCACGTAGCCGAAGGCGCGAGCGCGCCGCTCCGGCGACCAGCCGGCAATGTCCTCGCCGGCGAGGCGGACGGTCCCGCCGAGGGCGGGCAGCAGGCCGAGCACGGTCCGGAAGAGGGTCGTCTTCCCGCTCCCGTTCGGCCCGAGCAGGGCGAGCGCCTCGCCGCCGGCGACGGTGAAGGAGAGGCCGGATCCGACCGGCCGCCGGCCATGGCCGAAGGCCAGGTCCTCGACGACGAGGAGCGGCGGCGTCATTGCCATTGCCGCCGGCTGGTCGCCAGCAGCCAGATGAAGATCGGCGCGCCGAGAAGGGCGGTCAGCACGCCGAGCGGGATCTCGGTCGGTCCGAGCGTGCGCGCGAGCGTGTCGACGACGAGAAGAAAGGCCCCGCCGAAGAGCAGCGAGGCGGGCAGCAGCAGCCCGAAGGACGGGCCCACGAGAAGGCGGGCCATGTGGGGGACGACGAGGCCGACCCAGCCGACGATGCCGGCGACCGCGACGGCGGAGGCCGTCATCAGCGTGGCGGCGCCGACGACCGCCAACCGGAGCGAGCGGGTGTCGACGCCGAGCGCGCGCGCCTCCTCCTCGCCGAGCATCATCACGTTGATCCGCCAGCGCAGGAGCGCGAGCGGCACGAGCCCGAGGAGAACGGCGGGCGCGAGCGCGAGAATGTCGGCACGGTTCGCGGCGGAGAGGCTTCCGAGCAGCCAGAACGTGATCGCCGGCAACTGGTTATAGGGATCCGCAAGGACCTTCACGAGCGCGATGCCCGCGCCGAGAAGCGCGCCGATCACGATCCCGGTGAGCACCAGGACCAGCACCGGATCCCGGCTGCGGAGCGCGCTCGCAACCGCATAGACGGTACCGACGGCGGCGAGCCCGCCGGCAAAGGCGAGGGCCTGGACCGCGAGCACCGGAAGGGAGAGGAAGATGCCGAGCACCGCCCCGAAGGCCGCGCCCGCGGAGACGCCGAGTATGTCGGGCGAGACGAGCGGATTCCGGAACAGGCCCTGATAGGCCGCGCCCGCCGCCGAAAGGGCCGCGCCGATCGCGACGGCGATCAGGATGCGCGGACCGCGGATCTGGCCGATCACGAGCTCCGCCGAGCGATCGATGCCGGAAGGCGCTCCGGTGAGGCCGGCCGCAGCCCAGGCCAGGATCTCGTGCCACGAGACCGGATACGCGCCGAGACCGAAGGCAAGGAGCGCGGCGGCGGCGAGCGCGGCGAACCCGGCCAGGAACGCGATCGGAGAACGTGGCCCCGCGCCCGCGGGCGGGGCTCCGGGGAGGCGCCTCATCCCGGCCGTCGGTAGAGGAGCCGCGCGAGGTCCTCGTCGCCGAGTTCCGTCTGGTAGAAGAGCGCGTAGAACGACCGCGTGAGATCCTCGAGCGGCTCGGGAAAGAGGTCCGGATAGAGAATCGCGGCGAGCCAGCGCACGCCGATGACGCGGTTCACCGAGGGCGGGAAGTCGACCCAGGGAAACGGATATTGCGGCGCGAGATAGACGCGGCCGCTCCGCACCGCCGCGACCGTGGACCAGAGCGGATCGTCGCCGACCTTCGCCGCGAAGACCGGGTCGACGGTGACGATGACTTGCGGATTCCAGGCCAGCACCTGCTCGAGCGAGACGCTGGCGAGCCCGTTTCCGCCGGCGCTCGCGCCCGCGACGTTGCGTGCACCGACGACATCGAGCGCCTCGACATTGATCGAGCCCGCAAGCGCCGTGTCGAGGCCCTCGGGCCCGCGCGCGTAATAGACGCGCGGGCGCGCGTCCGGCGGGACCGAAGCGATCCGCCGCGCCGCCTCGCCGAGCATGCTCTCGATCGCGGCGGCGAGCGCCTCGCCGCGCGCCTCGACCCGCAGAATTCGCCCGAGCAGCCGGTACGTGTCCGGCAGTTCCTCCAGCCGTCCCCCGAGAAGGAGGGCCGGAACGCCGGTCTGCGCCTCGACCCTGTCCGCGAGCGAGGCATAGGTGGCTCCCACCGAGCCGATGTCGACGACGAGGTCCGGCCGGAGCTTCAGCACCGTCTCGAGATTGATGTCGTTGCCGCGACCGGTGAGCCGCCCGTGGACCGGAAGATCCCGGAAGCGCTCGGGAAGGTAGGCGGCCGCGGCGGGCGGGAGCGCGCGGGTCCAGCCGAGGAGCTTCCCGGGCGCAAGCGTGAAGAGGACGATCGAGGCCGGTGGCCCGGCCGCGAAGACCCGCTCCACGACGTCCGGCACCCGCACCGCCCGCCCGGCCGCGTCGGTGATCTCGGCGGCCGGCGCCCGCGTGAGCGTCAGGGCGACGAGAAGGGCCGCCAGAGGCGCACCGAGGACACGCAGGAGACGCCCCGTCATTTTCCGATCATGACGTCGGAGGCCTTGATGACCGCGCTCGCCCGGTCGCCGACGGCGAGAGCAAGGTCGTCCACGGCCTCGTTGGTGATCGAGGCCGTGACGACGAGGCCGGGCGCGATCTCGATGCGCACATGCGCCGTGGTCTCGCCCTTCGTCACCGCGATGACCCTGCCGGGCAGGATGTTCCGAGCGCTGAGCTTCATGGTTTCCCCTCCGTTCCGCAGCCGGGATCGATCGGGGTGAAAGCATAGGATTGCAGCGAATTCTGTCCAGCGGCGAACACCCGGCGGGCACGCCCGGATCGCCGGACGCCCGGATCAGAAGAGCGTGCCCTGCCCGGCCGGCTCCCGCTTCCGGCGCCCGCGCTGCGGCACCGGATCTGCCGACGCCGCGCGCGCCGCCGGTCCGGCCCCGGGAGATCCGGCCGCGCCGTCGGCGGTGGCCGCGA
>NZ_SPKJ01000180.1 GCF_009866965.1 Propylenella binzhouense | reverse complement strand
GCGGCTGCGGAGCGCCGCGCGGGCGATGCGGCGCTAGCGCCCCACCGCGACGGAAACGGACGCCCGGCGCCGCCGGGCGGGACGACGCGGCCTCTCGCGCGGGGGCGGCGGCGAAGGACCACGCGCGACCTTAGACCAGGAGAAACGGAATGACGGAAGAGGTTCGGACCGCGCCGGAACGGAAGTCGGCCGGCGACGGAGGCTACGAGACGGCGCAGGCATTCGACGAGTTCATGCGCTCCTTCGAGGCGTTCCGGGAGGCGAACGACGCCCGGCTCGACGCCCTCGAGCGGCGCGCGGCGGACGTGCTCGCGGAGGAGAAGGTCGACCGGATCGACCGGGCGCTGCAGGAGCAGAAGCGGGCGCTCGACCGCCTCACGCTGAAGAGCCGCCGGCCGGAACTCGGCATCGAGGGCCGGGCGCCGGAGGCGTCGGAGCACAAGGCGGCCTTCGACGCCTATATCCGCCACGGCGAGGCCTCGGGCCTGAAGCGGCTCGAGACCAAGGCGATGGCGGCCGGCACCGACGCCGACGGCGGCTATCTGGTGCCCGAGGAGACGGAGCGCGAGATCGGAAAGCGGCTCGCCGCGCTCTCCCCGATCCGTGCGATCGCCTCGGTGCGCCAGGTCTCGTCCTCGGTCTACCGCAAGCCGTTCCTTGCGAGCGGCCCGGCGGTCGGCTGGGTGGCGGAGACGGCCTCGCGGCCGCAGACGGCGTCGCCGACGCTGGTCGAGCTGCAATATCCGGTGATGGAGCTCTACGCGATGCCGGCGGCGACGGCCGCGCTGCTGGAGGATGCCGCCGTCGACCTCGACCAGTGGATCGCCGGGGAGGTTGACGCCGCCTTCGCGGAGCAGGAGGGCGCGGCCTTCGTCGCCGGCGACGGCACCAACAAGCCGCACGGCTTCCTCGACTACACGACCGTCGCCGAGAGCGCCTGGGCCTGGGAGAAGATCGGCTATCTCCTCACCGGCGTCTCCGGCGCATTCGCCGCGGCTGACGCTTCCGACGTGCTGATCGACACGATCTACGCGCTGAAGGCCGGCTACCGCCAGAACGCCCACTGGGTGATGAACCGGCGCACGCAGGCGGCGATCCGCAAGCTCAAGGACGGCGACGGCAACTATCTCTGGGCGCCGCCGGCGACCGCCGACGGGCGCGCCACGATCATGAACTTCCCGGTCGCCGAAGCCGAGGACATGCCGGACATCGGCGCGAACGCGCTTGCGATCGCCTTCGGGGATTTCGGGCGCGGCTACCTGATCGTCGACCGGGTGGGCGTCCGCGTCCTCCGCGATCCCTACAGCCAGAAGCCCTACGTGCTGTTCTACACGACCAAGCGCGTCGGCGGCGGCGTCCAGGATTTCGACGCCATCAAGCTCGTCAAGTTCGGCACGGCCTGACCCCCGCTCCTCCCTGGGGCCGTGCCTGGCTCCGCCGCGGGCGGCGACGTCCGCGGCGGAGCCGAACATCTGCGAGGAGATCCCATGCGACGAGAACTGATTTCAGGCCCGGCGGCCGAACCCGTGCTGCTGGAGGAGGCGAAGGCGCATCTGAGGCTCGACACGGATGACGAGGACGCGTTCGTCGGCGCGCTGATCGTGGCCGCGCGCATCGCGATCGAGAGCGAGATCCGCCAGGTGCTGATCGCGCAGGCCTGGCGGACGGCGATCCCCTGCTGGCGGGCCGGCGAGGCGATCGAGCTCCCGGTGCAGCCGCTCCTCTCGGTCGACGCGGTGCGGGCCGTCGCCCGAGACGGGACGGCGAGCCCGCTCCCGGCCGAGGCCTATGCGGCCGATCCGGCCGAGGGCACCGCGACGCTTCTTTCCGAGATGTCGCCGCCGCCCGTCCGCTACGAGGTGGACTTCACGGCCGGCATGGGCAGCTCGGGCCTCGACGTGCCGCAGCCGATCCGGCTCGCGATCCGCATGCTGACGACGCACTGGTTCGAGAACCGCTCGCCGGTGGTGCTCGGCGAGCGGCCGACCGAGGGACCGGCCGGCTGGCGCGAGCTGGTCGCGCCCTATCGCCGGGTGCGGCTGTGCTGAGCGCGGCCGGCGCCACCCATGCGGGAAGGCTGCGCCACCGCATGATCCTGGAGCGGGCGACGCGCACGCCCGACGGCGCGGGCGGCGAGGCGCTCGCCTGGTCGGAGGCCGCGCGGTTCTTCGCGGCGATCGTGCCGGTCCGGGCCGAGGAGCGCGTGGCGGGCGAGGGGCCGGGCGACCGCGTGACGCACCGGATCGCGATCCGGCACCGCAGCGGCATCGCCGCGGGCGACCGGCTGCGGCTCGGCGCCCGCCTCTTCACGATCCGCACGATCCACGATCCGCAGGAGGACGGGCGCTTCCTCGTCTGCCTGGCGACAGAGGACGGGGGCCTCTCATGACGGCTTCTCCGGCGCTCGCGCTGCAGGCCGCGGCCTTCGCGGCGCTTGCGGGCGATGCGGCGCTCGCGGGCCTTCTCGGCGGCGCGCGCATCCACGATTCGGTTCCGCGGAACGCGCCCGCCCCCTACGTTCATCTGGACGAAGCAATCCTGCGCGACTGGTCGACCGGGAGCGAGGCGGGAGCGGAGGTCCGGTTCGCCATTGCGGTCATCACGCCCGCGGACGGACGCGCGCAGGCATTCGCGATCGCCGAGCGCATCCGTGCGCTCCTCCACGACGCGCCGCTCGCGCTCGACGGGCACCGGCTCGTGAACCTCCGCCACCAGGCGACGGAGACGAAGAAGGTGCGCGACCGGACGCTCCGCCGGGCCGACCTGACCTTCCGGGCCGTGATCGAGCCCGCCAGCTAGAGGAGTATCGAAATGGGTGCGCAGAAGGGGAAGGACCTGCTCCTGAAGCTCGACTTCGACCAGAACGGCGTCTTCGAGACGGTGGCGGGGCTCCGCTCGCGGCGGCTCGCCTTCAATGCCGAGGCCGTCGACGTGACGAACGCGGACAGCGCCGGACGCTGGCGCGAGCTGCTCGAGGGGGCTGGCGTCCGGCGCGCGGCGCTTTCGGGCTCCGGCATCTTCAAGGACGCCGGGTCGGATGCGAGCGTGCGCGAGCTCTTCTTCGACGGCGCGATCCGGACCTGGCAGGTGGTGATCCCCGATTTCGGAACCGTGAGCGGGCCGTTCCAGGTGAGCGCGCTCGAATATGCCGGCGAGCACGACGGCGAGGTCACCTTCGAGATCGCGCTCGAATCGGCCGGCGCGCTCGCCTTCGAGGCGGCGTGATGGCGAACCGGCACCGCGGCGAGGTGGACGCCGTGCTCGACGGGCGGCGGCACACGCTCTGCCTGACGCTCGGCGCGCTCGCGGAGCTCGAGGCAAGCTATGCGGCCGACGACCTGATCGCGCTCGCCGCGCGCTTCGAGGGCGGCCGGCTCTCGGCGCGCGACCTGATCCGGGTGGTGGGCGCGGGCCTGCGCGGGGGCGGCGCGGCGGTGAGCGACGACGAGGTGGCGGCCATGCGCGCCGAAGGCGGCGC
>NZ_SPKJ01000018.1 GCF_009866965.1 Propylenella binzhouense | reverse complement strand
CGAGGCCGCGGCCGTCCTCGGGGCCCGTCTCGACGGCAGCGGCCTTCCGCTCGCGGAGCTCCTCGGCGGGGTCCGGGCGCAGCTCGCGCGCGCCCCGCGCGACCTCTGCGCCGCCCTGCGCGCCGCGCTTGCCGACGATCTCCCGCTCCTGAAGCGGGACGGCGGGTTCGTGCGTCCGGGCTGGCGGGCCGAGCTCGACGAGGCGCGCAGCCTCCGCGACGAAAGCCGGCGCGTGATCGCGGCGCTGCAGGCGCGCTACGTCGAGGCGACGGGGCTGCGGTCGCTCCGCATCCGCCACAACAACGTGCTCGGCTATTTCGTCGAGGTGAGCGCGGGCCAGGCGGCCGCCCTCACCGCCTGCCAGGCGGTCGCCTTCATCCACCGCCAGACGCTTGCGAGCGCGATGCGCTTCTCGACCGTGGAGCTCGGCGAGCTCGAGAGCCGCATCGCGAGCGCGGCGGAGCGGGCGCTCGCGCTGGAGCTCGCCTGCTTCGACGAGCTCTGCGGCCGCGTTCTCGCGGCGGAAGCGGCGATCCGTTCCGTTGCGCAGGCGCTCGCCGAGCTCGACGTCGCCGCGGGCTTCGCGGAGCTTGCCGAGCGGGAGGGCTATGTGCGTCCCAGGGTGGATGACGGCCTCGCCTTCGCGATCCGCGGCGGCCGGCACCCGGTCGTGGAGCAGGTGCTGCGGCGGAGCGGGGACACCTTCGTCGGCAACGATTGCGCGCTCGGCGGGGAGGGCGAGGCGGAAGGCCGCATCTGGCTCCTCACCGGACCGAACATGGCGGGCAAGTCGACCTATCTCCGCCAGAACGCGCTGATCGCCATCCTCGCCCAGACCGGATCCTTCGTTCCGGCGGCCGAGGCCCATATCGGCGTCGTCGACCAGGTCTTCTCGCGCGTCGGCGCTGCCGACGACCTCGCCCGCGGGCGCTCCACCTTCATGGTCGAGATGGTGGAGACCGCGGCGATCCTGAACCAGGCCGGCGCGCGCTCCCTCGTCATACTCGACGAAATCGGGCGCGGCACGGCCACCTATGACGGGCTCTCGATCGCGTGGGCGGCGATCGAGCACCTCCACGACGTCAATTGCTGCCGGACGCTCTTCGCGACGCATTACCACGAGCTGACGCAGCTCTCCTCGCGTCTGCCGCGGCTGCGGAACGCCACCATGAAGGTCCGGGAATGGAAGGGCGACGTCGTGTTCCTGCACGAGATCGTGCCGGGGGCGGCCGACCGCTCCTACGGGATTCAGGTGGCGAAGCTCGCCGGCCTGCCCCCGGCGGTGATCGTCCGCGCCCGCGAGGTGCTGAGGAACCTCGAGCGGAGCGGGGGACGGCGGATGCCGGCCGCGCTCTCCGAGGAGCTGCCGCTCTTCGCGGCGCGCCCGCCGGAGGAGCCTGAAGCGCCCGATCCGGCGCTTCAGGCCCTCGACGCCCTCGATCCGGACGCGCTCAGCCCGCGCGAGGCGCTCGACCGGCTCTACGACCTGAAGCGGCTGAGGCGCGAGCGGGGGGCATAGGCAGCGCCGAACGCGGCGTGGTATCGACCGTCGCGAACGAGAACACGGACGACGAGAGTGAGTCGAACCCGCCCTGTCGAGAGTCCCATCGCGGCGGACGCGCTCCGCGCTGCGCTCGACTCCATCGGCGACCAGCATGGCCCCGCCTCGACGGCCGCCCGCAAGGCCGTGATGGACCTTCTGAAGGCGACCTTCCTGGAGGGGCGCCAGGCGGTCCGGCGCGAGCTCGAAGCGACGAATCGCGGCCTGCACTGCGCCGAGCGCCTCAGCGCGCTCACCGACACCGTGGTCGAGCGCCTGTTCGCCTTTGCGAGCGAGCGCGTCTTTCCGGTCAGCAATCCCTCCTCGGCCGAGCGGCTGTCGCTCGTGGCCGTCGGCGGCTATGGCCGCGCGACGCTCGCGCCGTTCTCCGACATCGATCTCCTCTTCCTCTTCCCCTACAAGCAGACGGCCTGGTCCGAGAGCGTCACCGAATACATCCTCTACATGCTCTGGGATGTCGGGCTGAAGGTCGGCCATGCGACGCGCACGGTCGCGGAGACCCTGAAGGCGGCCCGCGAGGACATGACGATCCGCACGGCGGTGCTCGAGGCGCGCCACGTCTGCGGCGACACCGATGTCTTCGCCGATCTCATGACCCGCTTCGACGCCGAGCTCGTCGCAGGCACGGCGCCGGAATTCATCAGCGCCAAGCTTGCGGAACGCGACCAGCGACACAGCCGCGTCGGCGCCTCGCGCTATCTCGTGGAGCCCAACGTCAAGGAAGGGAAGGGCGGTCTCCGGGACCTGCAGACGCTGTTCTGGATCGCGCGCTACACCTACCGCGTCTCCTCGGAGCAGGCGCTCGTCGATGCCGGACTGCTCAGCCGGGCGGAGCTCCGCCTCTTCCGGAAGTGCAACGACTTCCTGTGGGCGGTGCGGTGCCACCTGCACTTCGTCGCCAACCGCGCCGAGGAGCGGCTTTCCTTCGACATCCAGGCCGAGCTCGCGCGCCGGCTCGGCTACCAGCGCCATCCCGGGCTCCACGCCGTCGAGCGCTTCATGAAGCACTATTTCCTGGTGGCCAAGGATGTCGGCGGCCTGACGCGGATCGTCTGCGCGGCGCTCGAGGCGCGGCAGGAAAAGCCCGCCCCGCGGCTCAACCGGTTCCTGCGGGGGCTCACCGGCCGCCGCAGGGCGCTTCCGACGATCCCGGATTTCGTCGTCGACAACGAACGCATCAACGTGGCGGACCCGAACGTGTTCGAGCGGGATCCGGTGAACATGATCCGGATCTTCAGCCTGGCGGGCACCCACGACATCGCGCTCCATCCCGAGGCGACGCGGCTCATCACGCTCTCGCTGCGGCGCATCGACCGGGCGCTCCAGCAGGATCCCGAGGCCAACCGGCTCTTCCTCGACATCCTGCGCAATCCCGAGCGCTCGGAGCTCGTCCTGCGCCAGATGAACGAGGCCGGCGTGCTCGGCCGGTTCATTCCCGATTTCGGGCGGATCGTGGCGATGATGCAGTTCAACATGTATCACCACTACACGGTCGACGAGCACCTGATCCGCGCCGTCGGCGCGCTCGCGGACCTCCAGCTCGGCCGGATCGCCAACGACCACCCGCTATCCGCCGAGCTGCTGCCGAAGCTGAAGGACCCGACGCTCCTCTACGTGACGCTGCTCCTCCACGACATCGCGAAGGGGCGGCCGGAGGACCATTCCGTCGCCGGCGCCCGCGTGGCGCGCAGGCTCTGCCCGCGCTTCGGGATGTCCCAGGGCCAGACGGAGCTGGTGGCCTGGCTCATCGAGCAGCACCTCACCATGTCGCGCTTCGCCCAGTCGCGCGATCTCGCCGACCGCCGGACGATCCGCGACTTCGCCCATATCGTGCAGTCGATGGAGCGGCTGAACCTGCTCCTGATCCTGACCGTCTGCGACATCAGGGCGGTGGGCCCGGGCGTCTGGAACGGCTGGAAGGGACAGCTCCTGCGCACGCTCTACTACGAGACGGAGGCCGTCCTCACCGGCGGCCTGGGGCGCGAGACGCGCTCGGCCAAGGTGGCGGAGGCGCAGCGGCAGCTCGAGGCGCGGCTCTCCGACTGGACGCCGGCGGAGCGCGAGCGGCTGCTGGCGCTGCATTATCCCGCATACTGGATGCGGGTCGACGAGGAGCACCAGGTCCGCCAGGCGGAGCTCATCCGCAGCGCCGAGGCGGCCGACCGCCCCTTCGCCGCCGACATCAGGCCGATGGCCTTCGAGGGCGCGACGGAGATCACCATCCTGACGCCGGACCATCCGCGCATCCTGTCGCTGATGGCGGGCGCCTGCGCGGCGGCGGACGCGAACATCGTCTATGCCCAGATCTACACCACCATGGACGGCCGTGCGCTCGACACGATCGTGGTCTCGCGCGCCTTCGAGCAGGACGCGGACGAAGAGCGGCGCGGCGAGCGGATCGTCGCCATGATGGAGCAGGCGCTCGAGGGGCGCGTGCGCATCCCCGACACGCTCGCGCGCAAGCGCCGCAAGAGCCGGCGCGGCGACGCCTTCACCATCGAGCCGCAGGTCCGGCTCACCAACAACCTGTCCGACCGCTTCACCGTGATCGAGGTGGAGTGCCTCGACCGCACCGGCCTCCTGTTCGAACTGACGCATGCGATCGCGGAGCTCAGCCTCGACATCGCTTCGGCGCATATCGCGACCTTCGGCGAGCGCGTCGTCGACACCTTCTACGTCACCGACCTCGTCGGCCACCAGGTCACGGCGAAGGCCCGCCAGACGCGCATCCGGCGGCGGCTCCTCGACGCGATCGGAACGGCCGAGACGCAGGCGGCGGAGAGCAAGGTCTCGTGAGCCTCGTCGCGAAGTTCGTCAGCGTCGGGGGCGCGACGCTGGCAAGCCGGCTGCTCGGCTTCGTGCGGGAGATGATGGTCGCCGCCGCGCTCGGCGCCGGACCGGTCGCCGACGCGTTCTACGCCGCCTTCCGGTTTCCCAATCTCTTCCGCCGGCTGCTGGCGGAGGGCGCGTTCAACTCCGCCTTCATCCCCCTCTTCTCGCGCACGCTCGAAGGCGAGGGGGAGGCGGCGGCGCGCCGCTTCGCGGAGGAGGTGCTGGCGGCGCTCGCCCTCGTGCTCGCGGCCCTCACGGCCGTCGTCATGGTCGCGACGCCGCTCATCGTGGCGCTCATCGCCCCCGGCTTCCGGAGCGATGCCGGCAAGTTCGCGCTCACGGTCGAGCTGTTCCGGGTGATGTTCCCCTATCTCGTCTGCATGTCGCTGACGGCGATGCTGAGCGGGGTGCTGAACGCCCATCGCCGCTTCTTCGTGGCCGCGCTCGCGCCGACGCTGCTCAACGTGGTGACCATCGCCGGCATCGGCTACGGCATCTGGCGCGGGCTCGACGGCGCTGCGGTCGGCCGGATCCTGAGCTGGTCGGTGCTCGTCGCCGGCGTCGCCCAGCTCGTCATGGTCGCGTTCGCCGCGCACCGGATCGGCTTCAGCGTGCGGCCGCGCGTGCCGCGCCTCACGCCCGCCGTGAGGCGGCTTCTCGTGCTGATGGCGCCGGCCGCGCTTTCGGGCGGCATCATCCAGATCAACCTCTTCATCGGCCAGATCATCGCCTCCACCAGGGAAGGCGCGATCGCCGTCCTGCAGTTCGCCGACCGCATCTACCAGCTGCCGCTCGGCGTGATCGGGATCGCGATCGGCGTCGTGCTCCTGCCGGAGCTCTCGCGCACGCTGAAGGCCGGCCATCTGCGCGAGGCGACGCATACGCAGAACCGCGCCCTCGAATTCGCGCTGTTCCTGACCCTGCCGGCGGCGACCGCGCTGGTGGTCGTGCCGGAGGAGATCATCCGGGTGCTCTTCGAGCGCGGGGCGTTCACGCCGGAGACGACCGAAGCGACCGCCCGGGCGCTCCGGATCTTCGGGCTCGGCCTGCCGGCCTTCGTCATGATCAAGGTGTTCACGCCCGGCTATTTCGCGCGCGAGGATACGCGCACGCCGATGGTCTTCGCCGGGATCTCCGCCGCCGTGAACGTCACGCTGGCGCTCATTCTCTTCCCGCGCCTCGCCGAGGCGGGGATCGCGACGGCGGAGGCCGTCGCAAGCTGGATCAATTGCGCCCTGCTCCTCCTCACGCTGCGGCGCCGCTCGCAGTTCGCGCTCGACGGCATGCTGCTCAGGCGGCTGCCGCGCCTCGCCGCGACGCTTGCCCTGATGGCGGCGGTGCTCTTCCTCGGCGCGCGCGTCTTCTCCGCGCCGTTCCGGCCGGAAGCGGGCCTCGCGACGCAGGCCTTCGCGCTCGCCGTGCTCGTCCTCGGCGGGGCGTTCTTCTATTTCGGGGCGGCGCAACTCACCGGCGCGGCGGACTTTCGCAGCATCGCGCGCAATCTGCGACGGCGCTGAGCCTTGCGCGCGCCCCGCCCATTGGCCATAAGGCCGGCCGGGCCAGCCATACCAGATCCGACATGACCAGTTTCCCCGAGCGCGTCTTCTCCGGCGTGCAGCCGACCGGCAACCTCCATCTCGGCAACTATCTCGGCGCGATCACGCGCTTCGTCGCCATGCAGGAGAGCCACGACTGCATCTATTGCGTCGTCGACATGCATGCGATCACGGTCTGGCAGGACCCGAACGACCTCCGCCAGAGCACGCGCGAGGTGACGGCGGCGTTCCTCGCCGCCGGCATCGATCCGGTCCGGCACATCGTCTTCAACCAGAGCCAGGTGTCGGCGCATGCCGAGCTCGCATGGGTGTTCAACTGCGTCGCCCGCATGGGCTGGCTCAACCGCATGACGCAGTTCAAGGAGAAGGCCGGCAAGGACCGCGAGAACGCCTCGACGGGCCTCTTCGTCTATCCGAACCTGATGGCGGCGGACATCCTCGCCTACAGGGCGACGCACGTGCCGGTCGGGGAGGACCAGAAGCAGCACCTGGAGCTCGCCCGCGACATCGCGCAGAAGTTCAACAACGACTATGCGGACCGCATCGCCGAACTCGGCTTCGGCGATGCGTTCTTTCCGCTGCCCGAGCCGCTCATCGCCGGCCCGGCGACCCGGGTCATGAGCCTGCGCGACGGTTCCAAGAAGATGTCGAAGTCGGACCCTTCGGATTATTCGCGCATCAACCTGACGGACGATGCCGATGCGATCGCGCAGAAGTTCCGCAAGGCGCGCACCGACCCCGAGCCGCTGCCCTCCGAGATCGCCGGGCTTGCCGCCCGGCCCGAGGCCGACAATCTGGTCGGGATCTACGCGGCGCTCGCCGGCACCAGCAAGGAGGAGGTGCTGCGCACGTTCGGAGGCGCCCAGTTCTCGAGCTTCAAGCCCGCGCTCTCCGATCTCGCGGTCGAGAAGCTCGCTCCGGTCGCCGCCGAGATGCGCCGCCTGACCGCCGATCCGGCCCATATCGATGCGGTTCTCGCCGATGGCGCGGAGCGGGCGGCCGCGCTCGCCGAGCCCGTCATGAACGGGGTCAAGGACGTCGTCGGGTTCCTGCGGACGCGGCGCGGCGGCTTGCCGGGCTAGCCGGCGAATGGCAGCATGATCCGATGATGAAGCCGCGGCGCGCCCTCGAAGAGGGCCACAAGCGCAAGTTTCTCGTGATCGTGGACGACACGCCCGAATGCGTGCGCGCGCTCGTCTACGCGGCCAAGCGCGCGCAGCGGACCGGCGGCGCGCTCGTTCTCCTCTACGTGATCGAGCCGGAAGGCCCGCAGCACTGGCTGGGCGTCGAGGACATCATGCGCGCGGAGGCGCTCGAGAAGGCGCAGACCATGCTCGCGCGCCACGCCGCCAGGGGGCGCGACGTGTCGAACGTCGAGCCGGAGCTCGTCATCCGGGAGGGCAAGCGGGCCGAGGAGATCCGCAAGCTCATCGAGGACGACGAGGACATCGCGATCCTCGTGCTCGCCGCCGGCGAGAGCAGCGAGGGGCCGGGGCCGCTCGTCACTTCGATCGCGGCCAAGGGGTCCGGCAGCTTCCCGATCCCGATCACGATCGTGCCGGCGGGCCTCACCGACGACGCGATGGACGCGATCGCCTGATCGCCGGCCCGGGTGGGCGTGCGCCGCCCGTCGCCGGTGGCCTGCGCCGGCGTCCGCCGCTTGCTTGAAGGCCGCACCGGGTCCCCCCATATTCCGTAGGCAGGCCGGATGCCTTCGGGGTCCGGACAGCGAAGTCGCTTCATCGAGGACTTTGCAATGACGCGCATGACGCCGTTTTCGAGCCCGCTCCTGGTCGGTTTCGACGAGATCGAGAGGCTCCTGGACAGGGTGTCGAAGAGCGGCTCCGACGGGTACCCGCCCTACAATATCGAGCGGATGCGCGGCGGCGAGGGCTCCCCCGCCCGGCTTCGGATCACCGTCGCGGTCGCCGGGTTCCGTCCGGACGACATCGACATCACGGTGGAGGACAACGAGCTCGTGATCCGCGGCAGGCAGCCGGACGACGCGGCCCAGCGGGATTTCCTTCATCGCGGCATCGCGGCCCGGCAGTTCCAGAAGACGTTCGTCCTGGCCGACGGCATGGAGGTCCTCGGCGCGGACCTCAAGGACGGACTGCTCTCCGTCGAGCTCGTGCGGCCCGATCCCGAACGGACCGTCCGCAAAGTGAAGATCACCTCGCGCGACTGAGACCCATCAAGGAGACCACAATGGCAGAAACGCAGTCGAAGGCGATGCCGGCCGAGGTGTTCGAACGGCTCGGGGGCGGGGAGATCGCCTATCTGAGGCAGATCCGGTCCGAGGAGGTGCGCGCCATCTTCCCGCAGGCGCCCCAGCTCGAGCCCGGGATGGACCTCTGGGCGCTGATCAGCGCCGAGGGCAAGCCCATCATGCTGACCGACAACCGGGCGGCCGCGCTCGCCAATGCGAGCGAGCACGACCTCGAGACGGTGAGCGTCCACTGACGAATCGTCCTGCCGGGCGCGACCTTGCGAAGCGCCCGGCGGGCCTTCCGGCAGCGCCGGGCCGGCGCCGCTGCGCCCCTGCACCGGTCTGGCCGGAATGCATTCTGGAAGAGGAAGAGGTCCCGCCGCTCAGGCGGCGTTGGTTTCCGGCGTCGGCTTGATCAGCAGCGCATAGAGCGCCTTGGCGTCCGCGGTCGACCGCAGCTTCTGGGCGAAGTTCGGATCGCGCAGCACCCGGGCGATGCGCGCCAGCGCCTTCAGGTGGTCCGCGCCGGCGCTCTCCGGTGCGAGCAGCAGGAAGACGAGATCGACCGGCTGCTCGTCGAGGGAATCGAATTCGACCGGTCGGGCGAGGCGGGCGAAGACGCCCGTCAGCTTCGTCACGGCGGCGAGCTTTCCGTGCGGAATGGCGACGCCGTGACCGACGCCGGTCGAGCCGAGCCGCTCGCGCTGCAGGATGGTGTCGAAGATTTCGCGCTCCGGAATGCCGGTCAGCCGCGAGGCCTTCTCGCTCAGGTCCTGGATCACCTGCTTCTTGCTCTGCGCCTTGAGCGCCGGGAGCACCGAATCAGGCGTCAGTAGATCGCTCAGATCCATGAGGGTTCCTCTTGAGGGGCCCTGGCGTTCGCGCGGGCGCGCACGTCGTCAACCCGATCCGGCCGCGGCGACGCCGTCCACGAGCACCGGGTCGATCCAGCCGAAATGGCCGTCCGGGCGTCGGTAGACGACGTTGATGCCGCCGTGGCTCTGATTGCGGAAGACCACGACGGGCGTTTCGACCCTGTCGAGCTCCAGGACGGCGGCGCTGACCGACAGCGTGCGGAGCACCGTGCGCGTCTCGGCCACGATGGCCGGGGCGTAATCGTCCGCCACCTCGTCTTCTTCCGCCGGCGGCGTGAGCAGGAAGGTGGCCGCCTCGGAAAGCTCGGCCTCCTGCGGGGCCCGCTTGTGGCCCTTCAGCCGCCGCTTGTAGCGCCGCAGCCGCTTCTCGAGGCGGGTCGCCGCCTGGTCGAAGCTCAGCGTGGCGTCGGGCGCCTCCGCCCGCGCCTCGAACACGATCCCGGTGTCGAGGTGGAGCGCGCACTCGGTCTCGAAGATGCGGCTGTTCTTGCCGATCGTGACGTGTCCGGAGAAGCTGCCGTCGAAGTACTTTCCCACGGCGTCGCGAACTTCGGTCTCTATACGGCTGCGCAACGCTTGCCCGATATCGAAGTTCTTGCCGGAAATCTTCAGCGCCATGATGTCCTGCATCCGTTGCGACATTCTATCGGAACCGGATCCGAGCGCTGACGGGTCCCCGATGAGGGCCGGACGTGTAATCGCGCATCCGCACCAAGTCAATGCGCCGCCCGGCGGCCCGCCGCTCAGGACGCGAGCTCCGCCCGCTTCTCCCGCCTGCGCTGAACCGAGGACGCGATGCCCATCATCTCCCGGTATTTCGCCACGGTCCGGCGGGCGATCTCGATCCCGTCGGAATTGAGCATCTCGACGATGGAATCGTCGGAAAGGACGGCCTCCGGACGTTCGCCGGCGATCAGGGTGCGGATGCGGTGCTTCACGGATTCGGCGGAATGCGCCTCGCCGCCGCCGCTCGCCGGAAGCGCCGTCGAGAAGAAGAACTTCAGCTCGAAGATGCCGCGGGGCGTCGCCATCGTCTTGCCGGCGGTCGCGCGGCTCACCGTCGATTCATGGACACCCACCGCATCCGCGATCATGCGGAGGTTGAGCGGCTTCAGCGCGCAGACGCCATGGGCGAGGAAGCCCTCCTGCTGGCGCACGATCTCGGCCGAGACCTTGAGGATGGTGCGGGAGCGCTGGTCGAGGCTGCGGACGAGCCAGTTCGCCTTCTGCAGGCAGTCGGCGACGAAGCGGCGGGTTTCGCCGTCGCCGCGCCCGACGAACTGGGCGTAGCTCGCCCGGTCGATGAGCACGCGCGGAAGATTGGCCTCGTTGAGCTCGACGAGCCAGCCGCCGTCGGAGGCCGGACGCACCAGCACGTCGGGCACGAGCGGCTCGACGGGCTCCGACGCGAAGGCCGCGCCGGGCTTCGGGTCGAGCGCCCTGATCTCGGCCACCATCTGCGCGAGGTCCTCGGCGTCCACCCCGCAGGCGAGCCGGAGGGCGGCCGTGTTGCGGGCGGCGAGCAAAGCGAGATTGTCGAGGAGCGCCTGCATGGCGGGGTCGAGCCGGTTCCGCTCGGCGAGCTGCAGCGCGAGGCATTCCCGCAGCGAGCGCGCGAAGACGCCCGTCGGCTCGAACGTCTGGCACGCCGCGAGGACCCGCTCGATCCGGCAGGGCGGCGCGCCGAGCTCTTCGGCGATCGCGCCGAGATCGGCGACGAGATAGCCGGCCTGGTCGAGATGGCCGAGCAGGACGCGCGCGATGAAGCGGTCGCGCTCGTCCGCGAGACGGTTGTCGATCTGGCGCTCGATGAACGCCTCGAGACTCTCCGTGGCCGCCACCCGCTCCTCGATGGCCGACCATTCCGGTGCGGCCGCCGCGGTCGCGAGGCGGGCGGATTCGGGCGCATAGGGCGGCAGGTCGACATCGGGCTCGGCCGGCTCGCGCTCGGCGCCGGCATCGAGGTCGAGCCCGCCCTCCTCCGGGGCGGACGCCTGCGGCTCGGCCTCGCCGCGGGCGCTCTCCTCCGCCTCCGCGCGCTCCAGCAGCGGGTTCTGCTCCAGCTCCGCCTCGATGAATCGGTCGAGCTCCAGGCTCGTCATCTGAAGGAGCCTGATCGCCTGCATGAGCTGCGGCGTGATGACGAGCGACTGGCTCTGCCTCAGCTGCAGATTGACGGAGAGACCCATGATGCAGACGCCCCGGTTCGCCGGCTCGATCAGTGCCCCCGCCGGCCACGAGGCCACCATAGCCGGGGCAAATTGCGAGTCAAAGCCTGAACTGTTCGCCGAGATAGACGCGCCGGACTTCGGGGTTTGCGATGATCGCGGCCGGACGGCCCTCCGTCAGCACCCGGCCGGAATGGATGATGTAGGCGCGGTCGATGAGGCCGAGCGTCTCGCGGACATTGTGGTCGGTGATGAGCACGCCGATGCCGCGGTTGGTGAGGTGGCGGACCAGCGTCTGGATGTCGCCGACGGCGATCGGATCGATGCCCGCGAAGGGCTCGTCGAGCAGGATGAAGGCCGGCCGGCTTGCGAGCGCGCGGGCGATCTCGCACCGCCTGCGCTCGCCGCCCGAAAGCGCGATCGAGGGGGACTTTCTCAGATGCTCGATGTGGAACTCGGCGAGCAGGCCGTCGAGCTCCGCCTCGCGCCGCCGGCGGTCCGGCTCGACGATCTCGAGCACCGCGCGGATGTTGTCCTCCACGCTGAGCCCGCGGAAGATCGAGGCTTCCTGCGGGAGGTAGCCGATGCCGAGCCGCGCCCGCTGGTACATCGGGAACGGCGTGATGTCGTAGCCGTCGAGCTCGATCCGCCCTGCCTCGGCGCGGATCAGGCCGGTGATCATGTAGAAGACGGTGGTCTTGCCCGCCCCGTTCGGACCGAGCAGGCCGACCGCCTCGCCCTGCCGGACGGCGAGCGAGACGTTCTCGACCACGACCCGCTTCTTGAAGCTCCGCCTGAGGCCGCGCGCGACGAGCCAGCCCTGGGCGCCCTGGATGGGTGGACCGTCGAGCGGTTCGTCGTCCGGCCGCGCGGGCGTCCCGCGGCCTCGGCCGAAGCCCAGGATGCGGCCGATCGGTCCGAGCCCGGACGGCCGGGTGGCCGCCTCTTGGCGCAGAGCCGCTCCGTATGCGGCCGCCGGCCGGGGAGGCGCGGCATCGTTCAACGCGCCTGGCCTTCCGTCCGCGACGGCGCGAGGATGGTCTGGACGCGGCCGCCCTCGACCTTCGCTTCCTTCGTCTTCAGGTTGACGACGAGCCGCTCGCCGCGCACGACGTTGTCCGCCTCCGTCAGCACGACATTGCCGATCAGCGTCACCGTATCCTTCGCCATCTCGAAGACGGCGCGGTTGCCGGTCGCGGTCTGGGTGTCGGACTGCACCACCACGCCGCCATAGGCCTCGATCCTCTCCACGCTCGACCCGGCGGGGCCGCCCTGCGGGGTGGATGTACTCGCGCTCTGCGCCGCGCCGCCGCCCGGCCGCCCGGTGTAGTAGACGCGGAGCTCGGCCGTCTTCAGGACGGTGTTGCCCTGGAGGACGCGGACATTGCCGCGGTAGATGGCGAGCTTCTTGGCATCCTGCACCTCGAGCTGGTCCGCCTCGATCTGGATCGGCTGGTCGGAGTCGGTCGAAAGGCCGGTGAAGGCCTCGCCGAAGCCCTGCGCGGACGCGGTCGAAGCGGGGCCGGCCGCGACGGCGGCGGCGAAGGCGGCGACAAGGATCGCCTGCGGCAGTCTGGTCATTCCCGATCCCCCGGTTGCGGCTCTTCGGTTTCGCCCGTGCCCGTCGCCGCAGCGCGCTTCGGGGGCATCAGATTGGTCCGGACGTTCCCGTCGAGCACGATCACCTCGCCGCCCTCCGAGACATGCAAGCCCTCGGCCACCGTCACGCTGTCCTGATACTCGATCCGGACCGGCTTCGATGTCGCGAGCGTTCCGCCCTTCATATCGATGTCGGCATCCTGCATATGCAAGGCGTAACCTTCGCTGGAGCGGACTTCCACGCCGTTTCGAAGGTCGAGCTTGCTCTGTGCGTTGTTGAACGTGCCCGCCGCCGCGATGACGTCGGCCGTGCCCCGGCCCGGCAGGATGAGATGGGCGTTGATGCCGTCGAGCACCACCTCGTCGGGCGCCGAGAGGAGCTGCGTCGCGGTGTCGGCGGTGACCGTATATTCGCGGTTGAAGCGGTCGAAGCCGGAAAGCCTCGGGTTCTCCATGATGACGGAGTTGCGCGTCACGGTCGTGCGCGCGACCGAGACGTCGAAGTCCCCGGGGGCGGCGAGCCGTACCGCGAGGCCGATCGCCACGATGACGAGGACGCCCGAGACCGGCAGCAGGCGCCGGAGGATCCGGACGAGACGCGAATGCCGGCGTGCCGCGCGGAAGCGCTGGAGCCGGCGGCGCGTCTCCTTCGTCGTCTGCCAGGGCGCCCCGATCGACGGAGCTGCCATCGTGCCGTCAGCTTGCCAGTCCATGTGTCGCCCGGGCCTTATCGCGGCCGGTATGGTGTTTTGATGGCGTCCCGCCGTCGGTGCGGCCGGCGGGCTCAGCTATGCGCGAAGATGTCCGTGTCCTCCCAGCCGAGGAGATCGAGCTCGGCGCGGGTCGCAAGGAACGCGAAGCAGGCATCCGCGATGTGGCGCCGGCCCTCGCGCGCGAGCCGCGTCTCGAGCACCTCCTTCATGGCATGGAGATAGAGCACGTCGGAGGCGGCATAGTCGAGCTGCGCCTCGGAGAGCACCGGAGCGCCCCAGTCGGAGGATTGCTGCTGCTTGCTGAGCTCGATGCCGAGCAGCTCGCGCGCGAGGTCCTTGAGGCCGTGCCGGTCGGTATAGGTGCGCACGAGGCGGGAGGCGATCTTGGTGCAGAAGACGGGGGCCGTCACGATTCCGAACGTGTGGCGCAGCACGGCGACGTCGAACCGCGCATAGTGGAAGATCTTGGGCCGTTCGGGGTCGGAAAGCAGCGCGACCAGGTTCGGCGCCTCGCGCTGGCCCTGCAGGATCTGCACGACATCCACCGTGCCGTCGCCGGGCGAGAGCTGGACGAGGCAGAGGCGGTCGCGTCCCGGGCGCAGTCCCATCGTCTCGGTGTCGATCGCGACCGCTCCGGTATAGCGGGAAAGGTCCGGCAGATCGCCGACATGGAAGCGGATCGTCACGGCTGGGGAGCTCCGGTGCGAGGATTGGACAGGGCCGGCGAGGCGCCCGGCCTCACGGCTCCGCTCTAACACCGGCAACCGGGCATCAACAAGGGAAGGCCGCGCCGCTCGGAGCGGGGGCGACTCCTGGTCGGAAAGGCGAAATTGCGCCCGCGCCTCTCGCCTTTCCCGCCGTGCCGCCTAACCTTCCCACGTCCGGCGCTGCAGTCGCCGCAATCGCGAGGTGCACGCCCCTTCATGACGCACGAGCCGGAACGGGCGAAGAGCCGCCGCGAAAAGGCCGCCGAGATCCAGGCCGAGAACAAGGCGATCAGCGCCGACGAGGCGAAGGAGGTGGAGGAGCGGCTCCGGCTGCGGACGCCGGTGATCTACGAGATCGTCCGCCAGCAGGGCGAGGAGGAGCTCGACCGGCCGCTCAGCTCGCTCTGGTGGTCGGGCATGGCGGCCGGCCTCTCGATCAGCTTTTCGGTTCTCGCGCAGGCCGTTCTCCGGATCCACCTGCCCGCGGCCGAATGGCGGCCCCTCGTCGACAGCCTCGGCTACAGCGTGGGCTTCCTGATCGTGGTGCTCGCGCACCAGCAGCTCTTCACCGAGAACACCATCACCGTCGTCCTTCCGGTCGCCCGCAAGCTGACGGCCGGCAACCTTCTCCGCCTCGCCCGGCTGTGGTCCGTCGTCTTCGCGGCGAACATGGTCGGCACCTTCGTGGCCGCGCTCTTCTGCAGCTTCGGGCCCGTCCTCGACGACGATATCCGCCAGGCCATGCTCGAAATCTCGCGCCACATGATGGAGAAGGGCTGGTGGGAGATGCTCTTCATGGGCGTCAGCTCGGGTTTCCTGATCGCCACCATGGTCTGGCTCCTGCCGAGCGCCGAATCGAGCCGGTTCCTCGTCATCACGATGATCACCTGGCTCATCGCCGCGGCCGGGTTCACCCACATCGTCGCCGGGAGCGTCGAGGCGTTCCTGCTCGTCCTGTCGGGAGAGCTCGGGTTCGGGGCGATGCTCGCCAACTTCACGGTCCCGGTGCTGATCGGCAACATCTTCGGCGGGACCGCGCTCTTCACCATGCTCTCGCATGCCCAGGTGAAGGACGAGATCTGACCTGACAATCCTGTGATCGGACGGCCGATCGGCGGTCCCGGCCGACCGTGCTAGCCTCCGCCTGAAAAGGGGAGGGGAGCGCGATGCGGATCGGAATCGTCGGGCTCGGCGCGATGGGCAAGGCCTTCGCCGACCGGCTCGCGGAATGCGGCCACGAACTCGTGGTCTGGAACCGGACACGGGCGAAGGCGGAGGCGCTCGCCGGCTCCGGGGCGGAGGTGGCCGAAACGCCCGCCGCGCTCGCAGGCGCGGTCGAAGCGGTGATCTCGATCGTCACGGACAGCGAGGCGGTGGAGGCGGTCTATCGCGGACCGGAGGGGCTCCTGTCGGGCGACGTGGCGGGCCAGCTCTTCATCGAGATGAGCACGGTGCCGCCCGCGACGCAGATGCGGCTGTCGGAAGCAGTCGGGGCGAAGGGCGCCGCCTTCGTGGAATGCGCCGTCAGCGGGTCGGTCGGCCCGGCCCGCCAGGGCCGCCTGATCGGCCTTGCCGGCGGCAGCGCGGAGGCCGTCGCCCGGGCGCGGCCGATCCTCGACTGCCTGTGCCGGCGCGTCGAGCATATCGGGCCGGCGGGTTCCGGCGCGAGCGTGAAGCTCACCGTGAACCTTCCGCTGATGCTCTATTTCCAGGCGCTCGGGGAGGCCTACGCGCTCTCGCGCCATCTCGGCGTCGACACGGCCTGGCTCATCGATCTCCTCGCCGATACGACCGGCGGGCCCAACCTTCTGAAGGCGCGCGGCCCGGCCATCGCGACGGCGCTGGCGGGCGAGGAGCCGCCTCCCTCCTTCACGGTCGAGACGCTGCTCAAGGACCTGAGAACCATGATCGGCGAGGCGGACCGTCTCGGCTACGGGCTTCCGCTCGCCGAGAGCGCGCTCGCCGTCTACGAGGACGCGGCTCGCAGCGGCTGGGCGGGGCGCGATGCGGGCACGCTCGCCGCCTATTGGCCGTCCATCACCCGGAGTTGATCCCGAAATCGTGAGCGGCGGTCACGCGATCGTTTTGACAGCCTGCGGTTCCGATGCACAATCGGTGAACCGGCACGTCTAGTTGCTGGAAGAACACAGGTTCAGCGGGAGGAAAGACATGAATAGCGGAAGGCGCTTCGGCGCTCTACTCGGAGCCCTCGCAGCCCTCTGGCTGGCGCCGCTGCCCGGCGGGGAGGCGTCGGCGCAGACGAAGGAAATCACGGTCGTCCTGCCGAATCCGTCGGCGCTCAACGTCTGGCCGATGCATGTCGCGATCGGCGAAGGCTACATGAGGGAGGAGGGCCTCAACGTCACGGTGCAGGCCGTCGACGGCTCGTCTCAGGTGCTCCAGGCGATGGCCGCCGGCCAGGCTCAGATCGGCCTGCCGGGGCCGGCGCCGGTGCTCGCCGCGCGCGAGCGGGGCGAAGACGTCGTCTTCATCTACAATCTCAACCCGAAGAGCATCTTCGGCATCGTGGTCCGCGACGAGTCGGACTACCAGAAGCCGGCGGACCTGAAGGGCAAGGTGATCGGCGTCGGCACGGCCGACGGCGCGGAGGTCGGGTTCGCGCGCGCCATCCTCGCCGATGCCGGCATGGAGGAGGGCAAGGACTACACCTTCCTCCCCGTCGGCGACGGCGGCACGGCGGCGGCCGCCTTCGAGCGCGGCGACATCGAAGGCTATGCGGCGGCGACCAGCGACGCGGCCATCATGACGACGCGCGGCCTGAAGCTGCGGGAGATCACGCCCGAGCCGTTCAAGGCCTTCTTCGGAAACGGCTTCGCCGTGCTCCGCTCCTACATGACCGAGAACCCGCAGGTGATCGAGGGCTTCGGGCGCGCGCTCGTGCGCGGCACGAAGTTCGGCATGGACCCGGCGAACCGCGAGAAGGTGCTGGCGCATGCCAAGACGGGCAATCCCCAGGAGGGCGAGGACACCGCGCTCGCCAATGCCCTCCTCGACCAGCTGCTCGTGAAGATGGATATCGGCGACCAGGCCGAGGGCTACGGCTACCAGCCGCCGGCGAACTGGGAGACCTGGCAGGAGACGCTCATCGCCTCCGACGGTCTCAAGGAGAAGCAGGATCTCAGCAAGGCGTTCACCAACGAGTTCGTCGAGGTCTGGAACAAGGACGGCTGAGCGTGACGGCTGCGGTCCGCTCTGCGGCGCCTTCGGCCGGCCCTGAGGGCCGGCCGGTCTACCAGCTCAAGGGGGTCAGCAAGGCGTTCCCGCGGCGGAACGTGCAGGCGCTCGACACCGTGACGCTGACGCTGAGGGAGGGCAGCTTCTCCTCAATCATCGGCCCGAGCGGCTGCGGCAAGTCCACCCTCCTCAAGATCATGGCCGGGGTGCTGCCGCCGTCCACCGGGAGCGTCGTCCTCGAAGGCAGGCCGGTCACCGGCCCGCGCCGCGAGATCGGGATGATGTTCCAGCAGGCGACGCTCTTCCCCTGGCGGACCACGCTCGAGAACGTGGTGCTGCCGATCGAGATCCGCGACGGCAAGGCGGCGGCGCGCGGCAAGCACGGCGCCGCCCGCGGGCTGCTGGAGCTCGTCGGCCTCTCCGGCTTCGAGCACGTCTATCCGAACGAGCTTTCCGGCGGCATGGCCCAGCGCGCGGCGATCTGCCGGATGCTCATCACGGAGCCGGCCGTGCTCCTCCTCGACGAGCCGTTCAGCGCGCTCGACGAGCTCTCGCGCGACTTCATGAACATGGAGCTGCAGCGGATCTGCCGCGAGCAGAACTCGACGGCGTTCCTGGTGACCCATTCCATACCCGAAGCGGTGATCCTGTCCGACATCGTCTACGTCATGTCGCCGCGGCCGGGGCGGTTCGTCGACGCCGTGGAGGTCGATCTGCCGCGTCCGCGCACGCTCCACATGATGACGGAGCCGCGCTTCGGGCGGTTGGTGGACCGGATCCGCGACCAGCTCGGGCAGGGAGGATCACCGTGACCGACGCCGCCGTCGCGCATGAGGACGAAGCCGTCGGCGAGGACACGGTCTGGGTCGAGGAGGAATCCTGGATCGACCGGATCCCCCGCGCCGTCGCGATGCTGGCGATCTTCGTCGCCTTCGTGGCGGTCTGGCAGCTCGTCTATTCCTTCGGGCTCGTGTCCCGGATCATCCTGCCCTCGCCGCTCGAGACGGCGGAGGAGATCGTCGCGATCGGCGCCAACATGCTTTCCGGCGGCTACCTGCTCGCCTCGTTCCGGGTCACCGCCAAGGAGGTGCTGATCGGCTTCCTGATCGCGGTCGCGCTCGGCTTCGGCCTTGGCGTCCTCGTCGGCGAGACGAAGCTCGGCGAACGGGCGGTGCTTCCCTATCTCGTCGCGATCGACACGATGCCGAAGGTCGCCTTCGCGCCGATCTTCATCTCCTGGCTCGGCTTCGGCATCTCGTCCAAGGTCGCGCTCGCGGCCTTCATCGCGACCTTTCCGATCGTGGTCGGCACGGCCGCCGGCCTGCACGCGGCCGACGAGAACGCCCGCATGCTCTTCAAGACGATGGGCGCGAGCCGCTGGCAGACCCTCTTCAAGCTCAAGATCCCGACCGGGATGCCCCATCTCTTCACCGGGCTGAAGATCGCCGCGATCGGCGTCGTGGCGGGGGCGATCACGGCGGAGTTCGTGGGCGGCGGCCAGGGCTTCGGCCATCTCATCCGCACCGCCTCGTCCCAGCTCAGCACGCCGCGCGTCTTCGCGCTCATCATCTACCTGTCGCTGCTCGGCCTCGCGACCTTCTGGTCCGTGGTCTGGATCCAGCACCGCTTCGTGTTCTGGCACAAGGACGGCACGCGCCGCGGCCAGCCGGGCGAATAGGCCAGGCGCGGCGGCAACGGAGGATTAACCAGGGGCGTTTCCCGGTCCGGTCGGCAGCGGCTTTGACCTGCCTCAAGGAGGCATGGCGCCTATCCTGCGAGAGAGCGCGGGAACGCCGATGCGAGGTGCAGATCCATGACAAACGAATTCGTGCTGCCGCTGCAGGAGGCGAGCTCTTCGGACGTCGCGAAGGTCGGCGGCAAGAACGCCTCGCTCGGCGAGATGATCAGGTCGCTCGCCCGGCGCGGCGTGCGCGTGCCCGGCGGCTTCGCCACGACCGCGGCGGCCTACCGCGCCTATGTCGCGGAGAACGGGATCGAGGCCGGCATCCGCGGCGAGCTCGACGCCTACAAGGCCGGCCGGCAGACGCTCCACGAGACCGGCCAGGCGGTCCGGCGCATGTTCCTCGACGGCGCCTTTCCCGATCCGATCGCGGCCGCGATCCGCGGCGCCTATGCGGATCTCTGCCGCGAGGCGAAGCGCGATGCGGTCGCCGTCGCCGTGCGGTCGAGCGCCACGGCCGAGGACCTGCCGGAGGCGAGCTTCGCCGGCCAGCAGGAGACCTTCCTCAACGTGCGGGGCGAGGGCGACGTGCTCGACGCCTGCCGCCGCTGCTACGCCTCGCTCTTCACGGACCGGGCGATCAGCTATCGCGAGACGAAGGGCTTCGACCACATGCAGGTGGCGCTTTCCGTCGGCGTGCAGCTGATGGTGCGCTCCGACATCGCCGGCTCCGGCGTGATGTTCTCGCTCGATACGGAGACCGGCTTCCCGCGCGCCGTCGTCATCAGCGGCGCCTGGGGGCTCGGCGAGACCGTCGTGCAGGGCACCGTCAACCCGGACAAGTATGTCGTCTTCAAGCCGCTTCTCGACCGGCCGGAGCTCACGCCGATCATCGAGAAGACGCTCGGGGAAAAGGCGATCAAGCTGATCTACGCGGAAGGCGGCAGCGGCCGGACGAAGCAGGTGCGCACGCGGGTCGCCGAGCGGCGCAGCTTCGTGCTTTCCGATGCGGAGATCCTTCAGCTCGCCCGCTGGGCGGTCGAGATCGAGCAGCATTACGGCCGCCCGATGGACATGGAATGGGCGAAGGACGGCGAGACGGGCGAGCTCGCCATCGTGCAGGCGCGCCCGGAAACGGTGCAGGCATTGAAGCATGGGGACGCCATCAAGGCCTGCCGCCTGAAGGAGAAGGGCACGCTGCTCGTCTCCGGCGCCGCCATCGGCGAGGCGATCGCCGCCGGCGAGGTCTGCGTGATCCGCGACGTCGAGGAGATCGATCGCTTCCGCCCCGGCTCGATCCTCGTCACCGAGGCGACCGACCCGGACTGGGTGCCGATCATGAAGTCGGCCGCCGGCATCATCACCGACCATGGCGGGACGACGAGCCATGCCGCGATCGTCTCGCGCGAGCTCGGCGTGCCGGCGATCGTGGGGACGCGCACCGGCACCGCCACGCTTCAGGACGGCCAGGCGGTCACGCTTTCCTGCGCGGAGGGCGACGAGGGGCATGTCTATGAAGGCAGGCTCGCCTTCGAGGAGGTCGAGATCGACCTCAGGGACCTGCCGCACACGCAGACGCAGATGATGGTGAACATCGCGAGCCCCGCCGCCGCCTTCCGCTGGTGGCGGCTCCCCGCCGCAGGCATCGGGCTCGCCCGGATGGAGTTCATCATCAACAACGTGATCAAGATCCATCCGATGGCGCTCGTCCATTTCGAGAAGGTCGAGGACGAGGCGGCGCGGCGGACGATCACGGAGCTCACCCGCGGCTATTCCGACAAGACCGACTATTTCGTCGACACGCTTGCCCGCGGGGTCGCCAAGATCGCGGCGCCCTCGCATCCCGATCCGGTGATCGTGCGCATGAGCGATTTCAAGAGCAACGAATACGCCCATCTCGTCGGCGGCGCGGGCTTCGAGCCGCAGGAGGAGAACCCGATGCTCGGGCTGCGCGGCGCCTCGCGCTATTACAGCCCGCGCTACCGCGAGGGCTTCGCGCTCGAGTGCCGGGCGATCCGGAAGGCGCGCGAGGAGATCGGCCTCGACAACGTCATCGTCATGGTGCCGTTCTGCCGCACGCCGAAGGAGGCCGACCAGGTGCTCGCCGTCATGGCGGAGAACGGCCTGAAACGCGGCGAGAACGGGCTGCAGGTCTACGTGATGTGCGAGATCCCGTCGAACGTGGTGCTCGCCGAGGAGTTCGCCGCCCGGTTCGACGGGTTTTCGATCGGCTCGAACGACCTCACCCAGCTCCTGCTCGGGGTCGACCGCGATTCCGCCGAGCTCGCGCCGCTCTTCGACGAGCGCGACGAGACGGTGAAGCGCATGATCGCGGACGTGATCCGCCGCGCGCGGGCCACGGGCACCAAGATCGGGATCTGCGGCCAGGCGCCGAGCGACCATGCCGATTTCGCGGCCTTCCTGGTCGGCGAGGGGATCGATTCCATCTCGCTCAACCCGGACAGCTTCGTCGCGACCGTCAGGACCGTCGCCGAGGTGGAGGCGCGCCGCACGGCCGTGCCGCGCCAGGCCGGCATGCGCTAGGCCGGAAGCCGTTCGGCGGATCGGAGGCGCGCGGGACCCATGGTGCTCGGGAACGCCGAGGCGCGCCTCCCGGCGGGGCGTCCGCACGAGAGCGTGGAGGCCGCCGACGGCTCGACGATCTCGATCGGCCGCGGGCGGCCGCTGCCGATCGGGACGCTGCAGCTGGTCGAGGCCCTGAACGTCGCCGTCTTCAGCCGCCACGCGACGGGGATGACGCTCGTCCTCTTCGCGGATCCCGAAGCGGTCGAGCCGATGGCGCGGATCCCGCTCGACCGGCTGCACCACCGGACCGGCGACATCTGGCACGTGCTTCTCGGGCGCGGCTGCCGGGGCGCCTGCTACGCGCTCGAGGCGGAGGGACCGTTCGATCCCGCCGCCGGCCACCGCTTCCTGCCGGATCGGCGGCTGCTCGATCCCTATGCGCCGGCCTTGGTCGGCCTGCCGCGCTTCGGGGATGCTCCGCTTTCCGGGCCGGCCTCGCCGCGGGGGCTGATCGTCGACACAAGCTTCGACTGGGACGACGACCGGCCTCCGCGGCGGCCCTGGAGCGAGACCGTCATCTACGAGGCGCATGTGCGCGGGCTGACCGTCGATCCTTCCGCGCAGGTGGCGAGTCCGGGCCGGTATCGCGGGATCGTCGAGAAGATCCCCTACCTCCAGTCCCTCGGCGTGACGGCGGTCGAGCTGATGCCGGTCCAGGCCTTCGATCCGACGCGCAGCGGCCATCCGCGGCCGGCCGGCGAGCCGCCGACCGATTATTGGGGCTATAATCCCGTCTCGCTCTTCGCGCCGATGCCGGCCTATGCGGAGGGCCCCGCCGGCTGCGAGGTGACCGAGCTCAAGGAGACGGTGCTCGCGCTCCACCGCGCCGGCATCGAGGTGATCCTCGACGTCGTCTTCAACCACACGGCCGAGGACGGCACGGCCGGGCCGTCCTACAGCTTCCGCGGCCTCGACAACCGGATCTACTACATGCTCGACGCCGAGGGCGGCTTCGTCGACTTCACGGGATGCGGCAACACGCTCGGCTGCAACCACCCGGTCGTGCGCGGCATGATCGTGGACTGCCTGCGCCACTGGGCGACGGAATACCGCGTCGACGGCTTCCGGTTCGATCTCGCCTCGGTGCTCGGCCGCGACGTCAACGGCGAGCTGCTCTCCAACCCGCCGCTGCTCGAACAGATCGCCGAGGATCCGATCCTGCGCGACGTGAAGCTCATCGCGGAGGCCTGGGACATGGGCGGCGCCTATCAGGTGGGGAGCTTCCCGGGCTGGCGCTGGGCGGAATGGAACGCGAGGTTCCGCGACGACGTGCGCCGCTTCTGGCGCGGCGATCCCGGCCTCGCCGGCGCGTTCGCAACCCGGTTCGCCGGCAGTTCCGACCTCTTTCGCGCCGCCAGGGAATCGCCCCAGAACAGCGTCAACTTCATCACCTGCCACGACGGCTTCACCCTCAACGACCTCGTCTCCTACGAGACGCGCCACAACGACGCGAACGGGGAGGAGAACCGCGACGGCACGCCGGCGAACTGGAGCGAGAACAACGGCGTCGAGGGGCCGACCGCGGACCCGGCGATCGAATCGATGCGCCGCCGCCAGATCCGCAACATGCTGGCGACCCTCTTCCTGTCGCGCGGCGTGCCCATGCTGCTCGCCGGCGACGAGTTCCGGCGCACGCAGGGCGGCAACAACAACGCCTATTGCCAGGACAACCCGACGTCCTGGGTGGACTGGCGGCTCGCCGAGGCGAATGCGGGCCAGGTCGATTTCGTCCGCAATCTCATCGGTTTCCGGCGCGCCCATCCGGCGCTCTCGGCGGAGCACTTCTATACGGACGACGAGATCCAATGGCTCGGCGAGGACGGGCGGGCGCCGGATTGGAGCGGCGCCGAGAACCGGCTCGGCTGCGTGATCGGGGAAGGGGAGGGCGCTCTCGTCGTCCTCTTCAACGCCGCCAGGCGGCCCTGCCGCTTCGCGATCCCGGCGCCGCCGGCAGGGCCGTGGCGGATCGCGATCGACACGGGGCGGGACGAGCCCTGCGTCCCGGCCGGCTGCGAGCCGCCGCTCGATCCGGGCGGGGGGCTGACGCTCGAAGGCCGGACCATCATCGTGCTCGTCTCCGGGCGGTAGCAGCGCGCGGCCTGGACCCGCCCGCTGCCGCGCCCGCATTGGGCCGGCTCCGGCGGAGCTGTCGCGCTTGGCTTTACAAGTGTAAAGCGGCGCATTACACAAGGAGATGATCAAGAGCTTCAAGAGCAAGGCTTTGAAGGCTCTCTGGGTGACCGGAAGGAGCACCAGGATCGATGCACGCCTGCATGCGCGGATCCTCAGGCGTCTCGACCTCCTCGAGCAGGCCGAATCGGCGGACGAGATGAACATCTCCGGATTTGATTTCCACCGGCTGAGCGGGTTTGTGCCTGCGCGCTACACGGTGCACGTCAATGGACCATGGTGCATCACGTTCGAGTTCGAGGACGGGCATGCGCAGAGGGTCGATCTCGAACAATATCATTGAAGGAAGCGAGGGACGTCATGGTCGAGACCATCGGCACCCGGATCGAGCGGGCACCGACGCATCCGGGCGCGGTGCTGCGGGAGGATGTCCTTCCGGCCGCCGGGATGAGCGTTACCGAGGCGGCGGCGAATCTCAGAATCTCCCGTCAGTCGCTCCACAGGATCCTCGCGGAGAAGGCTGCGGTCTCCCCGGAGATGGCGGTCCGGATCGGCAAGTTCTGCGGCAATGGTCCGGCGGTCTGGCTTCGGATGCAGCAGGCCTATGACCTCTGGCATGCCGAACGGGCCATGAGGGACGAGGTTGCGAGCATCCCGACGATCAGGGATGCGGCCTGACATCGGCCGCCGCGCCGCTCGCTCCCGATCCGACGCTCGGCATCGTCCGGAGAAGCGGCATCGGGCCCTCCCGCCGGAGGACCCTACGGCAACCGTCGCGTGATCCCCGCGCGGATCGTCCGCCGCCAAAAATTCGGCCGCTTCCCGCCGCAGCCTATTGATTGCGACAGGCGAAGCGCATAAGTCCCCGCTTGCCCAAATTCGCACGTGCCTGTGGTCGCCATTCGAAAGTGGCAGGCGGCTTAAAGCAACGACGGTGGCGGGCTTTTTTGGTCTCTGCCGGCCCTCCAAAGGTCGGCGACACTGAAGAGGCACACACTCTCATTGCCGGACGTGCGGAGCGGTGTTCCCGTTCCAAGCGATGGCTCTCATCCGGTTCCGGCCGGGCGTGAGCCTTTCGGCGCGAACCGCCGGCCCTCGCGGCCGGACAGGGGGGATCCAGGGGCGCCGTCCGTCTCCATCGCGGGCGTCTCGTCGGTGCAGGACTCCCCGGGCCCGAAACGCCTTGCTGGACGGGAGAATTCCCGATGATGACGGACCGCATCCGCTCCTTTCTCGACGCGCGACGACCCGAGGGGCCCTGCCTCGTCGTGGATCTCGAGATCGTGCGCCGGAACTACGAGACCTTCACCCGCGCGCTGCCCGACAGCCGCGTCTTCTATGCCGTGAAGGCCAATCCCGCGCCCGAGATCCTGTCGCTCCTCGCCGAGCTCGGCTCCTCGTTCGACACCGCCTCCGTCGCCGAGATCGAGATGGCGCTCGCCGCCGGCGCGACGCCGGACCGGATCTCCTACGGCAACACGATCAAGAAGGAGCGGGACATCGCGCGGGCGCATGCGCTCGGGGTTTCGCTCTTCGCGGTCGACTGCATGGAGGAGGTCGAGAAGGTTGCGCGCGCCGCGCCGGGCGCCCGTGTCTTCTGCCGCATCCTGACCGACGGCGCCGGCGCGGAATGGCCGCTCAGCCGGAAGTTCGGCTGCGTGCCGGACCATGCGGTCGACGTGCTCGAGCGCGCGCGTGCGCTCGGGCTCCGCGCCTGCGGCATCTCCTTCCATGTCGGCTCGCAGCAGACCGACACGGAGGCCTGGGACCGCGCGCTCTGCGACGCCTCGGCGATCTTCCACGCCTGCGCCGAGCGCGGCATCAATCTCGCGATGGTCAATCTCGGCGGCGGCTTCCCGACCCGCTACCTGAAGGACGTGCCGGGCGCGGAAGCCTACGGCCAGGCGATCTTCGAATCGGTGCGCCGCCATTTCGGCAACCGCATCCCGGAGACGATCATCGAGCCGGGCCGCGGCATGGTCGGCGATGCCGGCGTGCTGAAGGCCGAGGTCGTGCTCGTGTCCAGGAAGTCGCCTGAGGACCGGCTGCGCTGGGTCTATCTCGATGTCGGCAAGTTCGGCGGGCTCGCCGAGACGATGGACGAGGCGATCCGCTATCCGATCCGCACGCCGCGCGACGGCGCGCCGACCGCGCCCTGCGTCGTGGCCGGCCCGACCTGCGATTCCGCCGACGTGCTCTACGAGAAGAACCCGTACGAGCTGCCGCTTTCGCTGACGATCGGTGACGAGGTGCTGATCGAGTGCACGGGCGCCTACACGACCACCTATGCCTCGGTCGCCTTCAACGGCTTCGAGCCGCTCCGGTCCTACGTGATCTGAGGCCGTGATCTGAGCCCTGCTTCCCGGGCGCCCGCCGTCAAGCCGGGCTCCCGGGAACGCGCCGGAGGGGGCGCCGCGGCGCCCCCGGCGATCAGCTTTCGAGCCCTTCGAAGAGCGCGGTCGAGAGATAGCGCTCGGCGAAGGACGGGATGATGATCACGATGTTCCTGCCGGCGAATTCCGCGCGGCTGCCGACCTTCACCGCCGCGCAGATCGCCGCGCCCGAGGAGATGCCGACCGGCACGCCCTCGAGCCGGGCGGCAAGCCGCGCATAGTCGAACGCCTCGTCGTTCGTGACCGTGACGATCTCGTCATAGACCGAAGTGTCGAGCACCTTGGGCGCGAAGCCGGCCCCGATGCCCTGGATCTTGTGCGGTCCGGGGCTGCCGCCGGAGAGGACGGGGCTGTCGGTCGGCTCGACGGCGACGATGTGGACGCCCGGCTTGCGCGCCTTCAGCACCTGGCCGACGCCGGTGATCGTGCCGCCGGTGCCGATGCCGGAGACGAGGACGTCGACGGCGCCGTCGGTGTCGTTCCAGATCTCCTCGGCCGTGGTCCGGCGATGGATCTCGGGATTGGCCGGGTTCTCGAACTGCTGCGGGATCACGGCGTCGGGGATCTCCGCCTTCAGTTCCTCCGCCTTGGCGATCGCGCCCTTCATGCCCTTGGCGCCTTCCGTGAGCACGAGGTCGGCGCCGAGCAGCCGCAGCATCTTGCGGCGCTCCACCGACATGGTCTCGGGCATCACGAGGATCAGCTTATAGCCCTTGGCCGCGGCCGCGAAGGCGAGGGCGATCCCGGTATTGCCGGAGGTCGGCTCGATCAGCGTGGTCTCGCCGGGCCGGATGCGGCCGTCGCGCTCCATCGCCTCGATCATGGCGACGCCGATGCGGTCCTTGACGCTCGCGATCGGGTTGAAGAACTCGAGCTTCGCGAGAAGGTTGGCCTTCACGCCCTTCTCGCGGGCGATCTTGTCGAGGCGCACGATGGGCGTGTCGCCGATCGTGTCGGTGATGGAATCGAAGACGCGGCCGCGTCCCGGGCGGTGCTCGGGCTGCGGGTCGATGCGGCGGGCTGGTTCGCTCATGGGAGCCTCCATGGATCGGTTCGCCAGAGATTAGGTCGGCGGACCCGGTCCGGCGAGGGTCCGATTCCCCGAGCATCGCCGCCGGAAGGCATGGTTTTGCGCGTCGGGCGGAGAATGTGGAACGGCGTTCCACCGGAGGCCGGCGGGCCTCGGTCCGCGCCTCGCCATCTCCTCCGTCGCCATCGCCGGACCCGACCCGGCGATCCAGGCCGTTCCTGCGGGATCCTAGCCGAGCCCCGTCGAGCCGAATCCGCCCGAACCGCGTGGCGAATCCTCGAGCGTGGCGACCCGTACCAGCTCCGCCCGGACGACGGGCGCGACCACCATCTGCGCGATCCGCATTCCGCGCGCGATCTCGACCGGCTCCGCGCCGAGATTGACGAGGCCGACCATCACCTCGCCGCGATAGTCGCTGTCGATCGTGCCGGGCGCGTTGATCACCGTCACGCCGTTGCGGGTGGCGAGGCCGGAGCGCGGCCGCACCTGGCCCTCGTAGCCGTCGGGGAGCGCCAGGGCGAGCCCGGTCGGCACCAGCCGGCGCGCGCCGGGGGCGAGCACGAGCGGCGCATCGCCGGGAAGCGCGGCGAGGAGGTCGAGCCCCGCCGCGCCCGCCGTCTGGTAGGCGGGGAGCGGCAGCCCCTCGCCGTGGGGCAGCACCTTCACCGCGACCGGCACCGTCACGCGAGCGCCCCCGTCTTCCCGGCGAGCGCGGCGGCGATCCGCTCCACCAGCGCCTGGGCCACCGCCTCCTTCGTCATTTCCGGCCAGTCCTCCACGCCGTCGCGGGTCACGAGATGCACGCGGTTGCGCGCCCCGCCCATGACGCCGCTCGCGGGCGAGACGTCGTTCGCGACGATGAGGTCGCAGCCCTTGCGCGCAAGCTTCGCCCCGGCATTGGCGAGGAGGTTCTCCGTCTCGGCGGCGAAGCCGGCCACGAAAGCCGGCCGGCGCGGATGGCGCGACACCGTCTGCAGAATGTCGGGATTCTCGGCGAGCGCCAGGCTCGGCGGGCCGCCGGCGTCCTTCTTGATCTTCTCGCCGCTCGCCGCGGCCGCACGCCAGTCGGCGACCGCCGCGGCCATCACCGCAATGTCGGCCGGCAGCGCCGCCTCCACGGCGGCGAGCATCTCGCGCGCGGTCTCGACGGGCACCACGCGCACGCCGGCGGGCGGCGGAATCGCGACCGGACCGGTGACGAGCACCACTTCGGCACCGGCCTGCGCGAGCGCTGCGGCGATCGCGTGGCCCTGCCGGCCCGAGGAGCGGTTGGCGATGTAGCGCACCGGGTCGATCGGCTCGTGGGTCGGGCCGGCGGTGACGATCGCGCGGCGGCCGGCGAGCGGGCCGGCGGCGGGCGAGAGGATCGCCTCGACGGCTGCGGCGATCGCGAGCGGCTCCGCCATGCGGCCGATGCCGGCCTCGCCGCGCTCCGCCATCTCGCCGGCATCCGGACCGACGAAGCGGAGGCCGTCCGCCTCGAGCAGGCGGCGGTTGCGTGCCGTCGCGGGGCTCGCCCACATCGCCGGATTCATGGCGGGCGCCAGGAGGACCGGCCTGTCGGTCGCAAGCAGCACCGCGGAGGCGAGGTCGTCGGCGAGGCCGTGCGCCGCCTTCGCCATCAGGTCGGCGGTGGCGGGCGCCACCACGATCAGGTCGGCCTCGCGCGCGAGCCGGATGTGGCCGACATCGTGCTCGGCGTCGCGCTCCCAGAGATCGGTAAAGACGCGGTCGTGGCTGAGCGCCTGCGCGGCGAGCGGGGTGACGAAGCGTGTCGCCGCCTCGGTCATCACGACCCGGACGGCGGCGCCGCGTTCCTTGAGCCGGCGGATGAGATCGAGCGCCTTGTAGGCGGCGATGCCGCCGGCGATCACGAGGAGAATGCGTCTGTCCCGAAGCGTGCTCAAGAGAGGACCTCCCGCGGAGCCGGCCTGCGCCCGACCCTTACAGGCCATCGAAGAGGACGGACAGGCCCGCCGCCGCCGAGACGAGCGCGATCACCCAGATCGCAACGCGGCCCCAGCGCGTGTTGCGGGCGACCTCCCTGCCGATCCCCCGGATCGTCTCCGGGTCGAGCTTCAGGCCGTCGCCCGTCGCCGCCTCGGCATTGACCGTGATCTGCTCGATCCGGCGGGCGAGGTCCGGGAGCGAGCGCACCAGGTGCGAGAGCGCGGCGACGCCCTCGCCGATCTCCGTCAGCCTGCCGTGCGGGCCGACGAAGCGCGCGACCCATTCCGAGACCACCGGCTCGGCCGCCGACCACATGTCGAAATCCGGGTCGAGCCGGCGCGCCACCCCCTCCACCACCACCATCGTCTTCTGGAGGAGGATCAGCTCCGGGCGCGTCTGCATGTCGAAGATCTCGGTGATCTCGAAGAGCAGGGCGAGGAGCTTCGCCATCGAGATGTCGCTCGCGCGGTGGCCGTGGATCGGCTCGCCGATCGCCCGCAGCGCCTGCGCGAAATCCTCCACGGAATGGATGCGCGGCACGTAGCCCGCCTCGAAATGCACCTCGGCGATGCGCCGGTAGTCGCGGCGGATGAAGCCGTAGAGGATCTCGGCGAGGAACTTGCGTTCCTTGTAGCCGATCCGCCCCATGATGCCGAGATCGACCGCGACGAGCCGGCCCTCGGCGTCGATGAAGAGGTTCCCCTCGTGCATGTCGGCATGGAAGAAGCCGTCGCGCAGCGCATGCCGCAGGAAGGACTGGATGACCGTGACCGCGAGCCGCTTCGGATCGTGGCCGGCCGCCGCGATGCGCGCGACGTCGCGGAGCTTGATGCCGTCGATCCATTCGGTGACGAGCACGTCCCGGCCGGTCACCTCCCAGGCGAGGGCCGGCAGGCGGAAGTCGGATTCCTCGGCGACGTTCTCGGCCATCTCCGAGATGGCGGCCGCTTCCAGCCTCAGGTCCATCTCGAGGATGACGCTGCGGTGGAGCGTCTCCACGACTGCGACCGGCTTCAGCCTGCGGGCCTCCGGAGCGAACTGCTCCATCCAGCGGGCGGCGGAATAGAACGAGGCGAGGTCGCGCGTGAAGCGCCGCCGCACGTCCGGCCGGAGCACCTTCACGGCGACCGTCGCCTCCCCGTCGGGCCGGGCGAGCACGGCCTTGTGGACCTGCGCGATCGAGGCGGCGGCAAGGGGCTCGGAGAAGCTGCGGAAGATCGCCGGGACGGGGCGGCCGAGATTGGCCTCGATGATGGCCTTGGCGGTTTCCGTCGGGAAGGGCGGGATCTCGTCCTTCAGCCCCGAGAGCGCCTCGGCCATGTCGGGCCCGACGATGTCCGGGCGCGTCGCCAGGAACTGCCCGAGCTTGATGTAGGACGGGCCGAGCCGGTTGAGCGCGTCGGAGAGGCGGCGTCCGCGCGTCGCGTCGTCGAGCGCCGGCTTCTCGATCAGCCGGGCGAGCGCGACCGCGCGCACGGCGCCGGGCGGCAGGTCCTCTTTCGCCACGAAGGAGAAGGCGCCGGCACGGGCGAGCACGAGGCCGGCGCGCGCCAGCCGGAACGCGTTGAGCACGCCGGCGCCTCAGAGCTTCCAGCCGGAATGGATCGCCGCGATCCCCCCGGACAGGTTGCGGTAGCTGACGCGCTCGAAGCCGGCGTCGCGGATGCGCGCCGCGAACTGCTCCTGGTTCGGGAACATCCGGATCGATTCGACCAGGTACTGGTAGGATTCGCGGTCGCCGGCGACGATCTGGCCGATAAGCGGGATCACCCTGAACGAATAATTGTCGTAGAGGCGGTCGAGGACGGGCACGCTCGCGGCGGAGAATTCCAGGCAGAGGAACCGGCCGCCATGCCTCAGCACGCGGTGGATTTCCTTGAGCGCGACGTCGATGCGCGGCACGTTGCGGATTCCGAAGGCGATCGTGCAGGCGTCGAAGCGCGCATCCGGAAAGGGCAGCGATTCCGCGTTCGCCTCGACAAAGCGGATCGGAAGCCCGCGCTTCTCGGCGCGCTCGCGCCCGACCGCAAGCATCGAACCGTTGATGTCGGCGACGGTCACCTCGGCATGGCCGTCGGAGCGCTCCACGATGCGGGTCGCGACGTCGCCGGTGCCGCCGGCGAGATCGAGCACCCGATACGGGCCGCCGCGCCGCGGCGGCGAGAGCCAGGCGACCGTCGCGTCCTTCCAGATCCGGTGGAGGCCGCCCGACATCAGATCGTTCATCAGGTCGTAGCGCCGGGCGACGGTGTGGAAGACCTCGTCGACCAGCCCCTGCTTCTCCCGGAGGGGAACGTCCCGGAAGCCGAAAGTCGTCTCTTCGGGCATCATCTCGTTTCGTTTGCTTGAGCCGCCGGCCGGGACCATATCGGAACGCGCTCCCCTTATCTATCGACCCGCCGACCGGAGACGATTCCGCCCATGCCCGAACTGCCGGAAGTCGAAACGGTGCGGCGCGGCCTCGCGCCCGTCCTGGAGGGCGCCGTCTTCGACCGCGTCGAGCTCCGCCGGCCCGATCTCCGCTTCCCGTTCCCGCCGGGCTTCGCCGGACGGCTCGAAGGCCGCACGGTGGCCGCGCTCGGGAGGCGGGCCAAGTACCTCCTGGCCGGGCTCGACGACGGCGCCACGCTTGCCATGCATCTCGGCATGTCGGGCTCGTTTCGGGTCGCCGATTCCGTCGCGGCGGCGGACGCCTTCCACCATGCGCGCGGCAAGGACGAGCGGCACGATCACGTCGTCTTCGCCCTTTCGGGCGCGCGCCTGCCGGGGGGCGCGCGGGTGGTCTACAACGACCCGCGCCGCTTCGGCTTCATGATTCTCGTCGAGCCGGGCGGGCTCGAGCGCCATCCGCTCTTCGCGCATCTCGGGCTGGAGCCGGTGGCGGGCGCGCTCGATCCCGATGCGCTCGCCGCCCGCCTCGCCGGGCGCACGACCTCGCTCAAGGCCGCGCTGCTCGACCAGACCCTGATCGCGGGGCTCGGCAACATCTACGTCTCGGAGGCGCTCTGGCGCGCCGGCCTTTCGCCGCGGCGCGCGGCCGGATCGCTCGTCCGGAAGGACGGCCGGGCCTCCGGGCGCCTGGTCCGGCTGACGGAATGCATCGTGGCCGTCATCGCCGACGCGGTTGCGGCCGGCGGCTCCTCGCTGCGGGACTATGTGCGGGCCGACGGCTCCCTCGGCATGTTCCAGCACGCCTTCCGGGTCTACGACCGCGAGGACGGTCCCTGCCTGCGGCCGGGCTGCCGCGGCGTGGTGCGCCGGCTGGTCCAGACCGGGCGGTCGACCTTCTACTGCCCCGTCTGCCAGCGCTGAGCCGGCGCGGCCCGTTTCCCGTCGGCTATATCCCCGAACAGCCGTCGGTCATCTCTCCGGCCTGAACACCTGACCCCGCGATCCACGCGGCGCTGCCACTTTCCTCCGTCGTCATCGCCGGACTTGATCCGGCGACCCATCCGGCGCTGCCACTTTCCTCCGTCGTCATCGCCGGACTTGATCCGGCGATCCACCGGCGGCCGAAGCGGAACGGATGCCGCTGGATGCCCGGGTCGGAGCCCGGGCATGACGACAGAGCAAGCGGCAGGGCGAAGCGGAACGGATGCCGCTGGATGCCCGGGTCGGAGCCCGGGCATGACGACAGAGCAAGCGGCAGGGCGAAGCGGAACAGGCGCCGGCGCCGCCTAGCTCCGGGCCGCGGCGGCCCGGAGCTCGCCCCTCAGCGCGCGCCGGATGAGCGCCCGCGTCTCCGGGATGCCGTAGATCGCCACGAAGGAGCCGAAACGCGGCCCGCGCTCCTGGCCGAGCAGGATCTCGTAGAGCGTCGAGAACCAGGTGAGCGCCACGCCGGGGCGGCCGTCCGGCCCCGGCTTCTCGGGATTGCGGTAGCGCTCGAAGCCGCGGCCGACATCGTAGACGGCGTTCTGGACGGCGTCCGGGCCGGCGTCCTCCGGCAGTGCCGAAAGCGCGGAATCGAGCGCCTCCAGCGCCTCGCGCTCGACCGCGTCCGGAACTCGGAAGTGTTTGTTCGGCTTGACGAAATCGTGATAGTAGCGGACCGCGTAGCCGATCAGCCGGTCGAGCGCCGGATAGCGCTCCGGCGTCACCTCCGGCAGATGGCGCGTGACGTAGCCCCAGAGGATCTCCGGCTCCTCCGTGTTGCCCGCGCTCGCGATGTTGAGGAGCATCGAGAACGGCACCGGCAGCTCTTCCTGCGGCGGATCGCCGGCATGGATGTGCCAGACCGGGTTCGAGAGCCGGTTGCCGGGGTCCTGCCGGCGGTAGCCGTCGAGGAACTGGTAATATTCGTCGGCCGCGCGGGGAATGACGTCGAAATAGAGCCGCTTCGCCGCCTTCGGCTTCTGGAACATGAAGAGCGACAGGCTCTCCGGCGAGGCGTAGCGGAGCCATTCCTCGATCGTGAGGCCGTTGCCCTTCGACTTCGAGATCTTCTGGCCGTGCTCGTCGAGGAAGAGCTCGTAATTGAAGCCCTCGGGCGGCGTGCCGCCGAGCGCCTTGCAGATGCGCGAGGAGAGCAGGACGGAATCGATGAGGTCCTTGCCCGCCATCTCGTAGTCGACGCCGAGCGCGGTCCAGCGGAGCGCCCAGTCCGCCTTCCACTGGCATTTCACGCGGCCGCCGGTGACCGGGGTCGTCACCGCCTCGCCGGTATCGGGATCGCGGTAGGTGACGGTGCCCGCCGCGACGTCGCGCGCGATCATCGGCACCTGCAGCACCCGGCCGGTCCGCTCCGAGACCGGCAGGAAGGGCGAATAGGTCTCGCGGCGCTCGGGCCCGAGCGTCGGCAGGATGATCGCCATCACCGCGTCATAGGCGGCGAGCATCGCGAGCAGCGTCGCGTCGAAGCGGCCCGAGCGGTAATAGTCGGTCGCGCTCGCGAATTCGTAGTCGAAGCCGAAGCGGTCGAGGAAGGCGCGGAGCCGCTGGTTGTTGCCGCCGCCGAAGCTCTCGTATTCGCCGAAGGGATCGCGCACCTGCGTCAGCGGCTTGCCGAGATCGGCGGCGAGCGCTTCCCTGTTCGGCACGTTGTCGGGCACCTTCCGGAGCGCGTCCATGTCGTCGGAAAAGCAGAGGAGGCGGGTCGGGACGCGGTCCCCGGTGAGCACGCGGAAGGCGTGCCGCACCATGGTCGTGCGCGCCACCTCGCCGAACGTGCCGATATGCGGCAGGCCCGACGGGCCGTATCCGGTCTCGAACAGGATCTCGCCGTCGAAGCCCGCCTTCTCCACGCGCGCAAGCAGCTTCCGCGCCTCCTCGAACGGCCAGGCTTTCGAGACGCGCGCCGCCGCGACGAGCTCGGGCGGAAAGGGCGATCGGTCGGTCATGGGTCGCGGTCCAGCGGGTCGCGCCGGCGCGATGGCCCGGCCGGCGAAGGCGGGCGGAACCTAGTTGCAGCGCCGCGCAGCGTCAACGCGCGGCGGCGCACGGGAACGGCGCCGGGCCGGCAACATTTCCTTCCCGCGCGCGCCTCCGCTGGGCAAAGGTGTCCGGGCATGCCGCGGCGCGGCCGGGCGCGCCGAAGGAGAGCGGATGCGGGTACTCCTGACCGGGGCGAACGGCTTCATCGGCTCGGCCGTGCGCGCCGGGCTCCATGCGGCCGGTCACGAGATCGTGGCGGCGACGCATTCGGAGGCGGCGCTCCCGGGCGTCGCCCGCATCGTCGCGCTCGATCTCGCGCGCGCGGGCGCGGAAGACTGGCTCCCGCATCTTGCGGGCGTCGACGCGGTGGTGAACACGGCCGGCGTGCTTCAGGACAGCCCCCGCGATTCGACCGCTGGCGTCCATGAGAAGGGGGCGGACGCGCTCTTCGCCGCCTGCGAGCGGGCCGGCATCCGCCGCGTCATCCATTTCTCCGCGATCGGCGTCGACCGCGCGACGCCCACCGCCTTCTCGCGCTCCAAGCTTGCCGGCGACCGGGCGCTGATGGCGCGCGACCTCGATTGGGTGATCCTGCGGCCGGCCGTCGTCGTCGGCCGCGGCGCCTATGGCGGCAGCGCGCTTTTCCGCGGGCTCGCCTCGCTGCCGGTCCTGCCGGTCGCGCCCGACACCGCGCCGCTCCAGGTGGTGCAGCGGGAGGACGTCGTGCGCACCGTCCTCTTCTTCCTTGCTCCGGGCGCGCCGGCGCGGGTCGCGCTCGATCTCGCCGGGCCGGAGCCGCTTGCCATGAGCGAGGTCGTCGCGGCCTACCGGTCCTGGCTCGGCTGGCCGCCGGCGCGGCGCTGGACGGTCCCCGGCTGGCTGATGAAGGCGATGTACCGGGCCGGCGATCTCGTCGCGCTCCTCGGCTGGCGCCCGCCGATGCGCACGACGGCGATGCGCGAGATCCGGCGCGGCGCGGTGGGTGACCCGGCGCCGTGGATCGCCGCGACCGGGATCGTCCCGCAATCGCTCCCCGCCGCGCTCGCCGCCGAGCCGGCCTCGGTCCAGGAGCGCTGGTTCGCGCAGCTCTATTTCGCGAAGCCGCTCGTCTACGGCGTGCTCGCCCTGTTCTGGATCGGCACCGGCATCGTCTCGCTCGGGCCCGGCTTCGAGATCGGCCGCGCGATCATGCAGGCCGGCGGCGCCGGAATCTTCGAGATCCCCGGGATCGTTGCCGGCGCGCTGGCGGATATCGCGATCGGCGCGGCGATCGCCTTCCGCAGCACGGCGCGACTCGGCCTCTATGGCGGGATCGCGCTCTCGTTCGCCTATATGGTGATCGGGACGGCGATGCTGCCGGGCCTCTGGATCGAGCCGCTCGGGCCGATGCTGAAGATCTTCCCGATCGTCGCGCTCCATCTCGCCGCGCTCGCGATCCGCGAGGACCGCTGATGCTCTATTTCGCGCTCAAGTACCTGCACGTGATCGGCGCGTCCGTGCTGCTCGGCACTGGCGCCGGCATCGCCTTCTTCATGGTCGTCGCGCATGTCACGCGCGACAGGGCGGTGATCGCGGGCACGGCGCGGATCGTGGTGATCGCGGATTTCGTCTTCACCGCGACGGCCGTCTTCGCGCAGCCGGTCACGGGGGTCCTCCTCGCCTGGAACGTCGGCTACGCGCTGAGCGACGGCTGGATCGTGCTGTCGATCATCCTCTATCTCGTGACCGGTGCGTTCTGGCTGCCGGTCGTCTGGATGCAGTTGCGGATGCGCGACCTCGCTGCATCCGCGGTGGCGAGCGGCGCGCCGCTGCCGCGCAGCTATCATCGCCTGTTCTGGACCTGGTTCGCCTTCGGCTTCCCGGCCTTCGCGGCCGTCCTCGGCATCTTCTGGCTGATGATCGCCCGCCCGGACTTCACGATCCTCTGAGCCGGCCGGATCGGCCGGTGGGCCAAATCGCAGGCCTACCGCCCGCGATGCTCGACGCTCCGCCAGCGCTGGACGACCTCCTCGACGAAGCCGCCCGACTGCGCCTCCGCCGAATCGTCCTGAAGGCCGCGGAGCTTGCTCTTCGGGAGCATCGATTCCGGCAGGTTGGTGAAGCGGACCCGCATCGGCATCGACACGGCCTCGCCGAAGGCGAGCGCCTCGCGGTTGCCCATCGAGGGCAGCGCCTCCAGCGTCGAGGTCGCCGCGTCCGAGACGGCGGAGCGGATGATGGCGTGGTCGGCGTCGTTGGCGAGCCGCATCGCGAAGATCGTGCTGCACTGGGAGAGGATGGTCGGGTCGAGCTCGGACGGGCGCTGGGTCACGACGCCGAGATAGACGCCGTATTTCCGGCCCTCCTTGGCGATGCGCGAGATCGCCCGCCGCGTCGGGCCGAAGCCCAGGCGCTTGTCGGCCGGCACGTAGCGGTGCGCCTCCTCGGCGACGACGAGGATCGGCACCCGGCCGTTTCCCCACATGCCGAGCTCGAAGGCGAGCCGGCAGAGCACCGAAACGACCGCATCCACCACTTCGGCCGGGAAGCCGGCGAGCTCCACGATCGTGATCGGCTTGCCCTCGGTCGGGATGCGGAAGAGCGTCTTCAGGAGCTCGGCCATCGAATCCTCGATGGTCCTGCTCGAGAACATGAACTGGTAGCGCGGGTCCTGGGCGACGGACTGGATGCGCGCCCGCAGGCGCCGCAGCCGCGGGCGGTCCTCCTTGCCCTCGAGCTTGCCGAGCTGGTCGTCGATCAGCGCGAGGAGGTCCGACAGCCGGTAGGGCACCGGCGAATCGACGGTGTGGCCGGCATCGTCGACGTCGCGGCGGAGGAGCAGGCTCGATTTCTCCTGCTTCTGCGCGTACCGGGCCTTGGCGAGGGGGATGAAGTCGGCGAGCGCGTCGAGCTCCTCCGGCACGCCCGGTCGCCGCCGGTAGATGACGTCCGTGAACTCCTCGAAATTGAACAGCCAGTACGGCAGGTTGAGGTTGCGCGGGCTGATGAGGTGGGCGAGCTCGCCGAACGAGCCCTTGTACTCGTTGTGCGGGTCGATCAGGAGCACGCGGGCGCCCTGGCTCGACTTCAGGATCTCGTGGAGGATGAGCGAGACCGAGGTGGACTTGCCGCAGCCGGTGGTCCCGAGCACGGCGAAATGCTTCTGCAGCAGGTCCTGGACGCGGACCGTCGCCTCGATGCTCGGGTCCTGTCCGAGCCTGCCGATGACGATCGTCTCGTCGCTGCCGTAATCGTAGATCGTGATGAGGTCGGTCGGGCCGACCGGAAGCACGCCCGCGCCGATCGGCGGGTAGTGCTGGATGCCGCGCTCGAAGACCGGCTTCGCGCCGTCCCGGATCTGGCCGACGAGTTCGACCTTCACGAGCGTCGGGCCGATTTCGCCCTCCTGGCCGCCCTGGTTGGCGGCCGCGGTCGCGTAGATGACGCCGATCACCCGCACGGGGCCGGCATTGATGGAGAGCAGCTTGCCGACCGAGAGCGGGCTCTCCTCGCCCGCCAGCGCCTCCGGATCGCTGCGCGGCGCCGTGATGACGGCATGGGCGCCGTCGACGGAGACGACGCGGCCGATGGGGAAGGCGCGCAGGCGGGCGTCCGGCGCGTCCTGCGGACTCTGGAAGTGCGGTTGCATCGTCTCTCTGAGCTGCACGCTTTGGTCGGCCCTCTCCACCCGGCTTCGCCGCATATGGAGGACGGCAAGCCCTCCGCGTGTGCCGCCGCGAGGAGACACCAGTTCTGCTTGAGGAAGAGTGAACCGGATGAACAAAAGCGGACGCGCGAAAGGCCGCGGGCTGGCGCGTCCGCGGCCTTTTGAGGCGTCTCCGGAAATCAGGCGGCGGCCGAGGCCGCCGATTCCGCGGGCGCGAGCGCGGTTGGGATCTCGATCTCGACCTCGAGCGTGGAGACCGCGTCGCCGCGCTCCATCTTCACCTGAACCTTGTCCCGCTCGACCGCCACATGCTTCGTGATCACCGCGATGATCTCCTCGCGCAGCACCGCGACGAGGTCGGTCCGGCCGGTGATCGAGCGTTCGTGGGCGAGCAGGATCTGCAATCGCTCCCGCGCGACCGGCGCCGTGGCGCGCTTCTGGAAGAGGGAGAGCAGGTTCATGCGGCCCTCCGCCCGAACAGCTTTCCGAACAGGCCGCGGCGATCGTTCGGAACCGCCATCGCGATCGGCTCGCCCGAGAGCCGGCGCGCGGCGTCGCTGTAGGCCTTGGCCGGTGCGCTCGCCGGGTTGCAGAGCGTCACCGGCGTGCCGAGGTTGGAGGCGCGCAGCACCTCCTGGCTTTCCGGGATGATGCCGAGAAGCGGGATCGAGAGGATCTCGAGGACGTCGTCGACCTTCAGCATCTCGCCGCGCTCGGCGCGGGCCGGGTCGTAGCGCGTCAGGAGGAGATGCTTGTCCATCCTCTCGCCGCGCTCCGCCTTCAGGGTCTTGGAATCGAGCAGGCCGATGATGCGGTCGGAGTCGCGGACCGACGAGACTTCCGGGTTGGTGACGACGACCGCGACATCGGCGTGCCGCATCGCGAGCGTCGGACCGCGCTCGATCCCGGCCGGGCTGTCGCAGATGACCCAGTCGAACTTCTCGCGGAGCTCGGCCATCACCTTGTCGACGCCCTCCTCGCTCAGCGCGTCCTTGTCGCGGGTCTGGGAGGCCGGCAGCAGCGACAGGCTGTCGAGCCGCTTGTCGCGGATCAGCGCCTGCGCCAGCTTGGCGTCGCCCTGCACCACGTTGATGAGGTCGTAGACGACCCGGCGCTCGGCGCCCATGACTAGGTCCAGGTTGCGCAGGCCGACGTCGAAATCGACCACGACCACGTTCTGGCCCATGGCCGCCAAGGCGGCCCCGAGGGCCGCGGTCGACGTCGTCTTGCCGACGCCGCCCTTTCCGGAAGTCACGACCAAGACCTTGGCCATATTCAACATCCTCCTCTCAGCTGAGCGCCGTCATCATGATGGTGTCGCCGTCGAGCCAGATCTGGACCGAGCGGCCGCGATAGTCGGATTCCATGTCTTCGGCGGTCTTGTAGAGGCCGTCGATGGCAACGAGCTCCGCCTCGAGCTTGTGGCAGAAGATGCGCGCTTCGGCATTGCCGGTGGACCCGGCGATGGCGCGCCCGCGGAGCGGTCCGTAGACATGGATGGAGCCGCCGGCGACGATCTCCGCGCCGGAGGCGACGGAGCCGACGATCGTCACGTCGCCCTGCGGAAAGATCACGGACTGGCCCGAGCGGACCGGCGCGTCGAGCATGAGCGACGGCACCGGCGCCTGGCGCGGCGCCACGATCGGGGTCGCCGCGGCCGCGGGCGTGCCCTTCGGCGCCGCGTCCGGCACCTCGACGTCGTCCGCGTGACGTCCGCCGCTGATGAGCGGCGGCATGCCGAGCCCGATCATGGAGGGCTTGGCGCCCTCGATTCCCATGATGCGGATCTCGCGCTCGAAGAGGTCGGCCACGAGCTGCGCGAGGCCGGCCTTGTCGAGGGGGAGGGCGGACACGTCGAGCACGACCGGGCGGCCCCGGAAGAAGCCCGGCGAGCGCTTTCCGAGCGCGTCGATCTCTTCGATCCAGGCGGCGAGCGGCGGCTCCGGCGCGAGCACGAGCGCGAGGAAGGAGCGGCCTCTGAAGCGGAGCGATTGGCGGGATGGAGCTGCGACGGTCACGGCAATGATCTCTGTTACGGTTCCATTAACCAAGCTTAACGTTAACACCGGGTTAATGCGCCGCACGGCGGAAGAACGCAGCCGGATCAGGGTGTTCGCCGGATCGGCGGGGCCTGCTCCGAGCCGCCGGGGCGGGCCCGCGTTAAGGTTCGGCCGCCCGAGCCGCGGCCGGGGTCCCGAACCGGGACATCTCGGCCCGCAGAGCGCGCTCCGCGGCCCGGCCCGGGCCGTCGCGAATCGGCGCCGCGAATCGCGTTCCGCGTGGCCCGCGCCTCGCCCGCGGCTGCTGCGGTGCCGGGCGGTGCCCGCGGCTAGGGGCGGGTCACCCGGCGCAGGGTGAGGTTGAAGCGGCCGCCCTCGGCGAGGAGCCGCGACGATCCGGCGAGGATCCGGTCGATGCCGTGGAAGGCGAGCCGCGACGAGCCGCCGAGGACGAGCGCGTCGCCCGAGGCGAGGCGGATCGAGCGGGTCGGGTCCGACCGGCTGGTGCCCCCGATCCGGAAGACGGCGGTGTCGCCGAGCGAGAGCGAGACGACCGGCGCCGCGAAGTCCGCCTCGTCGCGATCCTGGTGAAGGCTCATGCGCGTCCCGGGCGCGTAGTAATTGACGAGGCAGGCCTCCGGCGGGTGCGGATAGCCGGCGAGCTCGAGCCAGGCCTGAAGCGCGATCTCCGGGATCGGCGGCCAAAGCGCGCCCGTCTCGGGGTGATTCGGCTGATAGCGGTAGCCGCGCTCGTCCGAGACCCAGCCGAGCGGGCCGCAATTCGTCATGCGCACGCTGAACGGCTTGCCGGTGCGGGGCATGCGCGGGGTGAAGAGCGGCGCGGCCGCGACCGCCGTCCGCAGCGTCGAAAGCAGCGCCGCCGCCTCCCGCGGGCCGAGATATCCGGGGTGGAAGGCCACGCCGCTTGCGAGTGTCGAGAGCATCGCCGCACTCCTTTCCGGCCCGCCCGGAGCGGCGCCCGGACCGGCGGCCCGACCGGCGGCGCGGTCGGCGGATTATCCGGTCCGATCACATCCTTGCGAGCGAAATCGGCCCTTCTTATATGAGCCGCAACGCGCGGGAAGGCTCGTTCAGGGGTTCCCAAGCAGCACATTTTTCACTTCGTTGGGGGCCGGGGAAGGCGTTCGCCTTTCGTCCTAGGACGCCGCTCGGGTCTGGCCGGCCTGCCGGAAAAGGAGAGAAGCGAAATGGCAAAAGTGATCGGCATCGATCTCGGCACGACCAATTCCTGCGTCGCCGTGATGGACGGCAAGAACGCGAAGGTCATCGAGAATTCAGAAGGCGCGCGCACCACTCCGTCGATGGTCGCCTTCACCGACAACGGCGAGCGTCTCGTCGGCCAGCCGGCCAAGCGCCAGGCGGTCACCAATCCGAAGCGCACGATCTTCGCCGTCAAGCGCCTGATCGGCCGCCGCTTCGACGACCCGACCGTGAAGAAGGACCAGGCGCTCGTTCCCTACCGGATCGTCAACGCCGACAATGGCGACGCCTGGGTCGAGATCGACGACAAGAAGTACTCGCCCTCCCAGATCTCCGCCTTCATCCTGCAGAAGATGAAGGAGACCGCCGAGAGCTATCTCGGCGAGAAGGTCGAGAAGGCGGTCATCACCGTTCCGGCCTACTTCAACGACGCGCAGCGGCAGGCCACCAAGGACGCCGGCAAGATCGCCGGGCTCGAGGTGCTCCGCATCATCAACGAGCCGACCGCGGCCGCGCTCGCCTATGGCCTCGACAAGAAGAAGGCCGGCACGATCGCCGTCTATGACCTCGGCGGCGGCACGTTCGACATCTCCGTGCTCGAGATCGGCGACGGCGTGTTCGAGGTGAAGTCGACGAACGGCGACACCTTCCTCGGCGGCGAGGATTTCGACATGCGGCTCGTCGACTATCTCGCCGACGAGTTCAAGAAGGAGCAGGGCATCGACCTCCGGAAGGATGCGCTCGCGCTGCAGCGCCTCAAGGAGGCCGCCGAGAAGGCGAAGATCGAGCTCTCCTCCTCGCAGCAGACCGAGATCAACCTGCCTTACATCACCGCCGACGCCTCCGGGCCGAAGCACCTGACGCTGAAGCTCTCGCGCTCGAAGTTCGAGAGCCTGGTCGATGACCTCGTCCAGCGCACGGTGCAGCCGGTCAAGAACGCGCTCAAGGATGCGGGCGTCACCGCCGGCGATATCGACGAGGTGGTCCTCGTCGGCGGCATGACGCGCATGCCGAAGGTGCAGGAGGTGGTCAAGCAGCTCTTCGGGAAGGAGCCGCACAAGGGCGTCAACCCGGACGAGGTCGTGGCGATGGGCGCCGCGATCCAGGCGGGCGTGCTGCAGGGCGACGTCAAGGACGTCCTGCTCCTCGACGTGACCCCGCTCTCGCTCGGCATCGAGACGCTCGGCGGCGTGTTCACCCGCCTCATCGACCGCAACACGACGATCCCGACCAAGAAGAGCCAGGTCTTCTCGACGGCCGAGGACAATCAGGGCGCGGTCACGATCCGGGTGTTCCAGGGCGAGCGCGAGATGGCCGCGGACAACAAGCTCCTCGGCCAGTTCGATCTCGTCGGCATCCCGCCGGCGCCGCGCGGCGTGCCGCAGATCGAGGTCACCTTCGACATCGACGCGAACGGCATCGTGAACGTTCAGGCGAAGGACAAGGGCACCGGCAAGGAGCAGCAGATCCGCATCCAGGCCTCGGGCGGCCTCTCCGACGCCGAGATCGAGAAGATGGTGCAGGACGCCGAGGCGCATGCCGAGGACGACAAGAAGCGGCGCGCGCTGGTGGAGGCGAAGAACCAGGCCGAGGCGCTCGTCCACTCCACCGAGAAGGCGCTCGCCGAATATGGCGACAAGGTCGGCGCGGCGGAGAAGTCGGCGATCGAGGCCGCCATCGCCGATCTGAAGAGCGCGACGGAGGGCGAGGACGCCGACGCCATCCAGGCCAAGACCCAGGCGCTCGCCCAGGCTTCCATGAAGCTCGGCGAGGCCATGTACAAGGCGAGCCAGGAGCAGGGCTCCGAGGAGCCCGCCTCGGGAGAGCGGACCTCCGGCGCGAAGGACGACGACGTGGTCGACGCCGACTTCGAGGAGATCCCGGACGAGGACCAGAAGCGGTCCGCGTGACCGGCTCCGACACGTGAACGGCCGCCCGGAGGCTCTCCGGGCGGCTTCCTCCATCTCCCGAACCGACACACATGGCGAAGCGCGACTATTACGAAGTGCTGGGCGTCGGCCGCGATGCCGACGAGAAGGCCCTCAAGAGCGCGTTCAGGCGGCTCGCGATGGAGCTCCACCCCGACCGCAATCCCGGGGATCCGACCGCGGAACATCGGTTCAAGGAGGCGAACGAGGCCTACGAGGTCCTGAAGGATCCGCAGAAGCGGGCGGCCTATGACCGCTTCGGCCATCAGGCCTTCGAGGGCGGGGGCTTCGGCGCGCAGGGCGCGGGCTTCTCGTCCTTCGCGGACATCTTCGACGACATATTCGGCGAGTTCATGGGCGGCGGGCGCCGCGCCTCGGGGCGCGAGCGCGGCTCGGACCTGCGCTACAATCTCGAGATCACGCTCGAGGAGGCCTATCTCGGCAAGGCCGTCGAGATCGAGGTGCCCACGAGCGTGACCTGCGAGGTCTGCTCGGGCAGCGGGGCGCGGCCGGGCTCCACGCCGCAGACCTGCCCGACCTGCCAGGGCGCCGGCCGCATCCGCGCGAGCCAGGGCGGCTTCTTCCACATCGAGCGGACCTGCCCCGCCTGCCAGGGGCGCGGCGAGGTGGTGCGCGATCCCTGCCTCGATTGCGCTGGCTCGGGGCGCGTCATGCAGATGCGCACGCTCTCGGTGAACATCCCCGCCGGCATCGAGGACGGCACGCGCATCCGCCTTGCCGGCGAAGGCGAGGCGGGGCTGCGCGGCGGCCCGCCGGGCGACCTCTACATCTTCCTCTCGATCAAGCCGCACGCCTTCTTCCAGCGCGACGGGGCGGACATCTTCTGCCGCGTGCCGGTCTCGATGACGACGGCCGCGCTCGGCGGCCAGTTCGAGGTGCCGACCGTCGACGGCGGGCGGACCCGGGTGAAGATCGCGGAGGGCACGCCCACCGGCAAGCAGTACCGCCTGAAGGGCAAAGGCATGCCGGTCTTGCGGACGCGGCAATTCGGCGACATGTACGTCCAGATCGTGGTCGAGACACCGCAGAATCTGAGTCGGCGCCAGCGCGAGCTCCTGGAGGAGTTCGAGCGCGTGTCGTCCGGCGAGAACAATCCGGAGTCGACGGGCTTCTTCGCACGGGTGAAGGACTTCCTGGAAACTCTCGCCGAGAAATGAAGGACAGTCGAGCCGCATGATCGCTCCCGCCCGCAAGCGCCGCCAGTACGACCACCCCGTCCTCGCTTCGGTCGCCCGCGTCGGCGAGAAGCTTGGCGAGGAGCTGCGATCGGTGCGGCTGCCCTCCGGCCGCCGCGACGGGGACCGGCCGGTGCTCGCGTCGGTGGCGCGGGTCGGCGAGAAGCTCGGCGAGGAGCTCCGCTCGGTGCGGCTCGTGGTCAACAAGCGGGAGCGCGAAGGCGAGCACCCGGTGATCAGCTCGGTCGCCAGGGTGAGCGAGAAGCTCGGCGACGAGCTCCGCTTCATCCGGTCGGTGGCGGCCAATCCGATCCGCGCGGGCGCCGTCACGCCGTCGAGCCGCGCGCTCGCCGAGCTGATGGTGGAACTCGCCCGGCCCGATCCGGACGGCTTCACGCTCGAGCTCGGTGCCGGTACCGGCGTGGTGACGGCTGCGCTGGTGCAGTCCGGGATCCCGGCCGAGCGGCTCGTGGTGGTCGAGCACGACCCCGATTTCTGCAGGCTCCTGCGGGAGCGCTTCCCCGGCATCAACGTCATCCAGGGCGATGCCTACGATCTCGAGCGCACGCTCGCCGGCACCGGTCCGTTCGGCGCCGCGCTTTCCTCGCTCCCGCTCCTGATGCGGCCGCCCAAGGTCCGCGAGCGCTTCGTCGAGGACGTGCTCCAGCGCGTCTGCGACGGTGGCCGCCTCGTCCAGTTCTCCTACGGGCTCGGGGCTCCGATTCCCGAAGCCTCGAAGCGCTATGCGGTCTACCGGTCGCCCTGGGTGGCGATGAACTTTCCGCCGGCACGCGTCTGGACCTACCGCCGGCTCCGGTGAGATGGACGTCCTCGTCATCCCCGGTTCGCTGAGGAGCGGGTCCTACAACGTCCGGCTCGCCAGCCTCGCGGTGAAGGAGCTCGCGCTCAGCGGGGCGACGGTGACCCGGCTCTCCCTCGCCGATTATCCGCTTCCCATCTATGACGGGGATCTCGAGGCGGAGAAGGGCGTGCCCGAGCCGGCGCGGCGGCTCGCACGGCATTTCCTGGCCCATGACGCGATCCTGATCGTCAGCCCCGAATACAATGCCGGCGTCTCGGCGCTCGTGAAGAACACCATCGACTGGGTGAGCCGGGTCGGCATGGAGCCCTTCCGCGCGGCGGTGTTCGGGCTGGCGGCCGCGTCGCCGGGCGGCTTCGGCGGATTGCGCGGGCTGATCTCCCTCCGCCAGTCGCTCGAGCTCGAGCTCGGCGCGCTGGTGGTCCCCGAGCAGATGCTCGTCCCGCGCGCCGGCGCCGCCTTCGATGCCGACGGCGCCTTCGTCGATCCCAAGATGGCCGACCGGCTCCGGTCGATGCTGCGCGCGCTCCTCGCGCGGGCGGCCGCCCAGAAGCGTATCTGAGCGGGCGGCCCGGCCGCCTCGACGTAGTCAGACATAAACATTCCTTTATGTGTTGGTTGCCGCCCGGCGGCCGTCGTGCTACCTGCGGCCCAAACGCCAGGGAGTGCGCTGTGAACGATATGACGAAGGACCGCGGCGACTACGCGGTGAAGGACATCGGGCTCGCCCAATGGGGCCGCACCGAGATCGAGATCGCCGAGACCGAGATGCCGGGCCTGATGGCAATCCGCGAGGAGTTCGGCGCGGACAAGCCGCTCAAGGGCGCGCGGATCGCCGGGTCGCTGCACATGACCATCCAGACCGCGGTGCTGATCGAGACGCTCGTCGCGCTCGGCGCCGAGGTCCGCTGGGCCTCCTGCAACATCTTCTCCACGCAGGACCATGCCGCCGCGGCGATCGCCGCCGCGGGCGTCCCCGTATTCGCCCACAAGGGCGAGACGCTGGAGGAATACTGGGAGTTCGCCGACCGGATCTTCGACTTCCCGAACGGCGAGACCGCCAACATGATCCTCGACGACGGCGGCGACGCGACCATGCTCGTGCTGCTCGGCGCGCGGGCCGAGACGGACCCCTCGCTGCTCGACAATCCGGGCAACGAGGAGGAGGCGTGCCTCTATGCCACGATCCGCCGGCGCCTCGCGCGGAACCCGGGCTGGTTCTCCAGGACCCGCGCCGCGATCCGCGGCGTCTCGGAGGAGACGACGACCGGCGTGATGCGTCTCTACGATCTCCAGAAGAGGGGCATGCTTCCCTTCCCGGCGATCAATGTGAACGACTCGGTCACCAAGTCGAAGTTCGACAACAAGTACGGCTGCCGCGAGAGCCTGGTCGACGGCATCCGCCGCGCCACCGACGTCATGATGGCCGGCAAGGTCGCGGTCGTGTGCGGCTACGGCGATGTCGGCAAGGGTTCGGCGCAGTCGCTGCGCGGCGCCGGCGCCCGCGTCGTGGTGACCGAGATCGACCCGATCTGCGCGCTGCAGGCGGCGATGGACGGCTTCGAGGTGAAGACGCTCGAGGAGGTCGCGCCGACCTCCGACATCTTCGTCACCGCGACCGGCAACAAGGACGTCATCACGATCGACCACATGCGCGCCATGAAGGACATGGCGATCGTGTGCAACATCGGCCACTTCGACAACGAGATCCAGGTCGCCGGGCTGAAGAACTTCAAGTGGCGGAACGTGAAGCCGCAGGTGGATCTGATCGAGAAGCCCGACGGCACGCGCATGATCCTGCTCTCCGAGGGCCGCCTGGTGAATCTCGGCAACGCGACCGGCCATCCGAGCTTCGTGATGAGCGCCTCCTTCACCAACCAGGTGCTGGCGCAGATCGAGCTCTGGACCAAGGGCGACCAGTACGAGAACAAGGTCTACGTGCTGCCGAAGCACCTCGACGAGAAGGTCGCCTCGCTCCATCTCGAGAAGCTCGGCATCAGCCTCACCAGGCTGAGCGGCGATCAGGCGGCCTATCTCGGCGTGTCGCCCGAGGGCCCGTTCAAGCCGGACCATTACCGCTACTGACCGGCGCGCCCGCGCTCCATGCGCACGGAGCGCGGGCCGCCTTGTGCGGATCCGCGCCCGTGGGCGCCGCCCGGGCGTCATGGTTAACCATTCGTTTCCGATACCGGAACTATGGTCCCGCTACCTTCCCGACGCATGGGCGAGTGGGTAAGGTCGGAGCATGATTCGTCCGGGGCCGTTCGCTCCGGATCCGGTGGGGCGAATGGCAGCGCGGACGACCGACGGCAAACCAGGCGCTAGACGCCGGCTGTGGCGACCGGGAACCGGTGCCGGTCTCGGCGCCGCCGCCGCGGTTCTCGGAACCTCTGAGCCGGTTCTCGCGCTCGCAGCCACTCCTCCCGAGACCACGGCCTTCGCGGACGTACTCTGGCTTGCGGTCACAATCGGCTCGGTCGCGGCCGCCGGCATGGCCTTCTCCCTCCTCTCGCGGTCGCGCGGACAGGAGCGGCTCGCCGGGGCCGAGGAGCGCATCCGTCAGTTGAGCGCGCGGCTCGACCGCGCGGAAGTCCTCTTGGCGGCCGACGACCAGAAGACCGTCGTCTGGGATTCCAGCACGGCGTCGCCGGAGGTGCTCGGCTCGCTGCCCGAGCGGGTGGGCGCGCCGTTCGACCGTGCCGAGTTCCTCGCGATCTCGCGCTGGCTGGAGCCCGAAAGCGCGCGCCAGCTCGAGGAGGCCGTCCAGAAGCTCCGCCGCTACGGCGAAGGCTTCCAGATGGCCGCCCGGTCGAATACGGGCGCCGTCCTCGAAGTGTCCGGGCGCACGAGCGGAAAGCGTTCGATCCTGCGCTTCCGGGAGCTGACCGGCGAGCGGCGCACCTTCGCCGAGCTGAAGGAGCAGGCCGCGATCATCATCAAGGAGGTGACCGCGCTCAGGACGCTCGCGGATGCGCTCCCCTTCCCGCTCTGGCGGCGCAACCGCGTCGGGCGTCTCGTCTGGGTCAATCCCGCCTATGTAAGCGCGGTCGAGGCGGCGGGCGCGGAGGCCGTGGTCGGCTCCGGCATCGAGCTGCTGCCGACGCGCGCCCGCGACGGCGTGCGCGAGGCGCATCGCGCCGCCCGCAGCTACAATGACAGCGTGACCGCGATCGTCGCCGGCGAGCGGCGGCGCCTGCAGGTCTACGACATCCTGATCGACGACGGCTCGATCGGCTGCGCGCTCGACCTCTCGGAGGTCGACGTCGCCAAGGACGAATTAAGGCGCGTCACCGAATCGAACGCCCGCACGCTCGACCATCTGGCCGCCGGCATCGCCAGCTTCGATTCGCAGGGCCGGCTCCTCTTCTACAACGAGGCCTACAGGGCGCTCTGGGGCTTCGCGGCCAAATGGCTCGACAGCAAGCCCGAGGAGAGCGCAATCCTCGACCATCTGCGCGCCGAGCGTAAGCTGCCGGAGCAGGCGAACTACCGCGAGTGGCGGACGAAGCACCTCGCCGCGTACCAGGCGATCGAGCCGCGCGAGGACTGGTGGCACCTTCCGGACGGCCGGACGCTGCGCATGGTCGCGACCCCGAACGCCGAGGGCGGCATCACCTACATCTTCGAGAACGTGACGCAGCAGCTCTCGCTCGAAAGCCGCGTCAATGCGCTCTCGCAGCTCCAGGGCGAGACGCTCGACCATCTCACGGAAGGCGTCGCGGTGTTCGGGACTGACGGCCGCCTCCGGCTCTTCAACCCGGTCTTCGCGGAGATCTGGCGCCTGTCGCCCGCGCAGCTCGACGCCGAACCGCATATCGGCGAGATCATCCGCGACTGTTCGGCGATCTATTCCGACGAGCCGACCTGGGAGGCGATCCGCATCGCGGTCACCGATCTCGAGCACGGCGAGCCGGTCTCAGGCCGCATGCAGCGCCCCGACGACAGCGTCATCGACTTCGCCACGGTCGCACTGCCGGAAGGCATGACCATGCTCACCTTCGTCGACGTGACCGACACGGCGCGGGTGCAGCGCGCGCTCAAGGAGCGCAACGAGGCGCTCGAGGCGGCGGACCGGCTGAAGACCGAGTTCATCCACCACGTCTCCTACGAGCTGCGCTCGCCGCTCACCTCCATCATCGGCTTCGCCGAGATGATCTCGAACGAGGCGGTCGGCAGCCTGAACGAGCGCCAGCGCGAGTACATGGACCACATCTCGTCCTCCTCCTCGGCGCTGCTCGCGATCATCAACGACATCCTCGACCTCGCCACCGTCGATGCGGGCATCATGGCGCTCGATCTCGGCGAGGTGGACATACGCGGCGTCGCCGAAGCCGCCGTGGAGGGCCTGCGCGACCGCATCGCCGAGCAGAAGATCACGCTCGACATCGAGATACCCGAGCGGATCGGCAAGTTCCTCGCCGACGAGCAGCGCGTCCGCCAGATCCTCTTCAACCTCGTCTCGAACGCGATCCGCTTCTCCAATGCCGGCGGCCGCGTCGAGGTGAAGGCGGAGCGACGCGGGCGCTGGGTCGTCTACACGGTCCGCGACGAGGGCGTCGGCATCCCCTCCGACCTGCTCGCCACCATCTTCCGCCCGTTCGAGGCGCACGGCACCTCGGGTCACCGCCACGGCGCCGGCCTCGGCCTCTCGGTCGTGAAGAGCCTGGTCGAGCTTCACCACGGCTCGATCGACGTCAAGTCGGAGGAAGGGAAGGGGACGACGGTCGTCGTCCGCCTGCCGGAGGTGACCGAGGTCGCGGCCGACGCCGCCGAATAGGCCGGTGGCCGCTCCCCCCGCGCGCATCGTGTTCGACGGCCCGCTTCCCGACGAGGCGGCGACGGCCCGGCTCGCCGAGGACGTCGCGGCGATCCTGGCGCCGGGCGACCTGGTGGCGCTCGCAGGCGATCTTGGCGCCGGCAAGACGAGCTTCGCGCGCGCGCTCATCCGCGCCCTTGCGGGCGACGCCGGCCTCGACGTGCCGAGCCCGACCTTCCCGATCAGGCTCGACTACGCCCTCGAAAGGCTGGCGGTGACGCATGCCGATCTCTACCGGCTCGCCGATCCCGGCGAGGCGGAGGAGATCGGGCTCGCCGAGGCGCTCGAGCAGGGCGCGCTCCTCGTGGAATGGCCGGAGCGCGCGCCCGATCTCGCGTCCGGCGCCCGGCTCTCGGTCGTCCTCGCCTTCGAGGGGGGCGGCCGGCGGGCCGTGCTTTCGGCCGATCCGGCGCTTGCGGCGCGTCTCGAGCGGAGCCTTGCGGCACGCCGTTTCCTCGAAAGGTCCGGCTGGCGGGGCGCGGCGCGCGTTCCGATCAAGGGCGACGCCTCGGGCCGCGCCTACGAGCGCGTGGCGGCCGGCGGACGGACGGCGATCCTGATGAACGCGCCGGCCCGTCCCGAGGGGCCGCCGCTCGCCGGCGGCCGGTCCTACGACGCGATCGCCCACCGCGCCCTCGACGTCGAGCCCTTCCTCGCGGTCGACCACGCGCTGCGGCAGGCCGGCTTCCATGCGCCCGAGATCTTCGCGTCGGACGTGGCGGAAGGCTTCCTCCTGCTCGAGGATCTCGGCGCGTCCGGCATCCTGGATGCCGCCGGCCGGCCGGCGATCGCCCGCTACGAGGCGGCGATCGACTGCCTGCTTGCGCTCCACGCGCGGACCTGGGAGCCCGAGATCCGGCTTTCGGGCGGCGGACGGTACCGCGTGCCGGCCTACGACCGCGACGCGCTCCTCGTCGAAATCTCGCTCTTCGCGGACTGGTTCGTGCCGGCCGAGGCAGGCTGGGACGCGGCGGAGCGCGACGCCTTCCTGTCGGCCTGGGCCGCCGTGCTCGGCCGCCTGCCTCCCGGGGAGACCCTCGTGCTCCGGGACTTCCATTCCCCGAACATCCTCTGGTGCGCGGGCGAGGGGCTGGACCGGATCGGCCTCATCGATTTCCAGGACGCCCTGATCGGGCATCCGGCCTATGATGTCGCCTCGCTCGCGCAGGATGCGCGCGTCGACATCGATGCCGTCCGGGAGCAGGCGCTCGTCGCGCGCTACGTGGCGGGCCGCCGCCGCGCCGATCCGGGTTTCGACGAGGACGCCTTCCGCGCTGCCTATGCCGTCCTCGGCGCGCAGCGCACGACCAAGGTGCTCGGCGCCTTCGCCCGGCTCGCGCGGGCGGAGGGGAAGGCGGGCTATGAGCGGCACAGTCGTCGTGTCGCAGCCCTTCTGCGCCGGAACCTCGCACATCCGGTTCTGTCCGGGCTCCGGCGATGGTATGAGCGGCTCGTCTGACACGGAGACGGAGTTGAGGATGGCGCGGCCGAAGACGGCGATGGTGCTCGCGGCGGGCTTCGGCAAGAGGATGCGGCCGCTCACCGCCACGACGCCCAAGCCGCTGATAGAGGTGCGCGGCCGGGCACTGATCGACCATTGCCTCGACGGTCTCGCCGAGGCCGGCATCGAGACCGCCGTGGTGAACGTCCACTACCTTGCCGACCTGGTCGAAGCGCATCTCGCCAGGCGGTCCGCGCCGGCCGTCATCGTCTCCGACGAGCGGGAGAAGCTGCTCGATACCGGCGGCGGCATCCTGAAGGCGCTGCCCCTTCTCGGCGAAGGCGCCTTTGTGCTGCGCAACTCCGATTCGTTCTGGGTCGAAGGCGTGCGCGCCAACATGGAATGGCTGCTCGACGCCTGGGACGACGCCAGGATGGACGCGCTCCTTCTCGTCGCCTCGACCGTCAACTCGGCCGGCTACGAGGGGCGGGGCGATTTCTTCCTGAACAAGGAGGGCCTTCTCGCCCGCCGCGACGAGCGGACCGTCGCCCCCTTCGTCTATGCCGGCGCGGCGATCCTCCATCCGCGCCTCTTCCGCGATGCGCCGGCGGGGCCGTTCTCGCTCAACCTGCTCTTCGACCGGGCGATCGAGCAGGAGCGGCTCTTCGGCGTCCGGCTCGACGGGCTCTGGATCAACGTCGAGACGCCGCGGGCGGTGAAGGCCGCCGAACTCGCCATTGCGGAGAGCGCCGCCTGAGCGGATGAGAGCGCCGAACGTCGCCACGATCCCGCCCGGGGTCCCGTTTCTCGAAACGCTCGTCGACGCGCTTCTGGACGGCCGGCTGGTCGAAGGCTTCCGGCTCGGGGCCGACCCGCTCGCGCTCACGGACGTCACCCTGTTCCTGCCCACCCGGCGCGCGGCGCGCGCGATCCGGGAGGTCTTTCTCGCCCGGCTCGGCCCGGCGGTGCTGCTGCCGAGGATCCGGACCCTCGGCGATGTCGACGAGGACGAGGCCTTCTTCGATCCGGGCGCGGCGGAGGCGCTCGACGGGCTGCCGCCCGCCATTCCGCCGGTGGCGCGCCAGCTTGCGCTCGCGCGCCTCGTACGCGGCTGGTCCGGCGCGCTCGTCCGTGCGGCGGCGGGCCTCGGCGAGGAGCCTCTGCTGGTGCCGGCGTCGGCCGCCGATGCGGCCCGGCTCGCGGCCGTTCTCGGCCGGCTGATCGATCAGGTCGGGAGCGAGGGGCCGGGCTGGGATGCGCTCCCGCGCGAGCTCGGGCCGGAGCTCACCCGCTACTGGCAGATCACGCTCGCATTTCTCGAGATCGTGACGGCGGCCTGGCCCGAACATCTCGCCGCGCGCGGGCTCGTCGATCCCGGCACCCGGCGGGACCGGCTGGTCCGGGCGGAGGCCGGGCGGCTGGAGCGCGCCGGATCGGCCGGACCGGTCGTCGCGGCCGGCTCCACGGGCTCCGTGCCGGCGACCGCCGTGCTGCTCTCCGCCATCGCGCGGCTGCCGAACGGCGCCGTGGTCCTGCCGGGCCTCGATGCCGGTCTCGACGAGGACGGCTGGCGCGCCGTCGCAGAGCCGAAGGAGGATCCCGCGGCGGCGGGCCATCCGCAGGCGGGCCTGAAGCGGCTGCTTTCGACCCTCGGCGTCGAACGGGCGGATGTCCGCTCCCTCGCGGCCCCGCCGCAGGCGCTCCGTCTGCGCGAGCGGGTCGTGTCGGAGGCGCTCCGACCGGCGGCGACGACGGGGCGCTGGGCGGGGCCGGGGGCGCTCCCGGCTTCCGACAAGGCCGCCGCGCTGGAAGGCGTGGCGCTCGTGGAGGCCGCCAACGAGCGCGAGGAGGCGCTCGCCATTGCCGTCATCCTCCGCAGGAGCATCGCGGAAGGCGAGCGGGTCGCGGCGCTCGTCACGCCCGACCGGAAGCTCGCGCGCCGCGTCGCGGTCGAGCTCCGGCGCTGGGACATCCAGGTCGACGATTCGGGCGGCGTGCCGCTCGGGACGACCCCGGCCGGGATCTTCGCCCGGCTGGTGGCGGAAGCGGGACTCGGCGGAATGCCGGCCGGCACGCTGCTCGCGCTCCTCAAGCACCCGAATGCGCGCTTCGGGCTCCCGGCCGCGGCGGCGCATCGGGCCGCGCGCGCCCTGGAGCGGGCGGTGCTGAGGGGGCCGAGGCTGGCGCCGGGCTCCGGCGCGCTCCGCCATGCCCTGCGCATCGCCGACGCGGTGCGAAAGCTGTCGCCGGAGGAGCGCGAGGAGGGCGCGCGCGTGCCGCGCGCCGCGCGGACCCTTGCGCCGGAGGACTGGGCGGCGGCGCACGACCTCGCCGACCGCCT
>NZ_SPKJ01000179.1 GCF_009866965.1 Propylenella binzhouense | reverse complement strand
TCAACCTCATGCACAAGCGCCGCATCGACCGGCTGACCGGCCACGATCCACCCGCCGAACCCTCCAACCAGATGGTCCTCCAATGGGCCTGAAATCAAACCGGACAGCAGTGGGCTCGACCCGGCGATCCACGCCGCCTCTCCGCACCCTCCGTCGTCGCCGGACCTGGTCCGGCGATCCAGAGGGCAGGCGGCACGAAAACGAAGCCCGCTGGATGCCCGGGTCAAGCCCGGGCAGGACGACGGAGAATGCCGGGAGGCCTTGACGATGCGCCCCGTCGCCCGCCGCGCCCGCCCGGCCCCGCCTCAGGAATCCGCGCCGGCCGCCGCGCCGCGGCCGATCAGCGCCGCGCCCTTCGCCGTCACCACCACCTGCCGCGCGCGCATCGCGCCGCCCGCCTCGACGCGCAGCAGCCCGCTTTCGAGCGCATCCTCCCAGACCGGCATGCGCGGGCAGTTCGTCCGCCACGCGTCGATCGCCTCGCCGTAGCTGCGCGGGCGGAGCGCGATCCAGGCGAGGAGATCGCGCATCAGCGCCGCGTTCGGCTCGCCTGCAAGCGTCATTCCGTCCCTCCGTCCGCCCGGCCCCGCCTCGGCCAGGACACTTTATGCCACAGCCGGGGTTCCGGGGCGACCGGCCCGCCGGACCCCGCCGCCTCTCCCGGTCGGAAACCGTACTCGCCGGCAAAGGCGGATCGCGCCGTCCCGCAGCCGGGAACACTGGCCGCGCTCGGGCCTTCTCCCCGCAGCGCGCGGGCCGGTCCCCGGCGGGCCTTCGCGCGCCCGTCCCGTCGGGCGGGAGTGACGAGCGGAGATCCATCATGGCGAACACAGACACCAATCCCGGCCTGGCGAAGGCCCGCTACGGCGAGGCGACGATCCTGCGCGGCACCGGCGGCGAGACCCACCAGGTCGCGGGCGGCGACGTGCCGGTGCTCACCACCCAGCAGGGCGCGCCGGTCTCCGACGACCAGAATTCGCTGAAGGCCGGCCGCCGCGGGCCGACTTTGCTCGAGGACCAGCACTTCCGCGAGAAGATCTTCCATTTCGACCACGAGCGCATCCCGGAGCGCGTGGTCCATGCCCGCGGCTTCGGCGCCCACGGCTTCTTCGAGACCTACGAATCGCTCTCCGACGTCACCGCCGCCGACCTCTTCCAGCGCGCCGGCGAGAAGACCGAGGCCTTCGTCCGCTTCTCCACCGTCGCCGGCAACAAGGGCTCGTCCGATCTCGCGCGCGACGTGCGCGGCTTTGCCGTGAAGCTCTACACGCAGGAGGGCAACTGGGACATCGTCGGCAACAACATCCCGGTCTTCTTCATCCAGGACGCCATCAAGTTCCCGGACCTCATCCATTCCGCCAAGCAGGAGCCGGACCGCGGCTTCCCGCAGGCGCAGACGGCGCACGACAATTTCTGGGATTTCATGTCGCTCACGCCGGAATCCATGCACATGGCGATGTGGATCATGTCCGACCGGGCGATCCCCCGCTCCTTCCGCTTCATGGAGGGCTTCGGCGTCCACACCTTCCGCATGGTGAATGCGGAGGGAAGGTCGACCTTCGTGAAGTTCCACTGGAAGCCGAAGCTCGGGCTCCAGTCCGTCGTCTGGAACGAGGCGGTGAAGCTCAACGGCGCCGATCCGGACTTCCACCGGCGCGACCTCTGGGATGCCATCCAGATGGGCGACTATCCGGAATGGGAGCTCGGCCTCCAGCTCTTCGACGAGGACTTCGCGGACCGCTTCCCCTTCGACGTGCTCGACGCCACCAAGATCGTGCCGGAGGAGGACGTGCCGGTCCGCATCGTCGGCCGCCTCGTGCTCGACCGCTGCGTCGATAATTTCTTCGCCGAGACGGAGCAGGTCGCCTTCCACACCGGCAATGTCGTGCCGGGCATCGACTTCACCAACGATCCCCTCCTCCAGGGCCGCAACTTCTCCTATCTCGACACGCAGCTCAAACGGCTCGGCAGCCCGAACTTCACCCATCTGCCGGTCAACGCCCCGCGCTGCCCGTTCCACCACTTCCAGCAGGACGGCCACATGGCCTTCTTCAACCCGAAGGGGCGCGCGAACTACGAGCCGAATTCCTGGGGCGGCGCGATGGGCGGCCCGCGCGAGGATCCGGCGAAGGGCTTCCGCAGCTTCCCCGAGCCGGTCGAGGGCGAGAAGCGCCGCGTCCGCGCGGAAAGCTTCGCCGATCATTACAGCCAGGCACGCCAGTTCTACGTCTCGCAGACGCCCGTCGAGCAGAACCACATGGCGATGGCCTTCACCTTCGAGCTCTCGAAGGTCGAGACGCCGGCGATCCGCCTCCGCGTCGTCTCCCATCTCATGAACATCCATGACAAGCTCGCCGGCGACGTCGCAGGCGGTCTCCGCCTTCCCGAGATGCCGGAGCCGGCCGATGCCGCCGTGCCGACCCGCACCGATCTCGCGCCCTCGCCGAAGCTCTCGATCGTGCTCAACGGTCCAGAGAGCTTCAAGGGCCGCAAGCTCGGCGCGCTCGTCACCGACGGCGTCGACATCGCGCTCGTGAAGGCGCTCAAAGCCGCGGTCGAAGCCGAAGGCGCGATGATCGAGTTCGTGGCGCCCCACATCTTCGGCGTCGCGGCGAGCGACGGCACCAGGATCGAGGCGAAGCAGAAGATCGACGGCGGGCCGTCCGTCCTCTACGACGCCGTCGCAATCCTCGCCTCGGCGGAGGGCGCGGGGCTCCTCGCCGGCGAGCCGACCGCGCGGGATTTCGCGAGCGACGCCTTCGCCCATTGCAAGTTCATCGCCTATTCGCCGGAGGCGGTCGCCCTCTTCGAGAAGGCCGGCATCGCCGCGGAGATGGACGAGGGCTGCGTGAAGCTCGCCGGCGAGCCGGACGTCGCGAGCTTCGTCGCGATGCTCGGCGCGCTCCGGCTCTGGGACCGCGAGACCCGCGTCAAGGCGGTCTGATCCTGATCGAAATGTCGGCCGGCGCGGGTCCACCCGCGCCGCCCCGCCTCCCTCTCTGTCGTCATCGCCGGGCTCGACCCGGCGATCCACGCCGCCTCGCCTTCCCCACGGTCGTCGCCGGACCTGGTCCGGCGATCCACGCCGCCTCGCCACCCTCTCTGTCGTCATCGCCGGGCTCGACCCGGCGATCCAGAAGCGGAGCAGCGGCCCAGGCGCCGCCTGGATGCCCGGGTCAAGCCCGGGCAGGACGACAGAGCAAGCGGCAAAACGCCGGAGCGGAACAAGCGGCAAAACGCCGAAACGGAACAAGCGGCAAACGCCGGAGCGGAACGAGCGGCAAACGCCGGAGCGGCACGAGCGGCGCGGCCTTCACGATGCACCCTCGCCGGGGCCGCATCCATCCCCCTCCCCCTCGTGGGGACCTCGCCGGGGCCGCATCCATCCCCCTCCCCCTCGTGGGGAGGGGCCAGGGGAGGGGTTCCCCGCCTCGCCTCCCTCTCTGTCGTCATCGCCGGGCTCGACCCGGCGATCCAGAAGCGGAGCAGCGGCCCAGGCGCCGCTGGATGCCCG
>NZ_SPKJ01000178.1 GCF_009866965.1 Propylenella binzhouense | reverse complement strand
CCGCCGGCTCCTTCGGCCCGAAGGCCCGCGCCGCGTCCCGCAGCAGCGCCCTTGCGCGCGGGAACGCGCCGAGCTGCGCCATCGCGATGCCGCGCAGCGCGCGTGCCGGGGGATCGTCGCGGAGCGCGACCCGCTTCAGTGCCGCCAGCGGATCGCCGGCCGCGAGTGACCGGGCCGCGGCCGTGATCAGCGAATCCATCGCAATCCCGTCACACTTGTCACTCTCACCCGGTCCCCGCCCCGCCTTACATCGCAATCGATCCTGCAACGCCGGCAGCGGCGACAATCGATCGGGAGCTGCGGAATGACAACGTGCGCGATGGCGGAGAAGAAAGGCGCGGACGCCCTTTGGGCGCGGCGCGCCGTCGCTTGGCTCGCGTTCGCGGCCTCGCCGGCCTTTGCGCTGATGGCGTGGGTCGCGGCGGAGGACGCGTCTGGAACTGCGCTCTGCGGCTCCGGCGCACGGATCCTGCCGATCGACGGGATGACCGCGATGTACCTGCTGATGAGCCTCTTTCACCTGTCGCCCTGGCTCGGGCCGCTTTCCGGCCGCCCGCGGCGGCGCACCTGACCGAAGACCGAAGGAGACCGACATGAACCACGCAATCGTTTCGCGCCGGGAATGGCTTCAGGCCCGCGAGGCGCTGCTCGCCAAGGAGCGTGCGATGACCCACGCGCTCGATGCGCTCCGCGCCGAGCGCCGGGAGCTGCCCTGGGTCAGGGTCGACAAGCCTTATGTCTTCGAGGGGCCGGACGGCGAATGCACGCTCGGCGACCTGTTCCGCGGCCGGACCCAGCTCGCGATCTATCACTTCATGCTGACGCCGGGCTCGAACCATGTCTGCCCCGGCTGCTCGTACACCGCCGATCACGTCGACGCGGCGCGGCAGCACTTCGAGCACGCCGACCTTTCGTTCGCCGCGGTCTCGCGCGCGCCGCTCCGGCGGATCGAGGAGGTCAAGGACCGGATGGGCTGGACCTTCCCTTGGGTTTCCTCGCACGACGGCGATTTCAACTATGATTTCGGCGTCTCCTTCACGCCGGAGGACCGCGCGGCGGGGCGGGCGATCTACAATTACGGCACGGTGATCCGGAACAGCCCGGACATGTTCGGCACGAGCATCTTCGTGAAGGACGAGAAGGGCGACATCTTCCACACCTATTCGACCTATCATCGCGGCACGGAGCTGCTGATGGGCGCCTTCAACTGGCTCGACCTCACCCCCAAGGGCCGCAGCGAGACCGGCGGCACGATGGACTGGGTGCGGCTGCACGACGAATATTGACGCGGCACCCGGGTGCGACGGGCGCCCACCTCTGTCGCTTATCCCTTGCGCTAACAATGCGGGCCTGATACTTAGCCGCATGGCTCAGTGTCAGGCTTCGCTCGACGGGCTCTTCCTCGCGCTCTCCGATCCCACCCGGCGCGCCGTGCTCGCGCGGCTCGGGGAGGGACCCGCTTCCGTGAGCGAGCTCGCGCGGCCCTTCGACATGGCGCTGCCGTCCTTCCTGAAGCATGTGAGACTGCTCGAGGCGACCGGCTTCATCCGCACGCGGAAGGCGGGGCGGGTGCGCACGGCGACGCTGCGGCCGGAGGCCTTCGCCGCCGCCGAGGGCTGGCTCGCCGCGCAGCGCGCGCTCTGGGAGGCGCGCACCGACCGGCTGGAACTCTTCGTCACGAGGAAACCGGAGGGAGACCCTTCATGATGCCCGAATTCGACCCGGCGCGGGACCTTGCCATCGCGCGCGTGATCCGCGCCCCGCGCGAGACCGTCTGGCGGGCCTGGACGGACCCACGGCAGCTCGAGCGCTGGTGGGTGCCGGCGCCGGCACGCTGCCGGGTCGAGGCGCTCGAGCTCTTCCCGGGCGGTGCCTTCACCTCGCTCTATGCCGAGCCGGGGCAGGAGCTCGGCCCGCATCTCGACGCCTGCATCCTCGCCGCGGAGGCTCCCGGCCGGCTCGTCTTCACGGATGCGCTGAAGGCCGGCTTCCGCCCGGCCGCGAGCGGATTCATGACCGCGCACATCTTCCTCCGCGAGCACGCGGAGGGAACCGAATACGTCGCCCAGGTGCTCCATGCCGGCCCGGCTGACCGGGCGCGGCACGAGGAGCTCGGCTTCTTCGACGGCTGGGGCACGGTCGCCGGCCAGCTCGCCGCGCTCGTCGAGGGCCGGGCGTAAACCCGGCCCCGGCCCTCAGGCCGGCCTGCCGCCGACCGGGTTCTCCAGCGTTCCGAGACCGGTGATCTCGAGCGTCACGACGTCGCCCGGCTTCAGGTATTTCGGCGGGTCGAAGCCGAGGCCGACGCCGGCCGGCGTGCCGGTCGCGATGATGTCGCCCGGCTCGAGCGTGACGAGGGCCGAGATGGTCTCGATCAGCGTCGGGATGTCGAAGATGAGGTCGGCGACGCGCGCGTCCTGCCGCAGCTCGCCATTGACCCGCGTCGACACCCGCATCGCCGCCACGTCGGGAATCTCGTCGGCGGTGACGATGGCGGGCCCCATCGGGCAGAAGCCGTCGATGCTCTTGCCGAGGAACCATTGCTGGTGCTTCCGCTGGAGCGCGCGCGCGGTCGCGTCGTTGAGGATCGTGTAGCCGAAGACGTGGCCGTAGGCGTCCGCCTTGGAAATGCCGCTGCCGCCCCGGCCGATGACGACGGCGAGCTCGACCTCGTAGTCGAGCGTGCCGGTCGGGTCGCGCCAGGCCGGGATCGGCTCGCCCGGCCCGATCACCGCGCTCGGCGCCTTGGTGAAGATCACCGGCACCTCGGGGACGGCCTGCGCGCCGCCGGAGGAATCGAAGCCGCTGCCGTGGAATTCGTGCGCATGGTCGTAATAGTTCTTGCCGACGCACATGATGTTGCGCTCCGGCCGCGGGATCGGCGCGAGCACGCGGACGCCCTCCGGTCCGATCTCGGCGGTGCCGGCGGCGACGAGCCGCTCCACCGCGCCGCGGTGCGCGTCCCATCCGCGCACGAGCCCGAGCAGCGTTGACGGCAGGCCGCCCTCCCGCGAGAGATCGACGAACCGGCCGCTCCCGAGCGCCACGGCCGGCGTCGGCCGCCCGCCGACGGAGATGGTTGCGAGCTTCATGATACCCTCACTGGCGTCCTCTGCCGCGTGAACTCGACCATTTTGAAATTGGTGTCAACCGGACTACATTGGTTTCGACCGCCCCCGGGCGGCCGCGAAAGGAGTGACGATGGTCCAGGAATCGGACCTGCTGCTGTCCTACATCGCCCGGCAGGGCCTCGGCTCGGGCGACCGCCTGCCGCCGGAGCGCGAGCTCTCGCAGGCGCTCGGCGTGCCGCGCACGGCGCTGCGCCGGATGCTGGCGCAGCTCGAATCGCGCGGCGAGATCTGGCGCCATGTCGGCCGCGGCACCTTTCTCGGCACGCCGGCGCAGGCGCCCGACGGACATGACGGCAAGGTCGAGGAACTCACCGCCAACACCTATCCGGCCGAGGTGCTGGAGGCGCGGCTCATCATCGAGCCGGCGGCGGCGCGGCTCGCGGCGCTCCGGGCCGCGCCCGCCGATGTCGCCGCGCTCGAACGCGCGGTGCGCCGCGGCAACGA
>NZ_SPKJ01000177.1 GCF_009866965.1 Propylenella binzhouense | reverse complement strand
GCCGGGGGCCGTTCGCCGCGGCCGGAGCGGCGCCGGTTCCTACGAGGACCCGGCCGAGGAGCGCCGCCGCGCCCGCCGGCCGCGGAAGTCGGGCCGGCCGGGCAACTGACGCCGCCGCTTCGTGCGGCCGGACGTCCGGCGCGGAACGCCGGCCCCTCGGCGGGCGTTCTCGACGGGCCGAACCGGAGAGCACCATGGCGAAGAAGAAGAAGATGAAGTCCGCGATGCCGAAGAAGATCGCCGGCGTGAAGATCCCGAAGAAGGTCCGCAAGGGCGCGGTCGGCCAGTTCGTCGCCTCGCCGGCGGGCCAGGCCATGATCGGCGAGATGCTGCTCGCGGCGCTCGCCGCCATCCGCAAGGGCGGGAAAGGTTCAAAGCTCGGCATCGCGGCCCGCCATCCGGCCGCCGCCGCCGAGCTCGGCGCGTCCAGGGCCGCCGATCTCGGCTCCGACGCCATGGAGGCGCTGCGCGAGCGTACGGCGAGCCTTTCGGAGGCCTTCGGCGAGGCCGCCCGGCATTTCATGGACAGCGTGTCGGCCGACGCCGACGATCGGGGCGGTTCGTGGCGGGACGAGCGGGAGGCTGCGTCCGGCCGGGAGCGTGCCCGCGGCCATCGCCGCGCGCACTGACCGGCAGCGGAGACGCCGAGAGCCGGCACGGCCGGCAAGGTGGTGAGGTCGCGCACCGGGGTGGCAACACGACGCGCCGGTGGGTGCGCCGCGCCGCTCCCCGCGTCTCCTCCCCCTCTGTCGTCATCGCCGGGCTCGACCCACTGCTGTCCGGTTTAATTTTCTGGACTGGGTGCACGGTGTTGATTCTACTCGTGTTCAGACGTTGGCGCGTCTTCCGGACACGACAGGGGGCAACACCGTGCGGCATCACAATAGCGTTTTCCACGATGTCCTGAAGCAGGTTCCGTGGGGCGTGTTCGAGCGGCTGGTGGAAGAACACGCGGCGGACAAGCACGTGCGGCGGCTGTCGACGAAGAGCCAGTTCATCGCGCTCCTCTACGGGCAGCTTGCCGGGGCGGTGAGCCTGCGCGAGACCGTCGAGGGGCTCGCGAGCCATGCCGCCCGCCTCTACCATGTGGGCGCCAGGCCGGCGGCGCGCTCGACGCTGGCCGACGCCAATGCCCGGCGGCCGAGCGCGGTGTTCGGCGGGCTGTTCGCCGCCATTCTCGCCCAGGCGCAGCGGGGCCTGCGCCGGAAGCTGGGCGAGGCCGTCTACCTGATCGATTCGACGGGCCTGCGGCTGCGCGGGGCGGGCCTGGTGCGCGTCAACCTCATGCACAAGCGCCGCATCGACCGGCTGACCGGCCACGATCCACCCGCCGAACCCTCCAACCAGATGGTCCTCCAATGGGCGTGAAATCAAACCGGGACAGCAGTGGGCTCGACCCGGCGATCCATGCGGCGGCCGAGAGTCGACCGGATGCTGCCGGGCGCCCCGTGTCCCGTCGCCCCGCGTCCCCTCAGGCCGTGCCGCGCCGCGCCCGTCCGCGCCGGCGCCGGCCGCCGTCCTCCGCTTCGGCGCCCGGGCCCTTCCGCGCCGGCAGCGGCATAACGGCGGCGAGGTTCGGAAAGGCGTGCACCTTGTTCGGGAAGGCCATGGCGGCCACGAAATGCTCCTGGAAGCGCGGCTCGAGCGCCGTCTCGACCTTCTCGATCCGCCTGACGAGCGCCTCGATCTCGCGCCGGTGGCCGCGGTTGAGGAGCGCCATGCGCGCGCCGGTGCCGGCGGCATTGCCGACGCCCGCCACCTTCTCGATCGCGCAATCGGGCACGAGGCCGATCAGCATCGCATATTTCGGGTCGATGTAGTTGCCGAAGGCGCCGGCGAGCTTGATGCGGTCGACGCTGTCGATCCCGAGCCGGTCCATCAGCAGCCGCACGCCGGCATAGAGCGCGGCCTTGGCGAGCTGGACGGCGCGCACGTCCGTCTGCAGGATCCTGAGCTCGGGCGTCCCGCGCGCCGGGTCGGCCCTCCACAGCACGTAGGCGAAGGTGCGCCCGTGCGGCACGATGCGGTCGGACCTTGCGGCGAGCGCGCCGTCGATCACGCCGTCCTCGTCGACGATGCCGGCGAGGAACATCTCGCCGATCGCCTCGATGATGCCCGAGCCGCAGACGCCGGTGACGCCGAGATCCTGCACCACGCGGCCGAAGTCCGGATCGTCCGACCAGAGATCGTCGCCGATCACCTTCACCTTCGGCTCGAGCGTCGCGGGGTCGATCCGCACCCGCTCGATCGCGCCGGGCGCCGCGCGCTGGCCGCAGGATATCTCGGCGCCCTCGAAGGCGGGGCCGGTGGGGGAGCTCGCCGCGACGAGCCGCTCGCGGCTGCCGAGCACGATCTCCGCATTGGTCCCGACATCGACCAGGAGGGTGATCTCGTCGCCCTTCTGCGGCCCTTCGGCGAGCGTCGCGGCGGCGGCGTCGGCGCCGACATGGCCCGCGATGCAGGGCAGCGTATAGACCCGCGCGCCCGGATTGACGGCGAGGCCGATCTCGCGCGCCCGGAAATGGAGCGCGGCGGAGACGGCGAGCGCGAAGGGCGCGCCGCCGAGCTCGGTCGGGTCGATGCCGAGGAAGAGGTGGTGCATGATCGGGTTGCCGACGAACACCGCCTCGACGATGTCGTCGGCCGCGATGCCGGCTTCGCGCGCGACCTTGTCGACGAGGACGCCGATCGCCTCGCGCACCGCCCTGGTGAGCGCCTCCCGCCCGTCCGGGTTCATCATGACGTAGGAGACCCGGCTCATCAGGTCCTCGCCGAAGCGGATCTGCGGGTTCGGCGCGCCGGCCGAGGCGAGTATGCGGCCGGAGAGCATCGAGGAGAGATGGCAGGCGATGGTCGTCGAGCCGATGTCGACGGCAAGGCCGCAGGCCATGTTGTGGAGTCCGGGCCAGAGTGCCACGACCTCCGGGCCCGCGCCGTCATCATGGACGGCCGCCGTCACGTTCCAGTCGCCGGCGCGCAGCACCTCCTGCACGCGGGGAATGAGGTCGAAGTCGATCTGCGGGCGTTCGAGCCGCCAGTCGCGGGCGAGCGCGGCGAGCAGCCGGTCGGTGTCGCCGAGCGGCTTCTCCATGTCGGGCTCGTCCACCTCGACATAGCAGAGGCGCGTCGCCGGATCGCGCTCAATCGCGCGCGTCTCGGCGCGCTTGCGCACGAGCTGGCGGTTGATCTGGACGTCCTGCGGCACGTCGACGACGAGGTCGCCGAGAATGAGCGCCTGGCAGGAGAGGCGGCGCTCCGGCTCGAGCGCGCCGCGCTTGGCGACGTAGCGCGCCTCCGTCTCGGAGAAGTCGGAGAGATGGCCGGCCGAGGAGGTGATGCCGTGCTTCGGGAACTGCCCCTCGGCGACCTGGATCTGGCAGCGTCCGCAGATGCCGCGCCCGCCGCAGACGGATTCGATGTAGACGCCGAGCGAGCGGGCGGCGTCGAGCACCGGCGTGCCGAGCGGAAACCGCCCGCGGCGGCCCGACGGCATGAAGAGCACCAGTGCGTCGTTCGGGCGTTGTGTCATGGGACGGAACAGGTGAGGGCAGGACCGGCTCCATCCCGCGCGAGCGGGCGGGGAGCGGGTCCGGGGGACAGGGACGCCCGCGGGGAGCGCTCGTGCGGTGCGGACCGGTGCATTCCGCTTCCCGTGCCTCAGCCTCCCGTCCGGGCGCGGCGCGCCTCGCGCCCGCCGCGGCGGCGCCCGCCGGAGACCTCGGCCGCGGCATGGGCGGCC
>NZ_SPKJ01000176.1 GCF_009866965.1 Propylenella binzhouense | reverse complement strand
GCGCGGCCGGCGCGCGCGCCGCGGCCGGCGCCCGAGGCGCGCTACACCGCCGGACCGGGCGAGGAGATCGCGCCGCGCGACATCGAGGTGGCGCTCGTCAAGCTGCGCGGCGACCGTCCGATGACGCTCGCGCATGTGCCGATCGGCTGGGCCGGCGACCTCTACCCGTTCGCCGGGCCGCTCGACTTCCTGGGCCATGACGGCGGCGCCGGCCTCGCCGCCGGGCCGGGCAACACCGTCGGCGCGGCGCTCGCGCTGAAGGACGACCCGCGCATCGTGGTCTCCGTCCTCGGCGACGGCGACTTCATGCAGGGCTGCACGGCGCTCTGGACGGCCGCGCATTACGAGATCCCGGCGCTCTTCATCGTCTCCAACAACCGCTCGAACTTCAACGACGAGATCCACCAGGAGACGGTGGCGAAGGCGCGCAACCGCCCGGTCGAGAACCGCTGGATCGGCCAGCGGATCGACGACCCGGCACTCGACCTCGCGGCGCTGGCGCGCGCGCAGGGCGTCGCCGCCGAAGGTCCGGTGCGCGACCATGCCGGCCTCGAGGCCGCGATCCGGCGCGGCTTCGACGAGGTGGCGGCCGGAAAGCCCTACCTGATCGACGTGCACGTGGCGGCCGGCTATGCGAGTACGCCGCTGTCGCGCGGCGAATAGATACGAACAAGAAGACCACAACAAACGAAGCGACTGGAGAGGAAGGGAACCACAATGAGACGCCTCATCGCACTGGCCGTCGGCGCCGTCCTGGCGAGCACGACCGCCGTCATGGCCCAGGACAGCTACCCCGAAAAGCCGATCACGATCCTCGTGCCCTTCGCGCCCGGCGGCATCGTCGACATCGCCGCGCGGATCGTCGGGGAAGGCCTGACGCAGAAATGGGGCCAGCAGGTCATCGTCGAGAACCGCACGGGCGGCAACGGCTTCATCGCGGCGCAGGCGGCGGCCCGGGCGGAGCCCGACGGCTATACGCTGCTCGCGGCCGAGCCGCTCGTCAGCGTCATCAACGAGCTGATCTTCGAGACCACGCCGTACAAGATCGCGGAGGACTTCGTCCCGATCACGACGATGACGGCCACGCCGCTCGTCATCGCCGCCAGCACGCAGTCGGGCCTCGGCTCGATGGCGGACCTGATCGAGCAGTCCAAGGCGAAGCAGATGAACTTCTCCTCCCCGGCGAACGGATCGCTGAACCAGCTGGTCGGCGAGTGGATCGCGGTGAAGGCCGGCCTGAAGCTCCGTCACATCGGCTATCGCGGGGGTGCCCCGGCGGCGGCCGCGGTCGCGAGCAACGAGGTGCCCTTCGGCGTCCTCGCCTATTCGTCCTCGCGTCCCTATGTCGAGGCCGGCAAGGTCAAGCTTCTCGCCGTCGCCGAAGCGAAGCGCATCGACCTCGAGCCGGAGCTTCCGACGCTGATCGAGAGCGGCCTCTCCGATCTCGACGCCACCCAGTGGACCGGGCTCTACGCCCCCGCCGGCACGCCCGCGGCCATCGTCGACAAGCTGCAGAAGGCCGTCGTCGAGATCCTCGCTTCGCCGGACGCGCAGGCAAAGCTCAAGGCCAACGGCGCTTCGCCCTATCCGAGCACGTCCGCGGAATTCACCGCGAGCCTCGCGAAGCAGCGGACGCAGTTTGCCGAGATCGTCAAGGCGGCGGGACTCAAGGGCCGCTGACGCCTCGGGGCGTGGTATGACGCCTTCCGAAACGCGGACGGGCAGCCCGCCAACGGGCTGCTTCCGATTCGCGGACATAGGAGACGGCACGCGCCTGCCCGCCGTGCCCATTCGCCAAGGGGAGCGAATCCGTTGCTGACGCTACCCAGAAAGAACCTGCTCGCAGGTCTGTTCTGCATCCTGCTCGGTGCCTTCATCGCCTGGCGCGGCCGCAGCTACGGGATCGGAACGCTGGAAGCGCCGGATCCCGGATTCTTCCCGGTCGCGCTCGGCACGATCCTGTTCCTGTGCGGCGTCGGCCTTTCGATCGGCGCGCTGAAGCAGCCGGATGTCGGGGTGGAACTGAACCTCCGGCCCTATTTGCTGATCCCGGCGGCGCTCGTCCTGTTCGCCGTGACGATCGACCGCTTCGGCCTGATCCCCTCGGTCGCGCTGGTCACGATCGTGGCGACTCTGAGCCTGCGCGGCCACAGCCTCCGGGCCGTGCTTTTCCTCACCTGCTGCATGATCGCACTCGTCTACGTGGTCTTCGTGCTGATGCTGAGCATGCCGCTCAAGCCGTTCATGTGGCGGCCATGACGGCGTTCCTCCAAAACATCGACCTGGCACTGTCGACGGCGCTCGCCTTCGACAACCTCGTCTATTGCATGCTCGGGGTGACGCTCGGGATGATCGTGGGCGTGCTGCCCGGGATCGGCCATTTCGCCGCCATCACGATGCTGATGCCGCTGACCTTTCACGCGCCGCCCACTGCTTCGCTGGTCATGCTGGCGGGCATCTATTACGGCGCCCAGTATGGCGGCTCGGTGGCCTCCATCCTGCTCAACCTGCCCGGGACCGCCTCCACCGCCGTCACCTGCCTCGACGGCTACCCGATGGCGCAGCAGGGCCGGGCGGGCGTCGCGCTGTTCATGACGACGTTCGCGTCTTTCCTCGGCAGCATCCTGGCGATCGTCGCGCTCGTCGCGCTGGCGCCGCCGCTCGCCGCGGTCGGCCTGAAATTCATCTCCGCCGACTATTTCTCCATGATGGTGCTGGGGCTCGTCGCCACCGCGATCCTGGTGAAGGGCAGTCCGCTCCTCGGCGTCGCCTCGGTGGTCATCGGCCTCATGCTGGGCCTGGTCGGCACCGACGTGAACACCGGCATGATACGCTTCACCTTCGGCATCCCGCAGCTCTTCGACGGCGTCAGCATCGTGGCGCTCGCCATGGCGCTTCTCGGGCTTTCGGAAGTGATTTCGAGCGCGGGACTGAAGGAGGAACACGTGAAGATGGGCCAGCGCGTGACCCTGCGCTCGCTGATGCCCACCGCCGCGGACCTCCGCCAGAGCTGGTGGCCGATCCTGCGCGGCAGCCTGGTCGGCATCGGCGTGGGCGTCCTGCCGGGTGCCGGCGGCGGCTCGATGGCCTCCTTCATGGCCTATGCGGTCGAAAAGCGCATCTCCAGGACGCCGCACCGCTTCGGCCAGGGCGCCATCGAGGGCATCACCGGGCCGGAGGCCGCCAACAACGCCACCGCGCAGGCGGCGTTCATTCCGACCCTGACGCTCGGAATTCCCGGCGACGCGGTGATGGCGCTCATGCTGGGCGCGCTCCTCATCCACGGCATCCAGCCCGGCCCGCGCGTCGTCACCGAGAATCCCGAACTGTTCTGGGGGCTGGTCGGCAGCTTCTTCGTCGGCAACGTCCTGCTGCTGATCCTCAACATCCCGCTCATCCAGATCTGGGTGAAGATCCTCCAGATCCCCTATCGCTTCCTGTTTCCCTCGGTGGTCACGCTGATCGCGGTGGGCGTCTATTCGATCTCCCATTCCTATGTCGACGTGCTCTCGGTCGCGCTGTTCGCGCTGGTCGGCTACATCATGGTGCTGATCGGCTTCGAGCCGGCGCCGATCCTGCTCGGCTACATTCTCGGCCCGCTGCTGGAGGAGAATTTCCGCCGGACCATGATGCTGACCGGGGGCGACCTGCTGGTCTTCGTAGAGCGGCCGGTGAGCGCGGCCTTCCTCGGCGTCTCGCTGCTGATCGTCCTCTGGACGCTCCTTCCGGCCCTGAAGGCGCGCAGCAAGCCGCAGCCGGAGGCCGCCGGCTAGCGCCCGGGCCGGGGCCGCGCGCCCCCGCGTTCCGCCGCCCAAACCGCGCAGCGCCCGGGCCGCCG
>NZ_SPKJ01000175.1 GCF_009866965.1 Propylenella binzhouense | reverse complement strand
GGGCCCGAGGCCGCGCGCCCGCCCCGCACGACGGCCGCAGCGCCGGGCCCGGCGCACGAGCCCGTCGGCGAGACCGTCGCGCCTTCCCGCTGGAGCGAGGCGCTGCTCGGCCGGCGCTTCGCCCTCGGGGCGACCGATTTCACGCCGGAGAGCATCGTCGCCTTCGCCCGCGAATACGACCCGCAGCCCTTCCACGTCGATGCCGAGGCCGCCCGGAGCGGGCCGTTCGGGGCGCTCGCCGCCTCCGGCTGGCACACCGCCTCCGCCTGGTCGGGATGCTTCGCCGCGTTCTGCCGGGCCGGCGGCGCGGATCCGGGAACCTTCCTCGCCGCCTCGAGCCTCAGATGGGCGCGGCCCGTCTATGCCGGCGACCGCATTGCCTGGGACGTGGAGCCGGTCGCGATCGCCGCGGCAGAACGCGGCGAGAAGATCGTCACGCTCCGCTGCGGCGGTACCGGCCGCGACGGGGCGCGCGCCTACCAGTTCACCGGCACGCTGCGCGTCGCGGACGCATAGGCGCCGCGGCCCCGCCGCGGCGCCCGCACATGGATCAGCCGCCGCCCATCGCCGCCATGGTCTGCTTCCGGGTCGCCCAGCCGGTGAAGCGGCGCTCGATGAAGACGCAGACGAGATAGGTTGCAATCCCCATCGCCGCGATCACCGTCACGCCCGCGAACATCAGCGGCGTGCGGAACTGCGAGGCCGCCTGCAGCATCAGGTATCCGATGCCGTCGTTGGAGGCGAGCGTCTCCGAGATGACCGCGCCCACGAAAGCGAGGGTGATCGAGACCTTGAGCGAGGCGAAGAAGTAGGGCAGCGAGCGCGGGATGCCGACCTTCGCCAGGATGTCGAGGCGCGTCGCACCGAGCGAGCGCAGCACGTCCTCGAGCTCCGGCTCGGTGGTCGCGAGCCCGGTCGCGACGTTCACCGCGATCGGGAAGAACGACAGCAGGAAGGCCGTGGTGATCGCCGGCGGCTGCCCGATTCCCATCCAGAGCACGAGGATCGGCACGATCGCCGCCTTCGGGATCGAGTTGATGCCGATCAGCACCGGATAGAGCCCGGCATAAGCGAGCCGCGACGAGCCGATGAAGATGCCGATCAGGAGCCCGACGACGATGCCGATCCCGAAGCCCAGGAGCGTGTTGATCAGGGTGAAGAAGGCGCTCGCCAGGATCGGCTCGTGATATTGCACGAGCGCGGCGTAGACCGCCGTCGGGGCCGGCAGGATGAACTGCCGGATGCCGAAGAGGTCGACGGCCAGTTCCCAAACCAGGAGGGTGCCGACGATGACGAGCCAGGGCATCGCCGTCTCGAGCCTGCGGAATGCTCTCGGCGACATGTCAGGCCGCTCCCGCAGCGGCGGTCCGCTGCCTGTCGTCGCTGCGCGCCTGGGCGATCTCGCTGCGGATCTTGTGGACGATGTCCACGAATTTCGGGTCGAACGTGCTCTCGACCGTCCGCGGGCGCGGCAGGTCGACCCGGTGCGTCGCCACGATGCGGCCCGGCCGCGCGCTCATCACGTAGATGACGTCGGCGAGATAGGCGGCTTCGCGCAGATCGTGCGTCACCAGGATGCAGGTGAAGCGGCGCTGCATCCAGAGATCCTGGAGCACCGCCCAGAGCTCCTCGCGCGTGAAGGCGTCGAGCGCGCCGAACGGCTCGTCGAGCATCAGGAGCTCGGGCGAGTGGATGAGCGAGCGGCAGAGGCTCGTCCGCTGCTGCATGCCGCCGGAGAGCATCCACGGGTGCTTCTTCTCGAAGCCCCTGAGGCCGACCGTCGCGAGCAGGTTGCAGGCGAGCTCCTCGTATTCCTTGCGGTTCCTGCGCAGCCGGTTGCGATGCGGCTGCACGATCTCGAGCGGCAGCATCGTGTTCGAAAGGATGTCGCGCCACGGCAGGAGCGTCGAGTTCTGGAACGCCATGCCGACGATCTTGAGCGGCCCGGTCACGCGCGCGCCCGCCACCCGCAGATCGCCGGTCGTCGGCGGCAGGAGGCCCGTCACGAGCTTCATGAGCGACGACTTCCCGCAGCCCGACGGCCCGACGACCGCCGCGAACTCGCCCTTCCCTACCGTCATGCGAAGGTCGGTGATGGCGAGGGTGTCCGCGCTCTCGCCGTAGCGGAGGCTGACATTTTCGATGTCGACGAAGGGAGCGGCCGCCGCAGGGGCGGCCGCCTTGTCGACGATGGAGAGTGCGCCGTTAGGCAATATCGCGGTCCTCTGCAGGCGGCATGAAGCCGTCGACGAAAATGTCCTCGAAGGCGAGCGAATCGGGCAGCTCGAAGCCCTTCTTCAGCACCTCGATGCCCGATTCCATGCGGGCCTTGTCGTAGGAGCCGAGGCCGTTCTGCTTCACGTTCTCCGTCAGGACGTGCTTGTCCAGCACCCAGTCGAGGCGCGCGCGCTCGACATCCGCGTTGAGCAGCTTGTCGCGCTGCAGCACGGCGGCGATGGCGGCGTCCCTGTTCTTGTTCGCGTTGACCCACGACCGCGACACGGCCCGCGCCATGCGCTTCACGAGGTCGGGATTGTCCTTCAGGACGCCCGGATTCACGATCAGCGAATTGCCGATGAAGTCGAAGCCGAACTCCTTGTAGTAGAGGAGGTTGATGTCCTCGAGCTTCACGCCGTTCTCGATCAGGTTGAAGATCGCCGTGTAATCGAAGGCGATGACCGCGTCGACCTGCCCGGTCAAAAGCATCGAGTCGCGCAGCTTGACGTCGACGGTGACGAGGTTGACCTCCTTCGGGTCGATGTTGTTGCGGGCGAGCAGCGCCGGGAAGATCTTCGAGCCGGCGTCTGCGGTGCCGGTCCCGAGCTTCACCTTCTTGAGATCCTCGAGCGAGGTCACCGGGTTCTTCTTGAGGCTCAGGATGACCGCCGGGAACTGGTCGAAGATCGGCATGATGAGCTTCGGCGCCGCACCGGGATTGGCGCCGGCGAAGGCGACGAGCGTGCTCGCGTCGGCGAGCCCGAACGGATGCGTGCCGGCCGCGACCCGCCTCACCGATTCGCCCGAGCCGGATGAGCCCTCGGGCGTCACCGCGAGATCGAACTTCTCGTACGTGCCGTCCTCGATGGCGAGGAAGGACGGCGCGTTGCCGCCATAGATGCGGAATTCGAGGCTGAGCTTTGCCGAATCCGCCGCGAAGGCGAACCGCGGCAACAGGCCCGTTGCGGCAGCACCCAGAAGAAGTCCGCGCCTCGAAACATTGAACAAGTCTTTCATTTCCGTTCTCCCCTTGAAAGACCGCAAAAACATCTCCTCACGCAGGAGATGAACCCAGTTCCCTCAACTCTCTTGCTGCTTCCAGGATGGCGCGCACGATTCCGGCATAGCCGGTGCAACGGCAGATCTGGCCGGCCATGCCGTCGCGGACGGCCGCTTCGTCCAGATCCGTCCTCCGTTTAAGCAAGTCGCGTGCCATCATCAGCATGCCCGGCGTGCAGAAGCCGCATTGCAGAGCGTGCTTCTCGTGGAAGTGCCGCCGCAGGACGAGCATGACCGGATCGTCCCGGAGGCCCTCGATCGTGGCGATCCGGCGCCCCTCCGCCATCGCCCCGAGCAGCAGGCAGGCGCGTGTCGCCCTGCCGTCGATTTCGACCGTGCAGGCGCCGCACGCGCCGTGCTCGCAGCCGAGATGCGTGCCCGTCATGGCGAGCCGCTCCCGCAGGACGTCCGCGAGGCTCTCCCTAGCCTCGGCCGCGACGGCGATCTCCTCGCCGTTGATCTGAAGCCTGAGCATCCTCATCCGGCGCGCGCCTCCGCGATCGCCCGCAGCACGACCGCCCGGTGCAGGCGGAGGGCGTAGCCGTCGAGCGGCTCGCCCGATCCTTCGAGGTCGCCGGCCACCGCCTCGGCGAGCGCGGCCTCCGCCGCGCCGGCCTCGAGCGCGGCCGAGACCGCGTCGAGCCGGCG
>NZ_SPKJ01000174.1 GCF_009866965.1 Propylenella binzhouense | reverse complement strand
CGGCGCTGGTCGGGGCGGTGGCGGGGGCCGCCGTCGGTGCGCTGATGCTCGGCCCGGTCGGCGCGGCGGCAGGGGCGGCGGCCGGCGCCATCGCCGGCGCGATGCTCCTTTCGATCCCGACCGGGAGCATCACCGGGCCGTGCTTCCCGACCGTTCTCATCGGCGGGCTGCCCTCGGCCCGCGTGCTCGATCTGCATTATTGCTTCGTCCATTTCTGGACGCCCAACACCATCATCACCGGGGCGGCCACGGTGATCATCGGCGGGCTGCCGGCGGCGAGGATCGGCGAGAAGACCTTCTGCGCGGCGGAGGTCTCGACCGGCGAGCCGACCGTGCTGATCGGCGGTCCGCCGGTAACGGTGCCGATCAACATCAAGGGCGACATGGCGTTCGTGGCGAACGTCCAGAGCGCGATGGGAACGCTCTACGGGACGAGGACCGGCCAGGTCATCATCAACGGCATCGCGGCGAGCGGGAACACCGTCACCATCGTGCCCACGGCCGATGCGAACGGCTATTGCGGCGCCGACGACTATGCCGGCTCGCAGGTGCCCGGGACCGGCTCCTCGAGCGTGGTTTCCTGGAACCCGACCTATTCCTCGCCGACCGACCCGGCCCAGACGCCCGCCATCGTGCTCGGCCACGAATTCGTCCACGCCTACCACAACGCGACCGGGACCCACGACCCGGGGCCCCACGATTCCTATCCGGGCCAGACCGGCTCGTCCAACCGCGGCGAGGAGCGGGCGACGGTCGGCACGGGCGGGACCTCCGTCGTCGCGCCCGACGGGACGGTGCAGGGCGTGCCGGACCACAGCGCGGACGTGCCGACCGAGAATTCGCTGCGCGACGACCTGGGCGTGCCGCGGCGCGGGTCCTACTATCCTTCCAACTGGCCCGGTGGGCCGCCATGGTGAGGACCCGCGATGCGCGATCGGCCTTGGATCGTCGGGGCGATGCTCCTCGTGTTCTCGGCAGCCGCGCCGGAGCACCCCGCAATGGCTGAGAACGGGCCGGCGCCGTCCTTCACCGCGCAGATCGCTGTCGAGCCGAACCGGCTCGTCATCCGCTACACGGTCGCGAACACCACGCCGGGGACGATCTACGTCACCAACAAGCTGCACCGCGCGGGAGCGAAGCGGGTCATCGACCCGAACCACGTCTATGCCCGCCTGGAGGAGGACGGCACGCTCGACGTGGCGAAGACCATGCCGGCGATCCCCGCCGACCGCGCGCCGACCAACCTCGTCGCCCCCTACATGACGGCGCTCGCCCCGGGCGCGCGGCTTTCGGAGTCGGTCGTGCTGCCGCTGCCGCTGCACCCCTACCTCGAATATCACGACAACAGCCCGGTCACCGACGAGGAGGGGCGGGCCGCGCTCGTGCGCGCGTCCGGCGTCCGGTTCAGGCTCGGCTATTTCGTTCCGCCGGCCGGGGCGAAGCCGCGGAGCGAATCCGCCTTCGGCGTCGCCGTCGACAATTTCCGCAACCCGCCGGGCGGGCGGGCGCGCTACGGCGAGCTCGTCTCGGCGAAGGTGAGGTCGGAGATCCCGCTCGTCCGTACGCACGCCATGGAGAAGCGGGGGCGCTGACGCCCCGGAACGCCGACCCGGACATGGAAACGCCGGCGGGAGCGCATCCCGCCGGCCTCGACCTCCCGGCGCCGCCCGGCGCAGGGCCCGTCCGGTCAGACCGAGTAGTACATGTCGTACTCGACCGGATGCGGCGTCATCTCGAAGCGCATGTTCTCGGCCATCTTCAGCTCGATGTAGGAATCGATCTGGTCGTCGTCGAAGACGCCGCCGGCCTTCAGGAAGTCGCGGTCCGCATCGAGGTTCCCGAGCGCCTCGCGGAGCGAGCCGGACACCGTCGGGATCTCCTTCAGCTCCTCCGGCGGCAGGTCGTAGAGGTCCTTGTCCATGGCGTCGCCGGGATGGATCTTGTTCCTGATGCCGTCGAGGCCGGCCATCAGCATGGCCGTGAAGGCGAGATAGGGGTTCGCCGTCGGATCCGGGAAGCGGACCTCGAGGCGCTTCGCCTTCGGCGAATGCGTGTAGGGGATGCGGCAGGACGCGGAGCGGTTGCGCGCGGAATAGGCGAGGAGCACCGGCGCCTCGTAGCCCGGGACCAGACGCTTGTAGGAATTGGTCGACGGGTTGGTGAGGGCGTTGAGCGCCTTCGCGTGCTTCAGGATGCCGCCGATATAGAACAGGCACTCCTCGGAGAGATCGGCGTAGCGGTTGCCGGCGAAGACGGGCTTGCCTTCCTTCCAGATCGACTGGTGAACGTGCATGCCCGAGCCGTTGTCGCCGAACACCGGCTTCGGCATGAAGGTCGCCGACTTGCCGTAGGCAGCCGCGGTCTGATGGATGCAGTACTTGTAGATCTGCAGGCAGTCGGCCGCCTTGACGAGCGTCTGGAACTTGAAGCCGAGCTCGTGCTGGGCGGAGGCGACCTCGTGGTGGTGCTTCTCCACCGGCACGCCCATCTGCGCCATGTACATCAGCATGTCGGAGCGCAGGTCCTGCGCCGAATCGATCGGCGGGACCGGGAAGTAGCCGCCCTTGGTGCGCACGCGGTGGCCGAGATTGCCGCCCTCGTATTCCGTGCCCGAATTGATCGGAAGCTCGACGGAATCGATCTGGAAGCCCGTATTGTAGGGCTCGGACGAGAAGCGGACGTCGTCGAAGATGAAGAACTCGGCCTCCGGGCCGAAATAGACGGTGTCGCCGATCCCGAGCGACTGCAGGTAGGCGATCGCCTTCTTGGCGGTCGTGCGCGGGTCGCGATTGTAGGGCTCTCCCGTGGAGGGCTCCAGAACGTCGCAGAAGACCGCGAGCGTCGGCTGCGCGAAGAAGGGATCCATGACGGCGGTGTCGGGATCCGGCATGAGGGTCATGTCGGATTCGTTGATCGCCTTCCAGCCGGCGATCGACGACCCGTCGAAGGCCGTGCCGTCGGCGAACATGTCCTCGTCGACCATCGACACGTCGAAGGTGACGTGCTGCATCTTGCCCCGCGGATCGGTAAAGCGAAGATCGACGTACTTCACGTCGCTCTCGCGCATCATCTTCATAACGTCAGACGCGTCGGTCATAGTGTCCCCTGTCTCTCGCGTGCGTATTGAACGGCCGGCGATCGGCCGGCTCGTAGCTGGTGTTTCAGATCGCGTCGAGGCCGGTCTCGCCGGTGCGGATGCGGATCGCCTCCTCGATGGTGGAGACGAAGATCTTGCCGTCGCCGATCCGTCCTGTCTGCGCGGCATTCCGGATCGCCTCGACCGCGCGGTCGACGACATCGTCGGCGAGGACCACCTCGACCTTCACCTTCGGCAGGAAGTCCACGACATATTCCGCGCCGCGATAGAGCTCGGTGTGCCCCTTCTGGCGTCCGAACCCCTTCGCCTCGGTCACCGTGATGCCCTGCAGGCCGACCTCCTGAAGCGCCTCCTTCACCTCGTCCAGCTTGAACGGCTTTATGATGGCTTCGATTTTTTTCATTCCACGGGTCTCTCCGGCGCCGGTTCCGTCTCGCGCTGCAGGTAGCATGAAGCGTGCCAAGCGACCCGGAGGGGCGCCTTTGACGGAGGATCGGCGGCCACGAATTGCGGGGATGTCTGCAGCTTTGTCCGTTTTAGCGGCATCTGCATCTGTTCAGGAAGTGGGCAACTGATCAAGCCATAGGCAGCGCACATGCTCGAATTGCTGACGCCCGACGAGATGGCGGCCGCCGACCGGCTCGCCGCACGGGAACTCGGGGCGAGCTGGCCCCTGATGGCGGCCGCGGGCGCCGCCGTCGCCGACGCCGCGCTCGCGATGGCCGGGGAGGGCGCCGAGATCCTCGTCCTCGCGGGGCCGGGCAACAATGGCGGCGACGGCTTCGTGGCCGCCGAGGCGCTCCGCCGCGCCGGCTGCCGGGTGCGGCTGGCGCTCCTCGGCGCGCGCGACCGGCTGCGCGGCGATG
>NZ_SPKJ01000173.1 GCF_009866965.1 Propylenella binzhouense | reverse complement strand
CCCGGCAGCGCGGGGCCGGCCGCCCCGGCCGGGCCCGCGGGCTACGTCTCGCGCGAACAGGCGCTCGCCGCCGGGCAGCGCGTGGCGATCGACACGCCGTCGCTGGCGGGCTCGATCAACCTCGTCGGCGGGCGCGTCGACGACCTGCTCCTCAAGAAATACCACGTCACGGTCGACCCCAAGAGCCCGCTCGTCGAGCTGTTCTCCCCGGTCGGAACGGAGCACGCTTATTATGCGGAGTTCGGCTGGGTGGCGCCCCAGGGCGGCGCCGCCGTCCCCGGCCCGGACACGCTCTGGCAGGCGGACGGGACGACGCTCGCGCCGGGCCAGGATGTCACGCTCAGCTGGGACAACGGGGCCGGGCTGGTCTTCCGCCGCACCTTCAGCATCGACCGGGACTACATGTTCACGGTCCGCCAGAGCGTGGAGAACACGACCGGGGCGGACGTCGCGCTCTACCCCTACGGCCTCGTGAACCGCGCCGGCACGCCGGCCACGTCGGGCTACTACATCCTGCACGAGGGCCTGATCGGCGTCTTCGGCGACAACGGGCTGCAGGAGGTCGACTACAGCGACCTCAAGGACGAGCCGACCGTCACGCCGCCGAAGGTCGACCGGGGCTGGATCGGCATCACCGACAAATACTGGGCCGCGACCCTCGTCCCGCGCGGCGGCACGCCCTTCCAGGGCCGCTTCATGCGCGGCGGAACCGCCGCGAACCCGAGCTACCAGGCGGACTTCCTGGGCGACGCCGTCACCGTTCCGGCCGGCGGCTCGAGCGCCGCCAGCGAAACGCTGCTCTTCGCCGGGGCCAAGCAGGTCGAGGTGCTCGACCGCTACCAGAGCGACCTCGGCGTCGAGCGTTTCGAGCTCCTGATCGACTGGGGCTGGTTCTATTTCCTGACCAAGCCCATGTTCTTCGCGATCGACTGGTTCTACCGCCTGTTCGGGAATTTCGGCCTGGCCATCCTCGCCGTCACGGTGCTCGTGAAGCTGATCTTCCTGCCGCTCGCCAACCGGTCCTACCAGTCGATGAGCAAGATGAAGAAGCTGCAGCCTGAGATGCAGAAGATCCAGGAGCGCTTCAAGGAAGACCGCATGGCCATGCAGCAGGCCATGATGGAGCTCTACAAGAAGGAGAAGGTCAACCCGGTCGCGGGCTGCTGGCCGATCCTGATCCAGATCCCGGTCTTCTTCTCGCTCTACAAGGTGCTGTTCGTCACGATCGAGATGCGGCACGCGCCGTTCTTCGGGTGGATCCGGGACCTGTCGGCGCCGGATCCGACGAACCTCTTCACCTTGTTCGGCGCCATCCCGTGGAGCCCGCCCGACATGCTCCACATCGGCATCTGGCCGATCATCATGGGCATCACGATGTTCGTGCAGATGCGGATGAACCCGACGCCGCCGGACAAGACCCAGCAGATGATCTTCAGCTGGATGCCCGTGATCTTCACCTTCATGCTGGCGAAGTTCCCCGCCGGCCTGGTGATCTACTGGGCTTGGAACAACACGCTTTCCGTGCTCCAGCAGGGCTTCATCATGAAGCGGAACGGCGTCCCGATCGAGCTCTGGGGGAACCTCAAGGGCATGGTCGTGCGCAAGCCGAAGGACTCGCCCGCCGAATAGCGCGGGCCCGCAGGAGGAAGGCCGGAAGACGCCGAGCGGGGCGCCCGACTGGGTGGCTCGACTGGGTCGCCCGGGCCGCGCAAACGGGCGCGGGGCGGGCGCCGGACGCCCTGAGGGCCCGCCTGCGGCCGAACCGCAATCGCCGGAAGGTCACCTTATGCACGGTCCCTCTCCGCTCGATCCGCATCCGATGCCGGGCCAGCCGCGCGTCACCTTCCTGAAGCCGGTCGTCGACCGGCCGAACATCACGATCGGCGACTACACCTATTACGACGACCCGGACGAGCCGGAGCGCTTCGCCGAGACCTGCGTCCTCTATCATTACGACTTCATCGGCGACCGGCTCGTCATCGGACGCTTCTGCGCGATCGCGACCGGCGTCCGCTTCGTGATGAACGGCGCGAACCATGCGCTCGGCGGCCTCACGACCTTTCCCTTCCAGATCTTCGGCCAAGGCTGGGAGGAGGGCTTCGACCCGGCCGATCTCGGCAGCGGCTGTCGCGGCGACACGATCGTCGGCAACGACGTGTGGATCGGGCGCGAGGCGATGATCATGCCGGGAAGCCGCATCGGCGACGGCTCGGTGATCGGCGCCCGCGCCGTCGTCTCCGGCGCGGTGCCACCCTATTCCGTGGTGGTCGGCAATCCGGGCCGGGTGGTGCGGCGCCGTTTCGACGACCGCACCATCGCGCGCCTCCTCGCGCTCGGCTGGTGGGACTGGGACGCCGAGAAGATCACGCGCCATCTGGCGCTGCTCCGGTCCGCGGACATCGACGCGCTCGAGCGCGCAGCCCGGCAGGCGTGACAGTAAGAAGCGCCTTTTTATTTGGAGTCTCCGCCGGTTAGAAGTTGTGATCGGCCGGTTGTTGCCGTTTACCTTGCGTCATGCTTCAATCTCCCGCAATTGGGGGAGAGATCAGATGCTCGCGACGTCTTGCCGGACGCTGTCCGTTCTCATGTGCTCGTCCTTGATTCTGGCTGCGCAGCCTGCGAGCGAGGCCCAGGCCGGCAGCGGCGGCGCCGTGGCGGCCGGCTTCGCGGGCTTTGCGCTCGGCGTCATCGCCGGCTCGGCGATCAGCCGGCAGCATTCGGGCGGGACGGTCCGGCGCTCGCACAGTTCCGGCGGCAGCAGGCCGAAGGCCTCCCGCCAGGTCGCGCGCCGCTCCGCCGAGACGGTCGCGGTCCAGAAGGCGCTCGCCTTCTACGGGCTCTACACGGGCGCGATCGACGGCCTTGCGGGGCCGGGCACCCGTGCGGCGGTATCCGCGCTGCAGACCAAGATGGGCTGGGCCGTCACCGGCACGCTGAAGCCCGACGAGCAGGCGGCGCTTCTCGCGCAATATGCGAGCGACCAGAAGGGCGGGCCCGCGCCCGCGACGGGCAACAATACGGGCCCCAAGGTCGACGAGCTCTTCGCGATGATCAACGGCCAGAACCGGCCCGGCGCGGCGGGCCAGCAGGGCGGCGTCGTGATGGTGCCGGGCGGACCGGCGAACGGCGCGCCCGGGGCCGCGGCGGTCGTTTCGCCGCAGCCGCAGCCCGGGCTGCAGCCGGAGCCGCTCCAGGTGGCGGCGGCGCCGGGAGACGGCTTCCGCATCCATTGCCCGGACATTTCGGGAAGCGCCGCCGCGGCGGTCCCGGCCGGCCTGACGCTGACGGGGACGGGCTCGCTGGTGCCCGAGCAGTTCTGCCGCGCCCGCACGGCGGCCTTCGTCGATTCGGCGGGGGCCTTTTCCGGGCTCGGCGAGGCCGAGCGCGGCCACGTGCAATCCGCCTGCGCCCAGATGACGGATGCCATGCGCCCGCGCCTGACGCAGCTCGCGACGAGCGCGCCCGCCGCCTTCGTGCAGGCGATCGGCGCCGAGTTCGCCGGATTCACCGAGGCGCAGAAGGACCAGGCGGCCGGCAATTTCAACGTCTGCATCGGCGTCGGCTACGCCGCCGACCGCGGCGACATGGTGGCTTCCGCCGCGCTCGGCCTGGTCGCGCTCGGCGATACCGGCTACGGCGAGATCGTTGCCGCCGCGCTCGCTCTCGGCGCCGGCATGCCCGGGAACGGCGCCAAGGCGATCGAATGGCTCGACTATACGGCCGACGAGATCGAGGCCGGGGCGGAGCCGGTCCAGAGCGACACGGGCGTCGAGCGGGCGAGCATCCTGCGCCTGATGGCCGACCAGATCGGCGGGCCGAAGATGGTGACGGCCGCCGGCCGGTCCGACGCGCCGGGCCTGACGCCGGTGGCGGCGAAGCTCGAGCCGGCGCCGGTCGGCGGGATCGTGCCCGCGCATGCCGTTCCGGCCGGCGGCGGCGGGACGGTCGTGGCGCTGGCGGAGACCGGCGC
>NZ_SPKJ01000172.1 GCF_009866965.1 Propylenella binzhouense | reverse complement strand
CGCCGAGCCGGCCGGGGCGCCGCCCGAGCAGCCCGCGGCCGCGGAGGCCGGACCGGCGGAGGCGGAGGCCGCGCCGAAGCCGAAGCGGCGCAGGACCCGCGCCAAGATCGTCGACGTGGGCGAGGCCGAGCAGGACGGCGGAACCCGCGACGGGGAAGCGGCGCTGGCGGCGTTTCCCGACCGCTGAGACGCTTCGCGAGGGCCGGTCCGGGACCGGCCCGTTTCCGTTTCGGGCCCGTCCGGCGGGGCCTCCGGCACCCGGCCGGCACCCGGCCGGATTGCGCGAGATCAACGCGGCGGACCGCGCCGGGTCCAATATCGGCCAGGGTCGCTCCGAGGCCGTTGCGTTGCAGAATCGTCACACCATATCAGGCGCACGGCCGCCGTCAGGGGCCGGTTTCAGGGTGCCGCGCCGATGCTTCGGGTCGGGACGGCAGACCAGAAGGGGTGACGCATGAACTTCGAGAAATATACCGATCGCGCCCGCGGCTTCGTCCAGTCCGCGCAGACCTATGCGCTTGGGCAGGGACACCAGCAATTCACGCCGGAGCATCTCCTGAAGGTGCTCCTGGACGATCCCGAAGGCTTGGCATCGGGCCTCATCGAGCGCGCCGGCGGCCGGCCGCGCGATGCCGCGCTCGCAGTCGATGCCGCGCTCGCGCGCGTCCCGAAGGTGTCCGGCGGGTCCGGCCAGCTCTATCTCGCCCAGCCGCTCGCCAAGATCTTCGCGACCGCGACCCAGATCGCCGAGAAGGCGGGCGACAGCTACGTGACGGTCGAGCGGCTCCTCCTCGCGCTCGCGATGGAAAAGGATGCCGGCACCGCGCAGATCCTCGCCAATGCCGGCGTGACCCCGACCGCGCTCAACCAGGCGATCAACGAGATCCGCAAGGGCCGCACGGCCGACACGGCGGGCGCCGAGCAGGGCTACGACGCGCTCCGCAAATATGCGCGCGACCTCACCCAGGAGGCGCGCGACGGCAGGCTCGACCCGGTGATCGGCCGCGACGAGGAGATCCGCCGCACCATCCAGGTCCTTTCCCGCCGCACCAAGAACAACCCGGTGCTGATCGGCGAGCCGGGCGTCGGCAAGACGGCGATCGTGGAGGGCCTCGCCCAGCGGATCGTGAACGGCGACGTGCCGGAGAGCCTGCGCGACAAGAAGCTGATGGCGCTCGACATGGGCGCGCTCATCGCCGGCGCGAAATATCGCGGCGAGTTCGAGGAGCGCCTCAAGGCGGTGCTCTCCGAGATCCAGGCCGCCGAAGGCACGATCATCCTCTTCATCGACGAGATGCACACGCTGGTCGGCGCCGGCAAGGCAGGCGAGGGGGCGATGGACGCCTCCAACCTCCTGAAGCCGGCGCTCGCCCGCGGCGAGCTGCACTGCGTCGGCGCGACCACGCTCGACGAGTACCGCAAGCACGTCGAGAAGGACGCCGCGCTGGCGCGCCGCTTCCAGCCCGTCTTCGTCTCCGAGCCGACGGTGGAGGACACGATCTCCATCCTGCGCGGCCTCAAGGAGAAGTACGAGCTGCATCACGGTGTGCGGATCACCGATTCGGCGATCGTGGCGGCGGCGGTGCTCTCCAACCGCTACATCACGGACCGCTTCCTGCCGGACAAGGCGATCGACCTCGTCGACGAATCCGCCTCGCGGCTGAGGATGCAGGTCGATTCGAAGCCCGAGCACCTCGACGAGCTCGACCGGCGCATCATCCAGCTCAAGATCGAGCGGGAGGCGCTGAAGAAGGAGACCGACCAGGCCTCGCAGGACCGGCTCGTCCGGCTCGAGCGCGAGCTCGCCGAGCTCGAGGAGGAATCGGCCGGGCTCACCGCCAAATGGCAGGCCGAGAAGGAGAAGCTCTCCGCCGCGCAGAAGCTGAAGGAGCAGCTCGACCAGGCCCGCACGGACCTCGAGCGCGCGCAGCGCCACGGCGACCTCGCCAGGGCGGGCGAGCTCGCCTATGGCGTGATCCCGGATCTGGAGCGGAAGCTGAGGGAGGCCGAGGCCGCCGACCGCGCCGCCGGCATGGTGGAGGAGGCGGTCACACCCGACCATATCGCCTCCGTCGTCTCGCGCTGGACCGGCATCCCGGTCGACAAGATGCTCGAGGGCGAGCGCGAGAAGCTGCTGCGGATGGAAGATGAGATCGGCCGCCGCGTCGTCGGCCAGGCCGAGGCGGTCCACGCCGTGTCCACCGCGGTCCGCCGCTCGCGCGCCGGGCTGCAGGACCCGAACCGGCCGATCGGCTCGTTCATGTTCCTGGGCCCGACCGGCGTCGGCAAGACCGAGCTCACCAAGGCGCTCGCCGACTATCTCTTCGACGACGAGACCGCGATGATCCGGATCGACATGTCGGAATACATGGAGAAGCACTCCGTGGCCCGGCTGATCGGCGCGCCTCCGGGCTATGTTGGCTACGAGGAGGGCGGCGCGCTGACGGAAGCCGTGCGCCGGCGCCCGTACCAGGTGATCCTGTTCGACGAGATCGAGAAGGCCCACCCGGACGTCTTCAACGTGCTCCTGCAGGTGCTCGACGACGGCCGGCTGACCGACGGCCAGGGCCGCACGGTGGACTTCCGCAACACGCTGATCGTGATGACCTCCAATCTCGGCGCCGAATATCTGGCGGCGCTCCGCGAGGACGAGGACGTCGATGCGGTCCGCGACCAGGTGATGGCGGTCGTGCGCTCGAACTTCCGGCCCGAGTTCCTGAACCGTGTGGACGAGATCATCCTTTTCCACCGGCTGAAGCGGAACCAGATGGAGACGATCGTCGAGATCCAGCTGGAGCGGCTCAGGAAGCTGCTGGAGGACCGCAAGATCGCCATCGAGCTCGACCAGAGCGCCACGCACTGGCTCGCCGAGAAGGGCTACGACCCTGCCTATGGCGCGCGCCCGCTGAAGCGGGTGATCCAGAAGCAGGTGCAGGACCCGCTCGCGGAGAAGATCCTCTCCGGCGAGGTGAAGGACGGCGATACCGTCGCGGTCTCCGCCGGGACCGACCGGCTCCTGTTCCGGAGCGTGCACAGGCCCGAGGCGCAGGCGGCCTGAGCTTTACGGCATGTGCGATCGACGGGGGGCGGCCTGCGGGCCGCCCTTCTTTTGTCGCTTCCATCCTCTCGCGGCCGGGACCAAGAGCTCGGCTGGGACACCCGCGACGGTACCGGCATGCGGGCGGTCCGTGCGGAAGGGCCGCTTCCGGATTGCGTCGCGGCGGCGGGCCGTGCGAAGTGCCGGCGAAGACTAAGTCCGGCCGATTGCGTTTCCGGGGCCCCTCATGCAACTCGCCGCCATCAACATCTATCCCGTGAAGGGCGCGCGCGGCATTCCGCTCGCGAGCGCGGCGCTGGAGCCGCGCGGGCTCGCCGGCGACCGCCGCTGGATGCTCGTCGACCCGAACGGGCGGTTCATCTCGCAGCGCGAGTTCCCGCGGCTCGCGCTTCTCGGCGTGGCGCAGACGGAAACGGGGCTGCGGCTCTCGATGGGGGGCGAGGCGGTCGACGTGGCGATGCCCGGGCCCGGCGCGCCGGCGATCGCCGCGACGGTCTGGGGAAGCGCCGTGCCGCTCCGCGAAGCGGCCGAGGCCGCGGAATGGCTTTCCGCCCGGCTCGGCTCCGCGGTCCGTCTCGGCCACCAGCCGGAGGAGGCCCACCGTGCGGCGGACCCGGCCTGGGCCGAGGGCGCCGAGGTCAGCCTCGCGGATGCCTTCCCGCTCCTCGTCGCCTCGCCGTCCTCGCTCGCCGCGCTCGAGGAGGAGGCGGGGATGGCGTTCGGGATGAACCGCTTCCGGCCGAACCTCGTGATCGAGGGCGCGCCCGCCTGGGCGGAGGACGGCTGGGCGCGCCTGCGCGTCGGGCCGGTCGAGCTCGCGCTCGTGAAGCCGTGCACGCGCTGCACGGTCACGACCGTCGACCAGGCGCGCGGAGAGGTCGCCGGTGACGAGCCGCTTGCGACGCTCCGGCGCATCCGCATGTCGGATGACCGGCGGCTGGCGGGCGTTCTCTTCGGCTGGAACGCGATCCCGCACGGCCTCGGCACGCTCCGCGTCGGCGACCCGGTCGAGATCCTGGAGACGCGGGCCGGCTGGCCGCTGCGGACCCGTCCGGCGCCCGGCGCAGCCGCCGCGGCCGGGCGGGCCTGAGCGCTCACGCCTTCTGCGGGCCCGCCTGCTCCCTCGGAACGGGCGGCGCCT
>NZ_SPKJ01000171.1 GCF_009866965.1 Propylenella binzhouense | reverse complement strand
CCGCGTGCGGGGCCGCGCCGCGGCCGCCCTCGCCGCGTTCGCCTTTCTCGCCGCGTCCGGCTGGCTGCCGTCCGATGCCGCGGCCGCAGGCGGCGAGCCGCTCGCGCTCGCCGTCCGCCGGATCGACGCCTTCGGCATAGCCCGCGCCGAAACGCGCTTCGGCGCGCTCGAATTTCTCGGCGGCATCGACATCACCGCGCGCGACAGGCGCCTTGGCGGGCTCTCCGGCATCGATGTCGGCGCGGACGGCGACGCCGTCACGATGGTCTCCGACGACGGCTATCTCGTCCGCGGCAGGCTCGTCCACGAGAACGGCCGCCTCGTCGGCCTCGCGGATGCCGAGATCAGGGGCCTCTTTCCCGTCGAGCGCGACAAGTTCGAAGCCGACGCGGAAGATCTCGCCTTCGCCCCCGACGGCACGGGCGGCCTGCTTGCGATGGAGCGGCGGCGGACGCCCCTCCTCGCCTTCCGCGTGGAGGACGGCTGGCCGGTCCCGACGGAGCCGGTCGCGGTCCCGCCCGCCGTCCTGAAACTCAAGATGAACCGGGGCCTGGAAAGCGTCGCCTATGCGCCCGCGGCCTCCCCGCTGGCCGGCCGCGCGATCATCGTCGCGGAGCGGGCGGCCGAGCGCGGGGCGGCGACGATCCCGGCCTGGATCCTCGGCGGCGGCGCCTTCCGGATCGTGCGCCGGGACGATTACGACATCGCGAGCGCGCGCTTCCTGCCGGACGGCGACCTCCTCGTCCTCGAGCGGCGCTTCACGCCGATCTCCGGCATCGCCATGCGCATCCGCCGGATCGACGGCGGCCGGATCCGGGACGGCGCGGAGCTCGACGGCGCGGTGCTGATCGAGGCCGGCATGACCGACCAGATCGACAACATGGAGGGCCTTGCCGTTCACCGGGAGGCCTCCGGCCGCGTCGTCCTCACCCTCGTCTCGGACGACAACAAGAGCATCCTGCAGCGGACGCTGCTCCTCCAGTTCGCCATCGCCGCCGACTGACCACTGGCCCCGCCTTTCCACGGCGCCGCCTCGCCACCTCTCCGTCGTCCTCGCCTCCCCCCTGTCGTCATCGCCGGGCTCGACCCGGCGATCCGGAAACGGAGTGGCGGACCGGACGCCGCCTCTCCGTCGTCATCGGCAAACATGCCGGCCCAGGCGCCCCTTGGATGCCCGGGTCAAGCCCGGGCAGGACGACAGAAAATGCCGCTGCCTTGCGGACGCGATCCCGCCGCCTCGCCCCCACTGTCGTCATCGCCGGGCTCGACCCGGCGATCCAGCAACGGAGTGGCGGACCGGGCGCCGCATCTCCGTCGTCATCGGCAAGAATGCCGGCCCAGGCGCCCCTTGGATGCCCGGGTCAAGCCCGGGCAGGACGACAGAAAATGCCGCTGCCTTGCGGACGCGATCCCGCCGCCTCGCCTCCCTCTCCGTCGTCCTCTCCTCCCCCCTGTCGTCATCGCCGGGCTCGACCCGGCGATCCGGAAACGGGGTGGCGGACCGGGCGCCGCCTCTCCGTCGTCCTCGGCAAAGTGGCGGCCCGGGCGCCCCTTGGATGCCCGGGTCGAGCCCGGGCAGGACGACAGAACAAGTGGCACGGCAACAGACCAAGCGACGGGCGTCGGCGATGCGCCCCCCCTCGCCGCGTCTTTCCGAGACTCACACCAGGAGCAGCGTCGCGAGCCCGAGAAACGCCGCGAAGCCGGTCGCGTCGGTCGCCGCGGTCACGAAGATCGAGGACGCCACCGCCGGGTCGATGTCGAGCTTGTCGAGCGTGAGCGGGATCAGGATGCCGACGAGGGCCGCCACGGTCTGGTTGGCGAGCATGCCGCCGGCGATCACGAGGCCGAGCTCCGGCCGCGCGAAGATGAGGCCGACGGCGAGGCCGGTCACCGAGCCGAGCACGAGACCGTTGCAGATGCCGACCAGCGCCTCGCGGCCGATCAGCTTCCAGGCATTGCCGGGATTGAGCTGGCGGGTGGCGAGCGCGCGCACCGTCACCGTCAGCGTCTGGGTGCCGGCATTGCCGCCGAGCCCCGCCACGACGGGGAAGAGCATCGCGAGGATCGCGATCCGCTCGATGGTCGATTCGAAGAGGGCGATCACGGAGGCGGAGAGGAAGGCGGTGACGAGATTGACGAGGAGCCAGGAGCTCCGCAGCCGCACGATCTGCAGGACGCCCTCGGAGAGCTCCTCGTCGCCGACGCCGGCGAGCCGCTTGATGTCCTCGTCGGCCTCCTCCTCGATGACATCGACGATGTCGTCGACCGTGATGACGCCGACGAGCCGGTTCGAATCGTCGACGACGCCGACGGAGAGCAGGTTGTAGCGCTCGAAGAGCCGCGCCACGTCCTCCTGGTCGTCCTCCACGTTCACCGAATGGGCGACCTCGCCCATGATGTCCTCGACCCGGGTCGGGCGCTTGGCGCGCAGCAGCCGGTCGAGCGGCACGGTGCCGAGGAAGCAGAAGCGCGGGTCGACGACGTAGAGCTCGGTGAACTCGTCCGGGAGCCGCGGCTCCTCGCGCATGAAGTCGATCGTCTGGCCGACCGTCCAGTAGGGCGGCACGGCGATGAACTTGGTCGTCATCCGCCGTCCGGCGGATTCCTCCGGGTAGTCGAGGCTGCGCTGCAGCGCGATGCGCTCGGCGAGCGGCAGGCCGGCGAGGATCGCGTCGCGGTCCTCCTCGTCGAGGCTCTCCAGGATCCCGATCGCGTCGTCGCTGTCGAGCGCGCGCACGCCCTCCGAGATCGTCTCGTTCGGGATCGATTCGAGGATCTCGTTGCGGACGGTCTCGTCGATCTCGGTGAGTGCCGTCCAGTCGAAGTCCGGGCCGAGCAGCCGGATCAGGCCGTCGCGCTCCTCCGGATCGAGCGCCTCGAGCACCGCGCCGAGATCGGCCTCGTGCAGGTCGCCGACGAGCGCGCGGGCGGTCTCCGCATCCTCGGCCGCGATCGCGTTCTCGACGCGGGCGATGAAGTCGCGCTCAAGGTCGCCGTCCTCGTCGCGGATGCGGACGGGCGCTTCCCCTTCGGGGTTCGGTGCGGTTTCCGGCTCCACGGCTGCGGCCCTTCTGCTGCGGCGCGAAGGCCGGGTTAGCCCGGCGCGGCGGAAAGGGGAAGCCGCGGCAAGGAGGTGGGCGGAAGAAAAGCCGCCGCGCTCCGCGAAAACGAAAAAGGCGGCCCGCGGGCCGCCTCTTCAGATCGAAGCCGCGGCCGTGGCCGCGTCGTCGAATGGTGCGGTCGAGAGGACTCGAACCTCCACGGGTTGCCCCACAGCGACCTCAACGCTGCGCGTCTACCAGTTCCGCCACGACCGCGAATTGCCGGTTTGTCCGCCGGCGGGCGTGCATGTAGCAAGCATCGGGCGGGACCACAAGGGCGGATCGGCGCCCGGACGTGCCGAATTCCGGCGGCCCACCGGTTGTTCCTTTCCGGCGCTCCACCGCCTGTTCCGGCCCGGCGCCCGCCGCCGGATTTGTGCCGGCCCTCACCGCTTGTTCCCTCCCATCGCCTTGCCCCCTGCTCCGCTCCGTCGCCTTGAAGCTTGCTCCGCTCCGTCGCCTTGCCACTTGCTCCGCTCCGGGGCGCTGCCGCTCGTGCAGTTCCGGGGCGCTGCCGCTTGTTTTGTCGTCATGCCCGGGCTCCGACCCGGGCATCCAGACGCGTCGGGCCCGCTGCCCGTTGCCCCGTGGATCGCCGGAAAAGAGTCCGGCGATGACGACGGAGTTCCGGGGCGCTGCCGCTCGTGCGGTTCCGGCGCGCTGCCGCTCGTTTTGTCGTCATGCCCGGGCTCCGACCCGGGCATCCAGCGGCATCCGTTCGCTTCGACCTCATGGATCGCCGGATCAAGTCCGGCGATGACGACAGAGAGGGTGGCCGGCCGGGTGCCCCCTGGATCGCCGGAAAGAAGTCCGGCGATGACGACGGAGAGGGAGGCCGGCCGGGCGTTCTCCGGAGCGCCGCGGATCAGGTCCGGCGATGAGGACGGAGTTCCGGGATAAGGCGGGCGGGCGATCGCGGGCGCATCGGGCCCCGCCGGCGGCGGTCCCCGCAGGCTGTAGCTCCCCGGCGGCTGTAAGTCCCGCGCCCGCTTGTCTATCTATAGCCCAGCCGAACGCCGCCGGACCGAGCATGGACGCGCCCTTTCCCGAAGCCGAGACCGCCGCCGAAGCCGAGCCGGCGGGCGCCGCCGTGCGGCCGGCCGGCCGCGACGCCCTCGGCGCGCTGCTGCGCG
>NZ_SPKJ01000170.1 GCF_009866965.1 Propylenella binzhouense | reverse complement strand
CCGGCGGGGCGCGCGGGCGTGAGCGGGCGCGCGCCTCTCGCGATCGTCGGCGGCGGCGCCTTCGGCACCGCGCTCGCCTGCGTCGCGGCGCGGAGCGGCCGGATCGTCCATCTCCTTGTCCGCGATCCCGGCCGGGCGGACCGGATGGCGGAGACGCGGGAGAACCCCCTCCTGCCCGGCGTGCGGCTCGAGGCGGGAATCGTTCCGACCGCCGATCCCGCCGCCTGCGGCGCGGCGGGGCTGGTGCTCCTCGCCGTCCCGGCGCAGGAGACGCGGTCGGCCGCCGCCGCGCTCCGGCCTTACGTGACAGCCGGCGTTCCGGTGGTCGGCTGCGCCAAGGGCATCGAACGCGCCACCGGCCGCCGGCAGCAGGAGGTGATCGCCGCCTGCCTGCCGGAGGCGCCCGCGGCCGTCCTCTCCGGCCCGGGCTTCGCGGCCGAGATCGCGCGCGGGCTGCCGACCGCGGTCACGATCGCGGCGGACGAGATCGGGCTCGCGCACCGGCTCTGCGCCGACCTCTCCTCCGGCGGCTTCCGGCCCTATGCCTCCGACGATCCGGTGGGCGTCGAGATCGGCGGCGCCACCAAGAACGTGCTGGCGATCGCCTGCGGGGTGGTGGCGGGCCGGCAGCTCGGCGAGAGCGCGCGCGCCGCCCTCATCGCGCGCGGCCTCGCGGAGATGACCCGGCTCGGCATCGCGCTCGGCGGCAAGGCGCAGACCTTCACGGGCCTTTCCGGCCTCGGCGATCTCGTCCTCACCGCGACGAGCGCCCAGTCGCGCAACACCGCCTTCGGCATCGCGCTCGGCGGCGGGCGCGCCGTCGCCGAGCTGCTTGCGGCCGGCATGCCGCTCGCCGAGGGTGTCCACACGGCGGCGGTCGCGGTCGAGCTCGCGCGCCGGCATGCCGTCGAGGTGCCGATCATGGCGGCCGTCGCCGCCGTGCTGGAGGGCGGCCTCACCGTCGAGGAGGCGATCGAGGGCCTGGTGAGCCGGCCGCTCAAGGCGGAAGCGGGCTGAGGCAAGCGAGAGGGGACGATGAACTACTGGTTGTTCAAGTCGGAGCCGGAGAGCTGGTCCTGGCGGCAGCAGAAGGCGAAGGGCGCCGCGGGGCAGGAATGGGACGGCGTGCGCAACTACCAGGCGCGCAACTTCATGCGCGCCATGAAGGTCGGCGACCGCGGCTTCTTCTACCATTCCAACAAGGAGCGCGCGGTCGTCGGCGTCGTCGAGGTGGCGGCGGCCGCGCATCCCGATTCGACCGATCCGACCGGGACCTGGGACTGCGTCGACATCGTCGCCGTGGCCGAAATGCCGAACCCGGTCACGCTCGACATGGTGAAGGCCGAGCCGGAGCTCGCCGGGATGGTGCTCGCGAAGAACTCGCGGCTCTCGGTCCAGCCCGTCGCCGAAGCGGAGTGGCGGAAGGTGTGCCGGATGGGGGGCCTGGAGAAGGCCTGACCCCCTGGCCTCCGGGAGGGGCGGGCCCCGGCTCGAAGGCCCGAACGCGGGCGACCCGCGTCAGATCTCGGTGCGCCGCAGAAGGTAGTCCAGGCCGCCGATCCGGTACCAGCGGTAGCCGTAGCCCTCGAGCACGATCCGGTGCCGGCCCTTTTCGTCGGCCCGGCTGTGGTCGCCGTCGAGGAGGTCGATGAGGAGCCTGCTCTCCTCGTCGTCGCCGGTCTTCAGGCGGATCTCGATGGGCGCGTGCGCGAAATTGTGCACCACGACGACCCCATTGTTCCGCCAGTCGTAGCGCAGCGCAAGGACGGCCGGATTGCGCGTCGGCAGGATGGTGAAGTCGCCCCACCCGATCTCCGGAACCTCCGTCCGCATGCGGATGATGCGTTCCAGCCAGTTCATGAACGAGTTGGGGTCGCGGTGCTGTTCGGCCACGTTCACCTGCTCGTAGCCGTAGGGCCCGCCGGAGATCACCGGCTTGGTCGGCCGCTGGGACTTGGTGAACCCGCCCTGCGGCTCGGTCGACCATTGCATCGGCGTGCGGCCGCATTCGCGCTCCGGCAGCGACAGGTCGTCGCCCATCCCGATCTCGTCGCCATACCGGATGACCGGCGTTCCCGGCAGGGTGAAGAGCATGCTGTAGGCGAGCTCCATGCGGCGGCGGTCGCCGTCCAGCATCGGCGCGAGCCGGCGCCTGATGCCGCGATCGTAGAGCTGGTCGTTCTTCGTCGGCCCGAACGCCTCGAAGACGGCCTGGCGCTGGTCCTCGGCGAGGCGGCCGAGATCGAGCTCGTCGTGGTTGCGCAGGAACTGCCCCCATTGCGCGGTCGCCGGCCGGGGCCTCGTGACCCTGAGCGCCTTGGCGAGCGGGCGCGCGTCGGACGACGCGAAGGCGTAGAAGAGGTTCTGGTTGACCTGGAAGTTGAACATCATGTGCATGCGGTCGCCGTCGCGGCCGAAATAGTCCATGTCGGTCTCCGGCAGCACGTTCGCCTCGGCGAGGATGATCGAATCGCCCTGCCGCCATTGCAGGAATTCTCGGAACGTCCGGAGCATGTCGAACTGCTCGCGCGGGGCCGCGATCCCGGTGCCCTCCTGGGCGATCACGAAGGGCACGGCGTCCATCCGGAAGCCGTGCACGCCGAGCTGCGTCCAGAACCCCATGATCTTCAGGATCTCGGCCTGCACATGCGGGTTCGAGGTGTTGAGGTCGGGCTGGAACGAATAGAAGCGGTGGAAGTACCAGGCCTGCGCGGCCTCGTCGAAGGTCCAGGTCGCTTCCTGCACGCCCGGGAAGACGATGCCGTCATGGATGTTCGGCGGCTTCTTTTCCGACCAGACGTACCAGTCCCGGTAGGGCGAGGCGGGGTCCTTGCGGGCCGACTGGAACCACGGATGCTGGTCGGAGGTGTGGTTGACCACGAGGTCGATGAGCACCCGCATGCCGCGCTGCTTGGCGGCGTGGGTGAACTCGACGAAATCGCCGAGCGTGCCGTAGCAGGGATCGACGCCGTAATAATCGGCGACGTCGTAGCCGTGGTCGCGCTGCGGCGAGGGCTGGAACGGCAACAGCCAGATCGCCGTGACGCCCAGCCCGCAAAGATAGTCGAGCCGCCGCATCAGGCCCCGGAAATCGCCGATCCCGTCGCCGTCCGCGTCCATGAAGGTGCCGACGGAAAGGCAGTAGACGATCGCGTTCTTGTACCAGAGGTCGTTGATCATGCCCGCATGCCTCCTGCGGTTGCTCGAAAGATCGGACGCGCGCCCCCGCTCCGTCTGCGGCGGTGCGCGACGGAGGGCCGGTCCGGAATAGCGCGGCGGCGGCGGTTCGGTTCCCGCGCGCGACGCCGAGGGGCGGCCGGATTGCCCTGCCGGGCGGGCGCCGGGTTTTCGTGGCGGCGCCGCGCGTGGTAAAACGGGCCGATGATCCGCCGCGCGATGATTCTCGCCGCCGCGCTCTGGGCCGCCGCCGCGGTGGCCCACGGTCCGGCGCAGGCCGCCGAAGCCGCCAAGGTCCTGTTCGGCGCCAAGCCCGCGCCTGCCGACCTCGCCTCACGCGCAATCGGATTCTACAGCCGCGGCTGCCTCGCCGGCGCCGTCGCCATGCCCGTCGTCGGACCGCACTGGCAGGCCATGCGGCTGTCGCGCAACCGCAACTGGGGCCATCCGGCGCTGATCGCCTTCCTGCGGGATCTCGCCACGCAGGCCGCCGCCAGGGACGGCTGGCCGGGCCTCCTCATCGGCGACATGTCGCAGCCGCGCGGCGGCCCCATGCTGACCGGCCATGCCTCGCACCAGGTCGGGCTCGATGCCGACATCTGGCTCACGCCGATGCCCGGCCGCGTCCTCTCCGCGCGCGAGCGGGAGAACATGGCGCCCGTCCCGCTCACCGAGCCGGGCCCGCACGAGGTCGATCCGGCGGTCTGGTCGGAGGCGCATCTCCGGCTCATCCGCCGCGCCGCCAGCGATCCGCGGGTGGAGCGCATCTTCGTGGCGCCGGGGATCAAGAAGAAGCTCTGCGAAACGGCGACCGGCGCGCGCGGCTGGCTCAGCAAGGTCAGGCCCTATTGGGGCCACAACTACCACATGCATGTCCGGCTCGGCTGCCCGCCCGGCGCCGCCGGCTGCCGCGGCCAGAGCGCGCCGCCGAAGGGCGACGGCTGCGGCAAGGAGCTCGCCTGGTGGTACACGGCCGAGCCCTACCGGCCCGCCAAGCCGGGCGGGAAGAAGCCGCGCCCGATCACGCTTGCGGACCTTCCTGACGCCTGCCGGGCGGTGCTCGCCGCGCCGGCGCGGCCGGGCGCGCTGACGGCGCGGCAGGCGCTCGCCGAG
>NZ_SPKJ01000017.1 GCF_009866965.1 Propylenella binzhouense | reverse complement strand
CCGGCCCGGCCGGACTGAGCCCGCCGGCTCCCGCTTGCCGTCGCGGCCGGGCGCACCGGGGGTCCGCGCGCCGCCCGGCCCGGGCGATCAGCCGGTATATTCGAGGATGTGCATTCCCGCGCCCCAGCGGTCGATCAGGTAGAGCCGGCCGGCATCGTCGCAGCCGATGTCGTTCGACTGGATCTCCTCCTGCCCCTCCGGCACGGCCGGCACGTAATGGCCGACCTCCTTCGGGCGGAGCGGATCGCTCACGTCCACGGCGCGCAGCCCGGCGTTGAAATAGGTGATGAAGACGAGGTCCTTCCACGGCCCTTCGGAGGGAATGTTCTCGAGGATGTTGTGGGCGCCGAAGCGGCCGGCCCGGTGGAAGTAGGTCTCCCGGTCGGGAAACCAGGTGGAGACCGTCACGGGGTTCGTCTCGTCGCGGATATCGACGATCCACATGAACTGGCTGTCCCAGTAGCTCTGCTTCGCCCGCGCCTCGTCGGTGACGACGAGATAGGGCCTGTCCCCGATCGGCCAGGCCGTGTGGTTGGAACCGACGAAGGGCGGCGACCACCGCGTATGCCCGACGAGCTTCATGTTGCGGAGGTCGGAGCAGTCGATGATGGCGACGCCGCCGCCCCAGAACGCGGCGAACATGCGGTCGCCCCGGATCATCGGCGGCCCGTGCAGGGTGCAGGTCTGCTCGGCGGGGTGCGGATCGTTGTGGATCCCTTCTCCCGTCGCCCTCTGCGAGGGCAGTCCCCAGATGCTCACCACTTCGGGTTTCAGCGGATCGCGGATGTCCATGGTCCAGATGACGCGGCGGTCCCAGCCCGGCGCGTCGTTCGGGAAGAAGGCGAGCTGCCGCTCGTTGTCGACGCCGAAGCGGTGCGGTCCGCTGCCCGGCATGTCGTAGAACCCGACTTCGCGGATCGTGCCCGGCCTGCTGATGTCGAAGATGTAGAAGCCGGTGCGCGCGCCCTTGCCGCGATCGCCCGGCAGCGCTTCCGAGTTCACGTAGAGGATGTCGTCGCCGACGATCCTGAGCTTGTGCATGTGGATGCCGGGCGGCGCCAGGAATTCGGCGACCTTCCGCGGATTGCGCGGATCGCTCACGTCGTGGACGGTGAAGCCCTCCCTGCCGTTGTAGCTCGAGCCGCCGACCGCGCCGACATAGGCGTGCCCGCGCCTGACCTCGACGAGGCTGCCGCCGCCCCAGGCGGCCGACCGGTCGTGGCCGAGCAGCCGAAAGTTCTTCGCTTCCTCTCCGCGCATCATCGTCTCCAGGACCTTCTTGGGCGCCGCATTCAGGCGGGTTCGTAACGCGAGCCGATCGCCGGCCTGCCGACGCCGAGGCCCGGCAGTTCCCAGACGCCGGCGCCGGCCGGGTTCTTGTCGGCGCCGATATTCGCGTCGATGAGGCAGGGCCTGTTCCTGGCGATCGCGGCCTTGATGGCGTCGCCGAGATCGTCGGCGCGGTCGACGCTGACGCCGTCGATGCCGGCGGCGCGCGCCATCGCCGCGAAATCGGGATTGTAGGGCTGCCCCGTCTCGGGATGCCTGAAGTCGGTCGCAAGCTCGCGTCCGCCGAGATAGCCGCGCTGCAGCCCCCGGATCGACGCGTAGGCGTAGTTGTTCCAGACCACCCAGACGACCGGCAGACCGTATTCGACGGCCGTGCCGAGCACATTGGCGTGCATGAAGAACGCGCCGTCCCCGCAGACGGAGACGCAGGGCCGGTCGGGCGCGGCGAGCTTGGCGCCGAGCACGCCGCCGACGCCGAAGCCCATCGGGCCGAAGCCCATCGAGCCGATGAGGGAATCGGGCCGGCGCGGTTCGCAGAACTGGATCAGCCAGTTGTGATGGATGCCGATGTCGCTGACGAGGATCGCATCCTCCGGCAGCGCCCTGTCGATCACGCGGGCGGCGCGCTGCGGGTTGATCGGCGTCGAATCGTCGTGGAAGCCAGGCTCGATGAAGGCGTCCCATTCCTTCCGCCAGCCGTCGATCGAAGCGAGCCAGCGCTCGCGGGCTTCCGGGACCGCGACGGGGCCCCGCGCGTCGAGCGCTCCGTTGAGCTGGCGCAGAAAGGTGCGGACATCCGCCATCAGCCCGAGCGCAACGGGGTAGTTCCGCCCGATCTCGTCGGGATCGATGTCGACATGGATGAGCCTGGTCGGCGGGATCGTGAACGAATAGCCGGGAAGCCAGGAACTGGAGGTCCGGTCGTCGAACCGGACGCCGAGCGCGAGCAGCACGTCGGCCTGCCGGGTCGCGTGGTTGGACTGGTAGGGCCCGTTGCGGGCGACGAGCCCGAGATTGAGCTCGTGCCGGCTGTCGATCGCGCCCTGCCCGCTCGCCGAACAGGCGACCGGGATGCGCAGGCGCTCCGCGAGGCGGAGCAGATCCTCCGTGGCGCGGCCGTATTTCACGCCCTGCCCGACCAGGATCACCGGCCGCTCGGCGGAAACGAGCATGTCGAGCGCCCGCTCGACGCCTTCGGGATCGGCGCCCGCGCGGCAGGAGATGTTGGCGGTCCAATCCTCCGGCCGCGGCGTCTCCTCGGCGGCCGCCTCCTTGAAGATGTCGAAGGGCACGTCGAGCACGACCGGGCCGGGACGTCCGGTCACCATCGTCTTCCATGCCTGGCGGATGGCGAGCGGCACCATCTCGCCCCGCGTCGGCTGGAACACGCGCTTGCAATAGGCGCGGACCGTGGAGGGGAAGTCGGCCTGGTAATGGCGGTAGAGCTCCTGGAAGGCGCCGCGGTTGAACTGGCTCGTCGGGACGTTGCCGGTGATCGCCAGGAACGGCACGGAATCGAGATAGGCGTTGGCGAGCGAGATCGGCATGTTCGCCGAGCCGGGCCCGCAGGAGGTGAAGGTCGCGACCGGCTGCCCGCTCACCCGGTAATAGACGTCCGCCATGAAGCCGGAGATGCTCTCGTGGTGGACGGAGATCGTCGCGATCTCGTCCGCGCGCTCGTAGAGGGCGTCGATGAACCCGATGTTGCCGTGGCCGCACAGGCCGAAGGCATAGGGCACCTTTTCGCGGATCAGGTAATCGACGATGACCTGGCCGCCATTCAGCATGTTCTCGCGCATTCGGGTTCTTTCCTGGCTTCCTGGCCGGCGGTGGCGGCCGCCGCCCCGCCGGCGCCTCGACGGATCTCGGCCGGCACGTCAGGCCAGGCCCACGGAGGGCGTGCGGAACGCAAGGTCGGCGGCATGGGTGGCCCGCACGGCCATCTCCTGCGCAGCCTCCGGGCTCGCCTCGCCTGCGAGCACGCGGCAGCGCTCGGGATCGATCGCGGCGAACAGCGTTCCGCCCGGCGCGACCTCGACGGGATCGCTGGCCTGGACCCGGAGCGGGATCTCGCCCGCGGCGACGAAATATTCCGAATAGGGGCCGAGAAAGTAGCGCTGCTTCAGGGTGACTGGGACCACGTTGGGTCCGGACGGCCGCTCGATTTGAAGCCGGATGCATTCGGGACGGATCGCCAGAACCGCCGCGCGGCCCGGCGCGAGCGGCTCGTCGCTGCAGCAGACGAGCTCTCCGAGCGGGGTCCGCACCAGCCAGTTGCCGTCGCCCGCGGGCCCGGCCACGGTGCCCTCGACGAAATTGCTGAGACCGATGAAATCCGCGACGAAGCGGGACTTCGGCCTAGCGTAGACTTCCTCCGGCCGCCCGGACTGGGAGATGCGGCCCTTCTCCATCACGATCACCGTGCGGCTCATCACCATCGCCTCCGCCTGGTCGTGGGTGACGTAGACCGCCGGAATGCCGAGCTTGCTCTGGATCTCGATGAGCTCGAAGCGCATCCGCTCGCGCAGCTTGGCGTCGAGATTGGAGAGCGGCTCGTCGAAGAGAAGCGCGCGCGGCTCCATGACGAGGGCGCGGGCGAGCGCGACGCGCTGCTGCTGGCCGCCGGAGAGCTGCGTCGGGAAGCGCTCTTCATAGCCGACGAGGCCGACGATCCTCAGCTTGTCGGCCACGCGCGCCTCCATCTCCGCGCGCGGGACGCCGCCCTGGACCTTGAGCGGATAGGCGACGTTCTCCTTCACCGTCATGTGCGGCCAGACCGCATAGGACTGGAAGACCATGCCGAAATGCCGCTTGTTCGGGGGCCGGAAGAAGCCGGTCGCCGCGTCGGCGACGGGCTCGCCGTTGAGGAGGATCGCGCCGCCGTCGGGGCGCTCGAAGCCGGCGATGCAGCGCAGCGTCGTCGTCTTGCCGCAGCCGCTCGGGCCGAGCAGCGATATGAACTCGTCGCGCTCGACCGAGAAGGAGATGCCGTCCACGGCCAGCACGGAGCCGTAGCGCTTGGTCAGCCGGTCCACGATCAGGCTCGTCAAGGCGTCCTCCCGCCGGTTCGCTCGCCGGGCGTGCGGTCGAGGCCCGACACCCATTTGGCGAGCGCGAGCATCGCCAGCGCCATTCCGATCTGCAGGAAGGCGAGCGCGGAGAGCGCGCGGAACTCGCCGCCGAGAAGCAGGTCGTAGATCGCGACCGAGAGCACCTCCAGCCGCGGCGAATAGAGCAGGATCGAGGCGCTCAGCTCGCGCGAGAAGGCGATGAAGAGCAGGATCCAGCCGGCGAGCATGCCGGGCTTCAGGAGCGGCAGCGTCACGTTCTTGAAGGTCTGGAACCAGTTCGCGCCGCTCGAGAGCGAGGATTCCTCCAGTTCGGGGTGGATCTGGACGAGCGTCGCCGAGGTCGCGCGCACCCCGATCGGGATGTAGCGCGTCATGTAGGCCGCGAAGAGGATCCAGATCGTGCCGTAGAGCACGACCGGCGGGTGGATCCAGGCGTGGAGGAGGCCGAAGGCGAGGACGACGCCGGGAAAGCCCATCGGCACCATGGAGAGATAGTCGAGCGCGCGGCGTCCGGGCAGGCGCGTCCGCAGCGAGAGGAACGAGATGACGGCGCAGAGGAGCATCGTCACGCTCGCGCCGACCACCGCGAGGAAGAGGCTGTTCACCAAAGCGCGCTGCGTGATCGGATAGTCGAAGAACACCCAGCGGTAATTCTCGAGCGTCCACTGGTCCCAGCGGAAGTCCGCCGTCCAGATCGTCCGGATCGAGCTCAGGAAGATCGCGGCGTAGGGCAGGGCGACCGCGAGCATGAGATAGGCGAGGCAGGCCGCGAAGATGGCCCAGCGCAGCCTGCCGAGACGGAACCGGCGGGGCTGCGCGCCCTTGCCGCCGATCGTGGTGTAGGAGCGTCGCCCGAGCATCCGGCGCTGCAGCCAGAGCCCCACGAGCGCGATCGCCAGCAGCGTCACGCTGAGCGCGGCGCCGAGCCCGAGGCGGATCGGGTAGGAGGCCTGGCTCTCCACGATGCTGGTGGTGAGGACCCGGATCCGTGCCGGCGTGCCGAGCACCGCCGGGACGCCGAACTGTTCCGCCGCGAGCACGAAGACGAGAAGCGCACCGCCGAGGATCGCCGGCAGGACGAGGGGGAGCGTCACCCGCGTGGTGGTGCGCCACAGGCCGGCGCCGGCCGAGAGGGACGCCTCCTCAAGCGTCGGATCCATCGAGCGGAGCGCGCCGGCGACCATCAGGAACACGAACGGCATCTCGTAGAGCGATTCCACGAAGATCATGCCGCCGAGGGAATAGATGTCGAGGAGGACGCCGGGGCCGCCGAGATAGGACCAGAGCTGGTTCAGGAGCCCCGCCCCGGGGCTTGCGAGAAGGACCCAGGCGAGCGCTCCGATGAAGGGGGTCGAGATGAAGGGGACCACCGACGCCATTTCGACGAGACGGCGGCCCGGCATGTCGGTGCGCACGACCGCCCATGCGAGGAAGGTGCCGGCGATCGTGGCGGCGACCGCGGTGCCGGAGGCGATCACGAGCGTGTTGAGGATCGCGCCGAGATTCCGGGCGTTGCCGTAGGCCTCGGCGAACCATTTCAGCGTGAGCCCGCCCGCTTCGTCGCGCAGCGACATGCCGAGCAGGATCGCCGCCGGATAGACGATGAGAGCGCACAGAAACAGGATGACGACGACCTGCACGTAGAAGAGCGGGTCGAGGAGCGACGCCGCTCTCACCCGCCTCATCACGATCCCGTACTGTCCGGCCGCTTCGGAGACTGCCACAGACCCGCTCTATCAGTCCGTCCGGGGAGACGCGCCGGACGCCCGGCGCATCCGGTACTGGGGTGGCGCCTACTTGAAGAGCTCGCCCCACGCGTCGAGCAGGTCCGCCTGCTCTTCGAACAGCTTGTCGAGGTCGGCGGCGGAACTGCCGATGCGCTTCACTTCGCTGAGCGGGCGCCGGCCGTGCTCCCGCGAGAGCGGCTCCACGTCGTCGCGCATCGAGGGCGTGTAGTACGTCTTCTGCCAGGAGGTCTGCGCCTCCTTACTGAGGGCGAAGTCGACGAACTTCTTCGACCCCTCGGGGTCGGGCGCATCCTTCGAGATGCCGATCACCTCGTAGCTGATCGGCAGGCCCTCCTCCGGGAAGACGACGTTGAGGTTCGCGCCCTTGTCGATCTCGCCGAAGACGTAATATTGCAGGATCATGGCTGCGACCGGGCGCTCGCCGGAGACGACGGTGTCCGTGGTCTCGCCGGAGCCCTGCTTCACCAGCACGTCCTGTGCGGCAAGCTTCTCCATGAACTCCTTGCCGTAGGCGCTGCGGAGCGCACCGAACCAGTGGAGCGTGGCGCCGCTCGAAAAGGCGTCCGCCGTGACGAGCTTGCCCTTCCACTTCGGATCGAGCAGGTCCTCCCAGTGCTTGGGCGCCTCCTCCGGCTTGATCACGTCGGCGTTGTAGGCCATGCAGCAGACCAAAGCCTTGATCGGGGTCCAGAAGCCCTTCATCCGGATGTCGTCGGGATAGTGCGCGGCTTCCGGGCTGTCGTACTCCATCAAGAGACCCTGGCGCGCCCATTGCGACATCAGGCCGGGAATCGAGACGTCGATCGGGCCGCATTGTGCCTGCCCGGCCTGCGCTTCCTGCGCGAAGCGCTGCGCGAGCTTCACGCCGCCGGTGCGGAAATATTCGACCGTGTTGCCGGTCTTCTCCTTGTACATCTTGGCCCAGCCGTCGACGGATTCGACGGAGGAGGCCGAGTACCACATCAGCGGACCCGCCGCGCGCGCGTCGCCGGCGAAGGAGCCGCCCAGCGCGGTGGCCGCCGCGGCCGTGCCGATTCCCTGCACGAAGGTCCGCCGCGAAATGCGTGGGTTCGGGATCGTGCTTGCTCGAATGATGCCCATCGATGGTCCTCCCTCGTCTCGGCCGCCCGGCCTTCCCGCCAGGACTCTCCGGCCCTGGTCTTTTCTCGATTATTCTCGATTGAACTGCCGTAAAGTGAGCATGTCAACAGATCCGGGCCATGAGGCCGGCCGCGGAAGGGCGGCTCGGACGGAGCCGCGGAGAGCGACGGGCGGGGCCCGCCGCAAGGCGCGCGACGCGGCCGCCGATCCGGCGATCCGCAGCGTCGGAAGAGGGCCGGGAACGCTCATCCGAGGTCGAGCCGCAACAGGTCCGCGGCGTTCCGGAACAGGACCTTCTCCATCGATTCCGGACGGATCGGCAGCGTCCGGAACCATTCCGCATATCTGTCGACGGGCGTGAAGGGATAGGAGCTTCCGTAAAGGAACCGGTCCGAGAGGAAGCCGTCTGCCGCGGCCACGTAGTCATTCATGCCGGGCATGTTGGCGAGATACTGGTCGGGCGAGACATAGAGGTTGGGGCGCCGGTAGGCGATGTGGAGCACCTGGTGCACCCAGGGCCAGCCGCCGTGCGAGACGACGATCCTGAGCTCCGGGAAATCGGCTGCGACCCGGTCGAGATGGGCCGGCTCGGTGTAGCTGAGGTCGGGACCGGCGCTGCCGCCGGCCATGATGATGACCGGGATCCCGATGCCCTCGCAATGCGCGTAGATCGGATAGAGGCGGCGATCGTCCGCCTTCATCGGAACGGCATAGGAGGCCGGTTCGATGTTGATCGCCCGAAAGCCCAGTCCGGCGACCCGGGTGATTTCCGAGATGGCGCCGTCGCGATCCGTCGGATCGATCGAGCCGACGGCAACGAAGCGGCCGGGATGGTCGGCCGCGATCTTCGCGACGTCGTCGTTCGTCACCGAGCCGAACAGGCCGGACAGCCGGCCGACCACCACGCCCGCCGCCACTCCCGCGCGGTCCATCTCCTCGAGGAGAAGCGGCATGGACCTCTGCACCGCCGAGGGCGCCGGCTCGAAGCCGTGCATCCGGGTCAGCCGGTCGCGCCGGGGCGCGTTCGCGTACATGATCATGTCGAGGAAGCCGCCGACCGGCGGCCTCAGGCGGAAGTCGACGATCCTCACCGAGAGAGCCCCCGGCTAGGACGCGGCGCGTCCGGCTTCCGCCGCCCCGTCCGGCCCGTCCCAGAGCTCGGCGATGCTCGACATGTCGCTCGCATCGTGGCCGAGCGCCGAGACGCGCCGGTAGACCTTCTCGGCGGCCTGAAGCACGGGAACCTGGGCGTGTGCACGCGCGGCCATGCTCTCGGCGATCGCCAGATGCGTGCAGACATTGCCGATCGTGACGCGCGGCGCGGCATAGTCCCGGGCGATGATGCGGGGGCCGAAGGATTCGAGCGCCTTGCTCGCCGCGCCGGACATGAGCGCCTCCTGCAGGACGGGCAGGTCGATGCCGAGCCGCTCGCCGAGCGACAGCATCTCGCCCACCAGCGCGACCGTGGCGTAGCTCAGCGCATTCGTCATCGCCTTGGTGGCATGGCCCGACCCGAGCGCACCCATCCGGTGGAACGTGTCGCCCATCGCCGAGAGGGCCGGTTCCACGCGCGCGAAATCGGCCTCGTCGCCGCCGACGAAGAAGGCGAGCTTGCCCTGCTTCGCGCCCGCGATGCCGCGCGTCACCGGTGCGTCGACCATGGCGACGCCGCGTGCCGCGAACTTTCGGCCGAGCGCCGCCGTGCTTTCCGGATCGCTGGTGGAACAGTCGACCACGACCGAGCCCGCGGGAAGGGAGGCGAGCAGGCCGCCGTCCCCGAGCGCCACCGCCTCCACCTCCCGCGAGGAGGGCAGCATGAGGATGGCGATGCCGCCGCCGGAGGCCGCCTCCGCGAGGTCCGCGGCGACCTTCGCCCCCTGCTCGCGCAGCCGCGCGACCGGCTCCGGCCGCCGGTTTCCGACGGCGGTCAGGTCGAAGCCCTTTGCGAGGAGGTTGGCGGCCATGGGCTCGCCCATCGCGCCGAGACCGATGAAGATGATGCGTTCCATGATGTCCCCGATCGGCGGAGCGGTGCCGCCCCAGAGAATGCGGCGGCCGGGCCTCAGGTCAGGCTCAGCGCTCGACGGGCGCGAACCGCGCCGGGATCAGAAGCTTGTTCTCCTGGCTCACCAGGAACGGCTTGAGCTTCGGGCGGAAGGCCTGCCAGCGCGGGTCCGCCACGAGTGCCGCCCTGCGCTCGGCGCGATCCTGGAGATCGCGATAGGCCCAGAGATGCACGATCTGGTTCTGCGGCCCGAATTCGGTCTGGAAATAGCCGAGGGGGGTGCCGAGATGCTCGGTCTGGACCGCGAAGCCCTCCTCCTCCACCAGCTTCAGGAAGCCGCCGGCCGACATCGGGGCCAGGGTGTAGATCCGTTCTTCGACGACCATTCGCCCTCCCGGTCGCTCAGAGATCGTTGCGATCCGCACCGGCCCGCCCAGGGCAGTCCAGCTCGATCGGATTCCCATTTCGCGTCCACTAGAGTATCGTGAACTGGGATTGTCAATGAGCGTCGGCACCTTCTTGCCTCCGGCGTGGCATCGGTTCGGCCGGGGGGAGCATGGTCCGCGCTTGACGGCCCTCGGGCCGCCCTGTGCAGTGGCGGCGGAATGCGGCCGGAGAGAACGAGCCGGGAGGGCGGGAACGATGAGCGTGAGCAGGCTGGCCGTCGCGGAAGCGGAGACTGCCAGGCGGGTGCCGATGCTGATCGGCGGCGAGTGGCGCTACGGGCGGAGCGAATACGGGATCCGCGATCCCTATCGCGGTGACGTCGTTTCGATCGTGCCGGAATCCGACGCCGACGATCTCGACGCCGCCCTTGCCGCCGCCGGCGCCGCGAAGGCGCAGGCGGCCGCCATGCCGGGCTACGAACGCGCGGCGCTCCTCGATCGCGTCGGCGTCCTCCTTGCCGAGCGTGCCGGCGAGATCGCGGAGATCATGACCCGGGAGACCGGCAAGGCGCTCAAGGATTCCCGCGCCGAAATCGCCCGCTCGCGCGACACGATCCGGCTCTCGGCGGAGGAGGCGGTCCGCATCCAGGGCGAGCACGTGCCCCTCGATGCGACCGCGATGGGCGCGGGCAAGATCGCCATGCTGCTGCGCTTCCCGGTCGGGATCGTGGCCGGCATCACCCCCTTCAACGCCCCTTTCAACCTCGCGGCCCACAAGGTCGCCCCGGCGCTCGCATCCGGCAACGTCCTGGTGCTCAAGCCGCCGCCGCAGGCCGCCCTCGTGGTGCACAAGCTCGTCGAGCTCTTCGTCGATGCCGGGCTGCCGCCGGGATTTCTGAACGTCGTCTACGGCAACACGGTCGGGCCGCTGCTCGTCCGCGATCCGCGGGTCGATTTCATCACCTTCACCGGCTCGACCAAGGTGGGTGCCGAGATCAAGGCGGCGTCCGGGCTGAGGCGCGTCGCGCTCGAACTCGGCGGCACCGGCCAGACGATCGTCCATTCGGACGCCGACATAGCGGAGGCGGCGCCCGTCTGCGCCCGCAACGCGATGCGCCTCGCCGGCCAGAGCTGCGCCTCGGTGCAGAACGTCTACGTCCACGAGAGCCTCTACGACCGCTTCGTCGAGCGGATGGCGGACGAGGTGCGCGGGCTCAGGATCGGCGATCCGCTGGAACCGGAGACGGATGTCGGCACGCTCATCGACGAGAACGCGGCGAAGCGCGTGGAATCGTGGGTGAGCGAGGCGGTCGCGCGCGGCGCGAAGCTCCTCGCCGGCGGCGGGCGGCGCGGCGCGCAGGTCGAACCGACGCTGCTGGTCGACGTCGAGCCTTCCATGCAGGTCGTCTGCAACGAGGTCTTCGGGCCGGTCGCCTCGGTCCAGCGCTACAGCGACATCGAGGACATGTTCCGGCTGGTAAGCGAGGCGCCGCTCGGGCTCCAGTGCGGCATCTATACGAGGTCCCTGGAGATCGCGCTCCAGGCGGCCCGCCGCATCCGCAGCGGCGCGATCATCATCAACGGCACGTCGACCTGGCGCACCGACCAGCTGCCCTATGGCGGGGTCAAGAACAGCGGCATCGGGCGGGAGGGCCCGCATTACGCCATTCGGGAGATGACGGAGGAACGGCTCGTCGTCTTCAATCTGTGAGACGGGCCGGGCGCGGCTTCGGGTGACCGGCCGCCTCACCCGAAGCCGTAGAGCCGCGCAGGATTGTCGACGAGGATCCGCTTCCGCGCCTGCTCGTCCGGCACCCAGTCGGACAGCAGGTTGAAGAGCCCGCCGTCATTCGGCATCTCGCCCCAGTGGAGGACATGCGGCCAGTCGGAGCCCCAGACGACGCGGCCCGGCGCGGCCTCGACGACGGCGCGGGCGAACGGGGCGACATCGGAATAGGGCAGCCTTTCCTCCGCCGAGATACGGTAGGGGCCCGTCAGCTTCACCCAGAACAGCCCGTCGCGGAGGAGCTCGAGAAAGCGCCTGTAGCCGGGATGGTCGAGGCCCTCGGCCGTCCTGCAATAGCCGATATGGCCGACCGAGACCGGCACGGGCATGCTCCTCACGAGCGATTCCAGCTCCGGCGCGCTTTCGACCTGGACGAGGAGTTCCACGTGCCAGCCCAGATGCTTGATCCGTTCCGCGACCTTCGCGAGCGCGGCGAGCGAGCTGAACGGCATCCCGCCGCGATCGACGAGATTGACGCGGATGCCGCGCGCGCCCTTCTCGTGCATCGTCTCGAGGTCCCGCTCGGAGACCTCCTCCCCGACCGAGACGACGGCGCGCAGCCGCTGCGGATGCCGGCTCGCCGCATCCAGGATCGCCCGGTTGTCGGTGCCGTGCGCGCTCGCCTGCACGAGGACCAGGCGTTCGACCCCGAGCCGCCGCTCAAGGTCCAGGAGGTCGGCGAGCGGCGCCGGAGCGGGCGTGTAGCCGCGTTCGCCCTGCAGCGGATAGCGCTCGAACGGTTCGAATATGTGCGCGTGGCAGTCGGCCGCGCCCGCCGGCACGTCGAAGGCGGGCGGCACGGGATGCGCATCGGGCGCGGGGCAGACCGGCAGGGGCTGCGACATCGGCTTGCTCCAAAGCGTGCTGCGGTCCTCTCCGCTCCGGGCGCCATGCTCACCCGCAACGCGGGTCGATTGTAAAGAGGCCCGCCGTCGAAATCCGCCGCGACCTGCGCCGGCATTTCGCCACCACCTGCGGGGGCAGATTCGGGGCGCGCGCTCGGCCGCCCGGGACTTCGGCCCAATCTTCCATGTCAGCTTTAAACTGTTTCACGCAATGCCGGGTTCAGCAACGGCGCCGGGCTCTCCTAAGCTCGCCGGACAACAAGATTGAAACGGCGCAAACGGGACTTCCGATCCGCAAGCGCCGACTTGCCTCCCCTCTGGAGGGAATCGACGGATCTGTCGTAGACTAGAGGGCGCGTCCCGCCGGATTTCTCACCTGAATTATCCGGTGATGAATGAGAGCTGCCGGATGCCGATGGCATCGAACGGCAGCCTTGCGGGGAGGACGGATCGTGGCATCGACCGATCGGCATCAGCAGGGCGAGTGGGTCGCCCATTTCCCGCGCCACGCGTCCTGGTCGAATGCGACGCTGATCTGCAAGGGCATGGCGCCTTACGGCGCGGTCGCGCTCGCCGAGATCGACCGGATCGGCACGCGGCTGCGGGGCCGCGAGGGCGACGCCGCGGCCTGGCGCGACGAATGGTGCGCGATGGCCGGCCATGTCGAGCGGATGGGCGACGCGGCCGCCGCCGAGGCCCACGATTTGACGGCGGGCCATTATTATCTCCGCGCCGGCAACTACTATTACACCGGCGAGCGGATGGTGCCGCCCGGCCCGGAAAAGCAGGCGATCTACGAGAAGGCGCTCCGCTGCTACCGCGCCGGCCTCGCCCGCCGCCATCCCGAGATCGAGCCGGTCGAGGTGCCGCTTGCGGACGGGACGAGCCTCCCCGCTTATTTCATGAGGTCGCCCTGGGCGGCCGGCCCCGCGCCGACCGTCGTGCTCTTCGACGGGCTCGACAATTGCAAGGAGATGAGCGTCCTCTTCGCGGGACTGGAATTCGCCCGGCGCGGTTTCCACACGCTCGCCGTGGACGGGCCCGGCCAGGGCGAGGCGATCCGGCTGCGCGGGATCCGCTATCGCCATGACTACGAGGTGCCCGGCGCCGCGGCCTTCGACTACGTGGCCGGCCGCGGCGATGTCGACCGGTCCCGCGTCGCCGTCATGGGCTACAGCTTCGGCGGCTATTGCGCGCCACGGGTCGCCAGCCTCGACCCGCGCTATTCGGCCTGCGTCGCGTTCGGCGCGACCTACTGGGACATGGCCGAGTGGCTGGCGAACAAGTACCGGATCGCGGGCGATGCGAGCCGTGCCACCACCAGCGACTTCCAGATCCAGTGGGTGCTCGGGACGGCGAGCCGCGAGGAGAGCTTCGTGAAGATGCGGCGCTTCACGCTCGACGGCGTGGTGCAGCGGATGGCCTGTCCGTTCCTGGTCGTGCACGGCGAGGACGATCCGCTCGTTCCGATCGATTCGGTCCGCCGCCTCCACGCCGAGGCCGGCTCCGCGGACAAGACGCTGAAGATCTTCTCGGCGGAGGAGGGCGGCTCCCAGCATTGCCAGGTCGACGACCGGCAGGCGGGCGTGGACTTCATCGCCGACTGGCTCGCCGACCGCTGGCTGTCGCGCGAGGCGGGCAGTCCGTCCGACAGGGGGAAGGAGGCGATGCTGGCCTGATAGTCCGGGAAGGTGGCCGCAAGATCGGCTCGAGCCGACGGGGCACCGACCCAAACGGGAACAGGGAGGAGGAACAGGATGAAATTCGGATTGAAGTCATCATTGGGGCTCATCGCGGCCCTGGTGCTCTCGGGGTCCGCGCTCGCGCAGGGCGCCGGCGATTTTCCGAACAAGCCGGTGACGCTCGTCGTCGCCTTCTCGCCCGGCGGTTCGACGGACAATCTGGCGCGCGTCATCGTCGACGATTTCGGCCAGGTGCTCGGCCAGCCGGTGGTCGTCGAGAACAGGCCCGGGGCCGGCGGCTACGTGGCTTGGCGCTCGGTCCAGTCGGCACCGCCCGACGGCTATACGGTGCTGCTCGCGGAGAACGCGGTGGCGCTCGGCAAGGCGCTTCGCCCCGACGAGCCGCTCGATCCGCGCAAGGCCTTCGAGGCGGTCGCCAAGATCGGGACGGCCCCGATGGCGCTCATCATCAATTCCAAGCTCGAGCCCAAGACCTTCCAGGAATTCGTCGAGTTCGCGAAGGCGAAGGAGGGCGGCGTGAACTTCAGCTCCTCGGGCGTCGGGAGCGTCTCCCACATGACGTTCGATGCCCTCGCCGACCTCATCGGCGTGCAGCCTCAGCACATTCCCTATCGCGGCGGCGGCGAGGCCAACGCCGCGGTGGTGGGCGGCCATGTCGACGCCATGATGCAGAGCGTCGGCAGCGCGCGGAAGCTTTCGGAAGAGGGCGGCGTGCGGGTGCTCGCGGTCACGTCCGAGGAGCGCAATCCGACCATGCCGGACGTGCCCACGCTGAAGGAGCTCGGCGTCGAGCCGGACGTGGAGCTCAGGTTCTGGTGGGGCATCTTCGTGCCGGCCGGGACGCCCGCCCCGATCAAGGAGAAGCTCGCGGCCGCGATGAAGGAGACCCTGGAGCGTCCGGCGGTGCGCGACCGGCTCGCCAATATCGAGGTGGCGCCTGAATTCGGACCCGCCGAGGAAATGGCGGCCTCGCTCGACAGCGAGATCACCAACTGGTCGGCGCTGGTGGAGAAGCGCGGCATCAAGGCCGACTGACCGCAGCGGGCCGCCCGGACGCGCATGGCGCCTCGATGCGCGGCCCGCGCGCCTTCGGCCCGGGCGTAGCCCGGGCCGCTTCGTCCCGCATCTCGGCTGGTCGACGGAGGTGTCATGATTGAACGGCAAAGTCGCACGAAAGACCTCATCGGCGGCGGGATCCTCTGTGCGGTCGGGATCTTCTTCGTCGCCGGCGCCATTCGCCTGCATCTCGGGACGGCCCAGCACATGGGCCCGGGATATTTTCCGCTGGTGCTCGGAATCATCCTCGTCGTGCTGTCGGCGGTCCTCCTGCTCCAGGCAGGGCCGGCGCAGATCAGCGAGCGGATCGCGCCGAGGCCTCTCCTCGCCGTATGCGCCGGGATCGCCGCCTTCGCCCTCGGGCTGCACTGGCTGGGCCTGATCCCGGCGGTGTTCCTGACGGTCGTGCTCGCCTCGCTCGGCGACAGGTCGGCGCGTCCGGCGAGCGCCGCCTTGCTCGGATTGGCGCTGGCGGTCGGCGCCTGGGCCGTGTTCCGCCTGGGGCTGCACCTGCCGATGCCCGGATTCGCGGGGCTGCTGCAGTGGACGCGCTGATCCTCGGCTTCGAGGTCGCGCTCACGGGCACGAACCTCGCCTACTGCTTCCTCGGCGTGCTGCTCGGCACGGCGATCGGCGTGCTGCCGGGGATCGGCGCGCTCGCCGCGGTCTCCATGCTGCTCCCGGTCACCTTCTATCTCCATCCCACGACGGCGCTGATCCTGCTCGCGGGCGTCTATTACGGCGCCGAATATGGCGGCTCGACCGCTTCCATCCTGCTCCGCCTCCCGGGCACCCCGGCGAGCGCGATCACCTGCCTCGACGGCTATCCAATGGCCAAGCAGGGCAAGGCCGGCGTCGCGCTCTTCACGACCAGCGTCGGCTCCTTCATCGGCGGCTCGCTCGGCATCATCCTGATGATGGTGCTGACGCCGGCGATCATGACCATGTCGCTCGCCTTCGGCCCGGCGGAATATTTCGCGATCATCCTGCTCGGGCTGGTCGCCGCCGGGACCGCCACCGGGGGCTCCGTCGTCAAGGGCCTGATGATGATCGTCTTCGGCCTGCTCGTCGGGTGCATCGGCACCGATCTGAATACCGGGGTCGTGCGCTACGACCTCGGCTTCTACGAGCTTCAGGACGGCATCAACATGGTCGTCCTCGCGATGGGTCTCTTCGGCGTGTCGGAGGTGATCGCCTCGATCGACCGGCCGGGCGGGGAGATCGTCCAGCGGCGCATCTCGCTTCGCTCGATGATCCCTTCGCGCGCGGAGTGGCGCCAGGCCTATCCGGCCATTCTGCGCGGCAGCGCGATCGGCGCCTTCTTCGGCCCGCTGCCCGGCACCGGACCCTCGCTCGCGTCGTTCATGAGCTACCTGGTGGAAAAGCGCATCGCGCGCGACCCGTCCCGGTTCGGCAAGGGCGCGATCGAGGGCGTGGCCTCGCCGGAGGCCGCCAACAACGCGGCCGTGCAGACCGCGTTCATCCCGACGCTGGCGCTCGGGATCCCCGGTACGGCCACGACCGCGATCCTGCTCGGCGCCATGATGGTACACGGCATCCAGCCCGGTCCGCGCCTCGTCACGCAGAACCAGGACCTGTTCTGGGGCGTGATCGCGAGCTTCTGGATCGGGAACCTGCTGCTTCTGATCCTCAACATCCCCCTGATCGGGATCTGGGTGAGCATCCTCAAGATCCCGTACCGGCTCCTATACCCGGCGATCCTGATCTTCATCTGCGTCGGCGTCTACAGCGTCAACAACAACCTCTTCGACGTCTGGATGGTGCTCATCGTCGGCCTGGTGGGCTACGGGCTGCGGCTGCTCGAATTCGAGCCCGCGCCGCTCCTGATCGGATACATTCTGGGGCCGCTCCTGGAAGAGAACCTGCGCAGGGGGCTCCTGCTCTTCCGCGGGGACTACATGGGCTTCGTCCAGCGGCCGATCAGCGCGGGCATCCTGCTCCTCCTGGTCCTTCTGATCGCCTATGTCGCCTGGTCGCGCTACCGGGCGGTCCGCCGGGGCGTCTCCGCCGCCGCGGCGGGATGAGGCGGGACGGGAAGGGCGCGCCATGCTGACCCGCCGCCTCGGAACGGCAGGGCCCGAAGTCTCGGCGATCGGCCTCGGCTGCCTGGGCCTCACCTCGGGCTACGGCGCTCCCGCCGAGGCGGATGCGCTGGCGACGCTCGACCGCGCCATCGCGCGCGGCGTCACCCTCTTCGACACGTCGGACGCCTATGGCAGCGGCCGCAACGAGGCGTTTCTCGGCGGGGCGCTCGCCGGCCGCCGTGCCGGGCTCGTCATCGCCACCAAGTTCGGCAATCTGCGGAATGCGGGCGGCGGTCCGGGTGGCGTGAACGGGCGCCCGGACTATGTCCCGCAGGCCTGCGACGCCAGCCTCCGGCGCCTCGGGATCGAGACGATCGACCTCTACTACCAGCACCGCGTCGATCCCGCCGTGCCGATCGAGGAGACGGTCGGTGCGATGGCGCGCCTCGTGGAAGCCGGCAAGGTGCGGTTCCTCGGCCTCTGCGAGGCCGGTCCGGACACGATCCGCCGCGCCCATGCGGTCCATCCCCTGAGCGCGGTGCAGACCGAGTACTCGCTCTGGTCCCGCGATGCCGAGGCGGAGATCCTGCCCCTCCTCGCCGAGCTCGGAATCGCGCTCGTCGCCTACAGCCCGCTCGGCCGGGGCTTCCTGGCCGGGGCGCTGAAGGATCCCGCCGAGCTCGCGCCGGGCGACATGCGGCGCCTCCATCCGCGCTTCGAAGCCGGGAACTTCGCCCGGAACCGGCGGCTGCTCGCACCGCTTGAGGCGCTCGCCGAGGCTCACGGCGCCGCGCCGGCGAGCATCGCACTCGCCTGGGTCCTCCAGCGCTCGCCCGGAATCGTGCCGATCCCGGGCACGCACAGGGTCGCGCATCTGGAGGCGAACCTGCGGGCGCTGGAAATCGAGCTCACGCCGGGGGAGTGCGCCCTGCTCGAGGCGGCCTTCATGCCCGGCAGCGCCGCCGGCCTGCGCTATCCGCCCGCGCTCCTCGCAATGCTCGGGCTCTGAACCCGGGTCGAAGCAAGCCGGGCGCGGCGGCGGTCAACCATCTGACGGAGGTATGCTATGAACATCGCGGGCGAGACGGTTCGGCTGGAGACGCTCGACGCTACCGCGCTCGCCCGCGGCATCGCCGCCGGCGCGTTCACGAGCGAGGCGGTCATGCGCGCCTGCCTCGACCGCATTGCGGAGCGCGAGCCGGACGTCCGCGCCTGGGCGCATCTCGACGCGGAGGCCGCGCTCGCCGCGGCGCGCGCCTTCGACCGGAGCGGCCGCACCGGTCCGCTCGGCGGAGTGCCCTTCGGTGTCAAGGACATCATAGACACCGCCGATCTCCCGACCGAATGGGGCACTCCGATCCACCGGGGCCGCCGCGCCGGGCGCGACGCCGCCTGCGTCGCCCTCAGCCGGAAGGCCGGCGCCGTCCTGCTCGGCAAGACCGTCACCACCGAATTCGCCAATCTCCATGTCGGACCGACGCGCAATCCGACGGATCTCGACCGCACCCCGGGCGGGTCATCGAGCGGCTCTGCGGCCGCCGTCGCCGATTTCATGGTCCCGCTCGCGATCGGCACGCAGACGACCGGCTCCACGGTTCGTCCGTCCTCCTTCTGCGGCATTTTCGGGTACCGCCCGACCTACGGGGAGCATCGCCTGCACGGCGTCATGGAGGCGTCCGGCTCCCTCGACACGCTCGGGATCTGCGCCCGCTCGCTTGCCGATGTCGCGCTCTACCGCGACGTCCTTCTCGGCGTGCCGCCGGAGCCGGTCGGACGGCGCGAGCGGCCGCCGCGGATCGGACTCTGCCGGACCCATGTCTGGCCGCAGGTCGACCCCACGGTGCAGCGCCGGGTCGAGGAGGCCGTGGACCGGCTCGCCCGCGCCGGCGCGTCCGTGACGGAAATCGAGATGCCGGCGGGCTTCGAGGCGCTCACCGATGCGCATCGCTGGATCTCGAGCTTCGAGTTCGTCCGCAATCTCGCCTGGGAGATCGAGACGCGCTGGGACGGGATCAGCGACACGCTGCGCGGCGGCCGGATTGCCGACGGGCTCGACTGCCCGCTGGCACGCTATATTGCGTGCATAGAGCTTGCCGAGACCTGCCGTGCGCGGATGGCGACCGTCTGGGAGGAGGTCGACGTGCTCGTCGGCGCCGCGGCGACGGGCGAGGCCCCGCTCGGCTGGGATGCCTTTGCCGGAGCGGACCTCTACAAGATGTGGACGGCGCTGCACGTGCCGGCGCTCACGCTGCCGCTCCTGGAAGGTCCGAACGGCAGGCCGGTCGGTCTCCACTTCGTCGGGGCGCGTCATGGCGACCGGGCGCTCTTCGCCTGCGCCGACTGGGCATGGCGTCAGCTCGCCTGACGGCCCTCAGCGGACGGTGCCGGACTGGAAATCGGGCAGGCTGCGCAGCTCGCGATAGAGATAGTCCGCGAGGACGCGCGTCTTCAGCGGGATTTTCGTGCGCTTCAGCATGTAAAGGTAGAAGTGGTAGGGCGGCGCGGTGTAGCCGATCAGGAGCGGCGACAGCAGGCCGGCCCGGACGTTCGGGGCGACGTAGAAGCTCGCGAGCTGGCCGATCCCGACGCCCGAGAGCACCGCCTGGCGCTGCGTGTCGGTGTCGTTCGTGGTCAGGCATCCCTCGAGGTCGAGGGTCACGGTTCCGCTCTCGCCCTTGAACGTCCAGGGCATGATCTTGCCGGTGCGCGGATGGCGGAGCGCCACGCAGCGGTGCCGCTTCAGATCCGCGATCGAGGCGGGCGTTCCGAAGCGCTCGAGATAGGCGGGCGCGGCGCAGAGCACGAGCTCCACCGAGGCCAGCCGGCGGGCGATGATCGAGCCCTTCGGCATGGGCCCGCTGCCGATCCCGAGATCGACGCTCTGTTCGACCACGTCGGGATTCTGGTTCTGGACGATCAGCTCGATCGAGACGCGCGGATAGAGGTCGAAGAACCTTCCCAGGAGCGGCGTGATGTAGCCCCTGCTGATCACGTAGGGCATGGCGAGCCGCACCGTGCCGACCGCCTCGCTCGTCGCCTCGCGGAGCGCACGGACGCCGTCGTCGATCGTCTCCATGCCGCTCTTGCAATGCTCGAAGAAGCTCGCCCCCTCTTCCGTGAGGCTGATCTTGCGGGTCGTGCGGTGGAAGAGCCGGACCTGGACCCAGTCCTCGAGCTGCTTGATCTGCCCGCTCACCGCCTGCGGCGTCATGCCGAGCTCGAGCGCGGCCTTGCTGAAGCTGCCGATTTCGGCGCAGCGGACGAAGGTGCCGATGGCTCGAAGGGGCGGGCGCATGATTATCAGCCAGGGTTTTAAAGAGATTCAAGGTGCCAGAGCCTACCGGCTTGCGCCACCCTGCGCAAAGCTTCGGAATGCGGGCGGAACGGGCGCCGGAACGACGCCTGCGATTATAAAAGGCGACAAGCAGAATGCGCTTCGTGACGTTCGAGGAGGGGGGCGCCGCGCGCGTCGGCGTGGTGCGCGGCGAGGCGGTCGTGCCGGTCTCGGATCTCGTCCCGGATGTACCGGCCTCGATGAAGGCGCTGATCGCGACGGGCGTTCCCGCCGGCCTGGAGGATGCGCTCGGGCGCGCGCCGGCCGATGCGGGCCGGCCCCTCGCGGGCCTCACCCTGCGCATGCCGATCGCCGATCCCGGCAAGATCGTCTGCATCGGCCTCAACTATCACGACCACGCCGAGGAGACCGGGCAGGCGGTGCCGACCTATCCCCCCGTCTTCATGCGCTGCACGACCTCCCTCGTCGGGCCGGGCGAGCCGATGATCGTGCCGAAATGCTCCGAGCAGCTCGACTACGAGGCGGAACTCACCGTGGTCATCGGGCGGGCCTGCCGGCACGTCTCGCCCGCCGACGCGCTCGAATACGTCTTCGGCTACACGCTGATGAACGAGGGCTCCGTGCGCGACTACCAGCGCAAGTCCACGCAGTGGACCGGCGCGAAGAACTTCGACCGCACCGGCCCCGTCGGCCCCTGGATCACGACCGCCGACGCGGTGCCGCCGGGGGCGGCGGGCCTGCGGATCCGCACCCTCCTGAATGGCGCCGTCATGCAGGAGGCCGACACGTCCGGCATGATCTTCGACGTCGCCGCGATCGTTTCCACCCTATCGGAGATCATGACGCTCGAGCCGGGGGACCTGATCGCCACGGGAACGCCGGCGGGCGTCGGCATGGGTCGCCGGCCGCCGGTCTGGCTCAAGCCCGGCGACGAGGTGACGGTCGAGGTGGAGGGGGTGGGGGCGCTCACCAACCCGGTGGCGGCGGAGGCGTGACACCCGGGGGCCCGCCCGGGCTCCGGACGGGTGCGACACGGACAGCGAGGGGCGGGAGATGGACACGCAGGACGAATGCGGCACCTGGGCGGAGCATTTTCCCGGCAATCTGCGCTGGAGCAACGCCATGCAGATCGTCAAGGGCATGGCGCCCTACGGCGCGGTGGCGATGGAGGAGGTCGACAGGGTCGGCCGGCGCCTGAAGGCCCGCCGGAACGAGGCCGATCTGGACCGTGCGTGGCGCGAGGAATGGTGCGCGATGGCGGACCGCGTCGCGGCGGTGGCCGACAGGGCGGCGGCCGAGAAGCGGGAGGTGACGGCCGGGCACAATTACATGCGCGCGGGCAACTATTACTACAGCGCGGAACGGTTCATGCCGCCCGGCGAGGAAAAGCTCGCAATGTACCGCAACGCCCTGCGCTGCTATCGCGGCGCGCTGGAGCGGCTCCATCCCGAGATCGAGCATCTCGACGTGCCCTACGAGGCGACCTCGCTGCCGGCCTATTTCGTGCGCGGGTCGAAGAGCGGCGCGCCCGCCCCGACCGTCGTGCTCTTCGACGGGATGGACAATTGCAAGGAGATGAGCGTCATCTTCGCCGGCCTCGACTTCGCCAGGCGCGGCATCAACACGCTCGCGATCGACGGGCCGGGCCAGTCGGAGGCGCTCAGGCTCCGCAACATCGTCAGCCGGCCGGACTACGAGGTGGCGGGCGCGGCGGCCTACGATTACGTCGCGTCGCGGCCGGACGTCGACCCGGAGCGGGTCGCGGCGATGGGCTACAGCTTCGGCGGCTACCATGCCCCGCGGATCGTCGGCATGGACAAGCGCTATGCCGCCGGCGTCGCGTTCGGCGCAATGCACTGGGACATGCATGCCTGGCAGGCCGACATCAAGGCGAAGCTCGCGGCCGATCCGAGGACGAGCTTCTCGTCGGACTTCCAGTTTCGCTGGGTCGTGGGATCGCCTGACAACAAGGCCGCGCTCGAGCGCGCGAAGCTCTTCACGCTGGAAGGGATCGCGCAGCAGATCGAGTGCCCGTTCCTGATCGTCCACGGCGAGAACGACCGGATCGTGCCGCTCGAATCCGCGCGCATCCTCTACGAGAAGATCGGCTCCAACCGGAAGCACCTGAAGATCTTCACCGCGGAGGAGGGCGGCACCGAGCACTGCCAGGTCGACCACCGCCAGCTCGGTATCGACTATATCGGCGACTGGCTGCTCGAGAACCTCTAGCGCCGGGCGGCGACGGCGGTGATCGCGAACGCCCTGCCCAAGAGCCTCGTCGACAATCCGCGGCTCGGGACGTGGATCGGGTTCGAGACGGCAGGACGGGTGCGCCTTTCGACCGGAAAGGTCGAGCTCGGCCAGGGAATCCTGACGGCGCTCGCCCAGATCGCGGCCGAGGAGCTCGACGTCGCTTTCGGGCGCATGGCGACGATATCCGGCCTGACGGATGCCTCGCCGGCGGAGGATTTCACCTCCGGCAGCAACTCCACCGCCGTCTCCGGCGCCGCGATCCGTCTCGTCGCGGCGGAGGTGAGGGCGCTCTTCCTGGCGCGGCTCGCCGAACGGCTCGGCTGCGCGCCGGCGGAGCTCGAGATCGCCGACGGACGCTTTCTGCGTGCCGGCGAGCCGACGGGCGAGGATTACTGGTCCCTCGCCGCTGCCGTCGATCTCGACCGCGAGGCGACCGGCTCCGCCGCCGTCAAGCGCCCTGCCGACTACCGGATCGTGGGCCGCAGCGTGCCGCGGCCCGATCTCGCGGCCCGGGTCGCGGGCGCGCCGTTCGTACACGACATGGCGCCGTGCGGCCTCATCCATGCGCGCGTGCTGCACCGGCCCTGGAGCGGTGCCCGCCTCGCGCGCTTCGACGAAGCGGGCGTGCGGAAGGCGGCTGGCGGCGAGATAATGGTCTTCCGCGAGGGCGATTTCGCCGCCTTCCTCTCCGACGATCCGACCGCCGCGACGCGCGCCTGGCAGGCCGCGCGCCGCTCGGCCGGATGGACCGACGGCGATCCCTCGCCGGTCGAGGGCGACGACCGGCGCTGGCTCCGGGACTGGCCGTCCCATGTTCGCCGCACCGAAGCGGGCGGCCCGGCCCGCGGCGGCGGGACGGCGACCGCCGTCGAGGCCCGCTTCTCGCGCGGCTTCATCAGCCACGGCTCGATCGCCCCCTCCTGTGCGCTTGCTCGGTTCGACGGCGCGCATCTGACGGTCCACAGCCACAGCCAGGGCGTCTTCGTCCTGCGGGACTGGCTCGCCCGGACGCTCGACCTCGCGCCGGCGCAGATCAGCGTCTCGCACCGGCCCGGCGCCGGCTGCTACGGCCACAATTCCGCCGATGACGCGGCCTTCGAGGCCGCCTTCCTGGCGCTCCGCAATCCCGGCCGGACGGTCAGGGTCGAATGGATGCGGGAAGATGAATTCGCGGCCGCGCCGCTCGGCCCCGCATCGGCGGTGGCGATCCGGGCCGATCTCGGACCGGACGGCAGGCCGGCCGATTGGACGATCGAGATCCGCAGCCCGATCCACGGACGCAGGCCGGGCATGAACGGCCGCCCGAACTTCGCCTCCGCCGCGGCGCTCGGGCTCGTGCCTCCGGAACCGGCCGCCCTGGAGGACGTGCCGGACGCGATCGGCGGGGGCGCGAGCCGGAATGCGGACGCCTATTACGACATTCCGCGGCGCGCGATGGTGCATCACCGTCTGGACGGGCTGCCGCTGCGCACCTCGACCATCCGGGGCCTGGGCGCGCATCTCAACACCTTCGCGATCGAATCGCTGCTGGACGAGCTGGCGGAGCGCTGCGGCGAAGACCCGCTCGCCTATCGGCTCTCGCTCAGCTCCGACCCGCGCGCCCGCGCGGTGCTCGAGGAGGTCGCGGCCATGGCGGACTGGCAGCGGCGGCCCGGCGGGGGCGAGGGGACGGGCATGGGTCTCGCCTTCGGACGCTACAAGAACCGCGCCGCCTACATGGCCGCGATCGCCGCCTTGTCCGTCGGGGAGGACGTGCGCGTCGAGCGGGTCTGGGCCGCGGTCGACGCCGGCCTCGTCGTCAATCCGGACGGCGCGGCGAGCCAGATCGAGGGCGGCATCGTCCAGGCGGCGAGCTGGACCCTGAAGGAGGAGATCCGGTTCGCCGACGGCAGGATCGCGACCGAGAGCTGGGACGACTACCCGATCCTCCGCTTCTCCGAAGTGCCGCAGATCGAGATCCGCTTCGTCGGCCCGCAGGATCAGCCGACGCTCGGGATAGGCGAGGCGGCGGTCGGCCCGACCGCCGGGGCGATCGGCAACGCGGTCGCGCACGCCCTCGGCGTCCGCATCCGCGACCTGCCGCTCTCCCGCGCGCGGATCATGACGGCGCTCTTGCGGGAGGAGGACGGCTGATGACGAACCGCTGGGTCGAGCAATTCCCCGGTAACCTCAAATGGTCGAACGCCACGCTCGTCACCAAGGGCATGGCGCCCTACGGCGTGGTCGCCCTCAATGACATCGAGCGGGTCTGCGAGAGGCTCGCCGCCCGCCAGGACGAACACGATGCCTGGCACGAGGAATGGTCGGCCATGGCCGACCATACCGTACGCCTGGCCGAAGCGGCCGACGCCGCCGGACGGAGGATCAGCGCCGGCGATTACTACATGCGTGCCGGCTACTATTACTACACGGCCGAGCGGATGATCCCGCCGGGACCGTTCAAGACCGAGGTCTACAGGAAGTCGCTGGCCTGCCACCGGGAGGGCCTTCGCCGCTCGTTTACCCGGATCGAGCCGGTCGAGGTGCCCTATGAGGGCGGCACGCTTCCGGCCTATTTCCTGAAGGCCGCGGACGCCGACGGCCCCGCGCCGACCGTCGTCGTCTTCGACGGTCTCGACAATTGCAAGGAGATGAGCGTCATCTTCGCGGGTCTCGAGTTTTCGCGGCGCGGCTTCAACACGCTGGCGATCGACGGGCCCGGCCAGGGCGAGACGCTTCGGCTCCGGAACATCCCGAGCCGCTACGACTACGAGGTGCCGGGCCGCGCCGCCTACGACTACGTCGCCGGCCGCCCCGAGGTCGATCCGTCGTGCGTCACCGTCCTCGGCTACAGCTTCGGCGGCTATGCCGCGCCGCGCATCGCCGCCTTCGACGGGCGCTATGCCGGCTGCGTCGCGTTCGGGGCGATGTTCTGGGATCTGAGGGGCTGGCTCGTCCGGATCGAGGAGGAGATGCGCAATCACCAGGCCGCCACGTCGCATTTCCAGGTGCCCTGGGTGCTCGGCGTGCCGGATCTCGACATGGCAAAGGCGATCGAGATGATGGGCCGCTTCACGCTCGAGGGCGTGGCCGAGCGGATCGCGTGCCCGTTCCTCGTCGTCCACGGCGCGAACGACCGGCTGATCCCGCCCTCGCAGGCGCAGATCCTCTATGAGCGCGCCGGCTCTGCCGACAAGACGCTCAGGATATTTACCGAGGACGAGGGCGCAGCCGAGCACTGCCAGGTCGACGACCGGCGCGCCGGCGTGAACTTCATCGCCGACTGGATCAGCGAGACCGTCGTACCGCAAGCGCGCCCGTGAACGCCAGCCATTCCCAAAAGCCAACCACCGGAGACGTCATGCCTGTCGAACGCGGTCCCTGGATCGACACCTTTCCCGGCAACTTCCTGTGGTCGAACGCGACACTCATCATGAAGGGGATGGCGCCCTACGGCGTCGTCGCCCTCGAGGAGATCGACCGCGCCTGCGAGCGTCTGCGGCCCCGCCAGGGCGATCAGAGCGCCTGGTGGGAGGAATGGGGGGCGCTCGCGCGCACGGTCGAGGCCATCGCCGAGCAGGCGGCGGCGGAGGGGAACGACCGCACCGCCGGCAATTATTACTACCGGGCCGCGCACTATCACTACAACGCCGAGCGCTTCGTGCCGCCCGGCGAGGCGAAGCGCGCGATGAGCCGCATTGCCTATCGCTGCTATCACGAGGGCATCCGCCGGCGTTACCCGGAGATCGAGTTCGTCGAAGTCCCTTACGAGGGCGCCAGCCTGCCGGCCCTGTTCCTCCCCGCACAGCGGGCGGACGGCCCCGCGCCGACCGTGGTCGTCGTCAACGGCATGGATAATTCCAAGGAGATGAGCATCATCTTCGCGGGGCTCGAATTCGCCCGCCGCGGCTTCAACACGCTGTCCCTCGACGGCCCGGGCCAGGGCGAGTCGCTCCGGATCCGCGGCATCCACAGCCGGTACGACTACGAGGCGGCGGGCACGGCCGCCTACGACTATCTCGCCGGCCGGGCCGAGGTCGACGGAAAGCGGGTGGCCATCATGGGCTACAGCTTCGGCGGCTATTATTCCTCGCGCGTCGCCGCCTTCGAGCCGCGCTATGCCGCCTGCATAGCCCTCAGCGCGCTTCACTGGGACCTCGCCGGCTGGCAGCTCCGGATCAAGCAGAAGACGGAGAGCGACCCGAAGGCGATCGGCCAGTCGAACTTCCAGTTCCAGTGGGTGGTCGATGCCGGCACGCCGGACGAGGCGATCGAGATCGCCCGCAAATTCTCGCTGGAGGGCGTGGCGGAACGGATTGCCTGCCCCTTCCTCGTCACCCATGGCGGCAATGACCGCATCGTGCCGGTGGAGAACGCGCCGAGGCTCTACGAGGCGGTCGGCGCGAGGGACAAGTCGATCAGGATCTTCTCGATGGAGGAGGGCGGCGCCGAGCACGCCCATGTCGACAACCGCCAGGTCGGGATCGATTATGCGGCGGACTGGCTGGCAAGCCGGATCGGAACGTCAAGCCCTCGGTAGCCGGTCCGCCGCCTGAGATCGCTCCCGGCGGGACGGCCCGCCGGAACGGGCGGAACTTCGCCCGGCAGGCCGGCGATCGACCAGGCTTCGCCGGCGCGCCCGGAGACTTCGACGGCTTGTCGTCCGGAACACGATGCTGCATGAAACGCACCCGCGGAGTGAGGATGCTGCATGCCATCGCCCAAGGAGAAGGAACCGTCACGCCGGCCCGCGCGTGCAAAGAAGGCGGCCCCGGCGCGGACGGATACCGCAGCAGGGGCCTCCGGCGAAAGGTTTCCGCCGCTCAGCACTTCGCTCGACACGCTTCTCGTCGACGGATCGGACGGGAAGTTCCGCAATCTTATCTACAAGGTCCTGAGTACGTCGACCCTGATGCTTCGGTCGCGCGATCGTTTCGCCGCGCATATCGGCGTCTCGGGTCCGCAATATTCGATGATGGTCGCGATCGGCGAAGCGGGCAGCGCGACCGTCGGCCAGATCGCCGACGAGCTCCGGGTCTCGAGCCCCTTCGTCACCGCCGAGATCGGAAAGCTGATCGAGCGCGGCATCGTCGAGCGCCGTCCGAACCAGCGTGATCGCCGGAGCAGCCTGCTCACGCTGACCGAGAAGGGGCGGGACATGATCGTCGATGTCGGGCCGCTCCGGCGCCTGACCAACGATCTGGTGTTCGGATCGCTCACCTCCGAAGAGGTGCAGTCGCTGCACGCGATCATGGACAAGCTCGTCGTCGACGCCGAGCACGCGCTCCACACGATCAATTCGCCGGCGCTGAGCGAGCGCAAGAAGTAGCGCCCCGGCCGGGCGGCGCGTCCGCGCTTCTTCCGACCGCCCGGCCGGGCGGTCCGGATTGACGTATGTAAGCAACTTACATATACGACTGTTCTAGCATGCGCCGCGATATGACGCCTTCCGTTCGGCCGGGCGGGCGCGAACTCTGTGAGGGAAGTCGCTCATGTTGAAGACCGGCAAGGAATATCTCGAATCGATACGGGACGGCCGGAGGATCTATGTCGGCGCCGAGCGGATCGAGGACGCCACGACCCACCCGGCCTTTGCCAACGGCGCGAGAACCTATGCCGCGCTCTACGACCTCAAGGCCGATCCCGCCAACCGGGACATCCTGACCTTCGAGGAGAACGGCGAACGCTACCCGATGTACTATCTGCAGCCGCGCTCGCAGGCCGACCTGCGCCGGCGCAGCCGCGCGCACCGGAAGATCGCCGAGTTCTCCTACGGCCTGATGGGCCGCACGCCCGATGCCGTGGCCGGCAACATCACCGGCCTCAGCATGAACCCGAAGGTGTTCGACGCCGCCGGCGGCAATCGCTCGGGCAACCTCATGCGCATCTACGAGCACATGCGGAAGGACGACGTCTTCGCGACCTATGCGATCGTCCCGCCGCAGGGTGCGCGTGACAAGAACTACTACCAGACCAGCGGGCTGCCGCAGCCGGCCCTGCGCGTGACCGCCGAAGAGGACGACGGCGTCGTTCTCAACGGGATGAAGATGCTGGCGACGGGCGCCGCCTACGCCCACGAGGTGCTGATCGGGAACGTGATGCCGCTCGCTCCCGACCAGAAGAAGGAATCGATCACCTGCGTGATCCCGCTCAACCTTCCCGGCATGTCGCTCTGGGCGCGCATGCCGTTCCACCGGGAGGGATGGGCCGAGTTCGACTATCCGATCACGCACCGCTTCGACGAATCGGACTGCATGCTGGTCTTCGAGGACGTGAAGGTGCCGTGGGAGAAGGTCATCGTCCATGACGATCCCGGTCTCTCGCGCGACATCTACATCAGGACGCCGGCGCATGTGATCGCCAACCACCAGAGCAATGTCCGCTTCGGCACCAAGCTCCGCTTCCTGCTCAGCATCGCGAGCCTCGTGACGGCGAGCTCGGGCGCCCGCGACATTCCCGCCGTCCGCGAGACGCTCGGCCGGCTCGCGGCCTTCGAGGCGGGCTTCAACGCGATGGTGGACGGGCAGATCGAGGCGTTCCAGGAGGTCGACGACGGCTATGTCGTGTTCAACCGCCGCTACCTCTACGGCGCGATCCACTGGGCCATGGAGAACCACTCCTATATCATCGACATCCTGCGCGAGCTGATGGGCGGGGGGCACTTCCAGTTCCCCGCGAGCATCGACATCATGAGCGATCCGGAGCTTCGCGCCGCGTTCGAGAAGTACTGGACCGCCGGCGAGCGCGGCGCGCTCGAGCGCATGAAGCTCTTCAAGCTCGCCTGGGACGTCGTCGGCTCCGAACACGCGAGCCGCGCCACCTCCTACGAGAAGTTCTTCGTGGGGCCGGCCTTCGCGGTCCGCAACTACAATTTCGTCAACGTGCCCTGGGACGAGATCCACGGCATCGCGCAGGGATTCATGGAGCGATACGCGGCCGACTAGCGCCCGCGGAACGAATGCCATTCCAGATGAAGGGTGATCTTCGTGCAGACTGAGACGCGGTCCGAGCTCCCGGCGGTGATGGTGGTCCAGCCCGATGGCGGCGAGCATTACTGGCAGCCCGTGCCGGCCAACGGCCACATCAACGTGCGCCTTGCGCCGCACATCGTGGAGATGACGCATCGCTTCGGCCTCGGCACGCAGACCGTCGCCGCCGGCTGCTACGTGCGCGAGCATACCCATCCGGATCACGACGAGGTCATCCACATCGTCTCGGGGACGGGAAGGACGGTCCTGAACGGCGAGGAGCACCGCCTCGTGCCGGGCGCGAGCGTCTATATCGGCAGGACGAACCGGCACATGTTCGTCGCGGACGAAGGCTGCGACCTGACCTTCGTGTGGTTTCTCATGCCGAACGGCCTGGAGACCTTCTTCAAGGCGATCGGTCGGCCGATGAAGCCGGGCGAGCCCGCGCCCGCGCCCTTCCCGCGGCCCGCGGACGTGCTCGAGATCGAACGCGCCACGGTGTTCGGCGAGCCGCTCGTCGACACCTTCGCGAAGTCCTGAGGCCGCGATGCCCTTCGTGCGGACCCCCGACGGATGCCGCATCCACGCGGAGACGGAGGGCGAAGGCCACCCGCTGCTCCTCATCCCGGGTCTCGGCGGGTCCGCGGCGTTCTGGAACCCGCACCGGTCTCTCCTGCGGGACGGGCACCGCCTCATCCTGTTCGACCATCGCGGGGCGGGGCGCAGCGACCGTCCGGAGCAGCGCTACACGATCGAGGCGCTGGCGGAGGACGTGGTCTCCGTTCTCGATCATTTCGGCGTGGAGCGTGCCCATGTCGTCGGCCATTCCACCGGCGGCGCCATCGGCCAGGTTCTCGCGCTCGACGCGGCCGACCGGGTGGCCGGGCTCGTCCTCAGCGGTACCTGGGACCGTGCGGACTACCGCTTCAGGACGCTGTTCGCGTTCCGCGCCGCAGTGCTCGAACGGATGGGACCGGCGGCCTATCAGGACCTGACGAACATCCTCGGCTACGCGCCGGACTGGGTGAACGCGCATGCGCCCGATCTCGAGCGCGCCACGAAGGCGGCGGCGGCCGACCTCGAGCCGATCGCGGTCACGGCCGCCCGTATCCGCATGCTGCTCGACTTCGACCGTTCGGCCGAGCTTCATCGCATCGCCGCGCCCACGCTGGTGGTTTCGGCCGAGGATGACGCAATGGTCCCGGCCTATCATGCCGAACGGCTCGCAGCGGCGATCCCGGGCGCCCGCTCGGTCCGGTTCGCCGGCGGACATTTCTATCCGCGCGTCCGGCCGCAGGCCTTTGCGGACGCTGTCCTGAACTTCCTCCGGAGCGCATGATGCCTGCCGCGGGCAAGCGTGTCGCCACGATCGGCTTCGGCGCCATGGCGCGTTCGCTGCGGGCGAGCCTCGCCGCCGACGAGGCCATGCCCGCAATCGGTGCGGCGCTGGTGCCGCCGGGGAAGGTGGCGGCCGCGCCGGCCGGGCCCGACGACGTCGCGTTCTTCCCGGAGGTGGACGCGCTTCTCGCCTGGCGGCCGGAACTCGTCGTCGAATGCGCGAGCCACCAGGCGGTCGCGACCGTCCTCCCGACTGTCCTGCGCCGGGGCGTCGACTGCGTGATCGTCTCGATCGGCGCGCTTGGCGACGCCGCGGTGCGCGCGGAGATCGAGGAAAGCGCCCGGGCCGGCGGGGCCCGCGCCGTCATCGCCTCGGGCGCGATCGGCGGGCTCGACGTCCTGCGCGCGGCCGCGGCCGCCGGGCTCGACCACGTCGTCTATACCGGCCGGAAGCCGCCGCACGCCTGGCTCGGCAGCCCGGCGGGCGAGCGCTTCGATCTCGCCGCGCTGCGGAGCGAGACGATCATCTTCGAAGGCGATGCGCGCGCGGCGGCGGCGCTCTATCCGAAGAACGCCAACGTCACCGCCGCCGTAGCCCTCGCCGGCATCGGCTTCGAGCGGACCAGGGTCACGCTTGTGGCGGATCCCGCGATCGGAAGGAACATCCACGAGCTGGAGGCCGCCGGCGCGTTCGGCAGTTTCCGGATCCGGCTCGAGAACGCGCCGCTGCCGGACAACCCGAAGACCTCATGGCTCGCCGCGCTCAGCATCGTCCAGGCGATCCGCAGCCACTTCTCGTCGATCCGGTGAAGGGCGCCGGTCCGCGCCGGCGCGCTCAGACGCTGACCGGGATGAGGTTCAGCGTGAGCGCGCGGCTGAGATGGGCCGCGCAATCCCGCAGGGAGGCGAGATAGAGGTCGGCGACCTGCTCGGGATCGCTGAACTGGCCGCTGAGGTTCAGGTTGACGGCCGCGCGGGCCTGGCCCTGCTCGTCGAAGATCGGCACGGCGATCGCCGTCACGCCGATCCGGGTCTCGTCCTTGCAGCCGTACCAGCCTCTCGCCCGCTCCGCGGCAAGCACCGTCCTGAGCTGGTCCACGGAGGAGATCGTGTATTCGGTGAGGGGCTTGAACCTGACGCGGGCGCAATAGCGGTCGAGCTCGGCAGGCGGAAGGTTCGCCAGGATGGCACGGCCCATCGACACGGCATAGGCCGGATAGCGCGAGCCGATATTCGCGACGAGCCTTATGCGCTGCTCCGCGACCGCACGGGCGACGAACACCACTTCACCGTCGTCGAGCACCGAGATGCAGGAGGAGCCGCCCGCCTGCCGGGCGATCTCGTCCAGATACGGCTTGGCGAGCTCCTGGAAGTCCATCGAGGACAGATAGGCGAAGCCGAGCTCAAGCACCTTCGCGCGGAGGTAGAAGCGGTCGTTCTGGCTGCCGACATAGCCCAGCGCCTCGAGCGTCTTCAGGAAGCGCCGGGCGGCCGCGCGCGACATGTTCGCGGATTTCGCAACCTCGCTCAGCTTCAACTGCGGCGTGTGCGGGCCGAAGGCGCGCAGCACCGAGAGGCCGCGCGCGAAGGACGTAACGAACCAGGATTCGGATTCGGACAACGGAAGCTCCCTTGATTCCCCGGCTCAGCCGGGTAATCTGTTCGCAATGCAGAATAACTGTGCGCCCTGCGCACAGTCAAGGGAGTGATGCTCCGGATCTGGAGCGATGTTCGGGCGCGGCCGCATGAGCCGAACCCGACGACATTCCCCAAGGCGATGGGAGGCCTGCCGATGAGCGTGGCGTTTCAGCTCGGGGATTCGACCGAGCCGCACTTCCGCGACTGCGACCCGGTCTTCCGGCCGAGGTCGGTCGCCATTGTCGGCGCGTCGGAGACCGGCGGTGCCGGCTGGCCGCGGCGGGTCTACGAGAACCTGGAATTCGCGGGCTATTCGGGCGAGCTCTTCCTGGTCAATCCGCGTCGGAGCGAGCTCTGGGGCAGGCCGTGCTTTCCGGATCTCGCCGCGATCCCCGAACCCGTCGACCTCGCCATCACGGTGATCCCCGCCGACCACATTCCGGACGCCCTCGAGGCCGGTCTGTCGAACGGGCTGAAGGGCGCCCTGGTGTTTGCCTCGCAATTCGGGGAGGGCGGCGATGCGGCCGGCGCGGCCCGCGCCGAACGGCTGCGCGCGCTCAGCAGGAATCACGATCTGCGCATCTGCGGCCCGAACTGCATGGGGACGCTGGCGATCCGCGAGGGCCATCTGTTCTATCCGTCGCCGCGGGTTCGCAGCCTCTCGCCGGGCCCCGTCGGCGTCGTCTTCCAGAGCGGCGGCACGTTCATGTACTGGCTGCGCCAGGCAGCCGTTCGCGGGCTCGGCTTCAGCTATGCCGTCTCGAGCGGAAACGAGATCGACCTCGACCTCGCCGACTACGTCAATTTCCTCGTCGAGGACGACTCGACGCGGCTCATCGTCTGCATGGTGGAAGGCGTGCGGCGCCCGGCCGCCTTCGTCGCGGCTGCCGAGCGGGCGCTCGCCGCCGGCAAGCCGGTCCTCCTCGTCAAGATCGGCCGCAGCCAGCGCGGCGCGGCGCAGGCGCGGAGCCACACCGGCGCGCTCGCCGGCGACGATCGGCTGTTCGACGCCGTCTGCGCCCGGCTCGGCATCGTCCGCTGCCATTCGCTGGACGACCTGATCGAGCACGCGCTCGCCTTCCAGGCCGGGCGCTTCCCCTCCGGCGGTCGGGTCGGCATGGCCTGCTATTCGGGCGGAGCAAAGGGCCTCTTTCTCGACTATGCGGACGAGGCGGGCCTCGCGCTTCCGCCCTTCGCGCCGGAAACCGAGGAGCGCCTCCGGGAGCAGATCGACCCCGGCCTCTCGCCGGAAAACCCGCTCGATGCGGGCGCGGGTCCCGCCACGATGCACGAACGGTACGGGCGGATCTGCGAGACGATCGCGGCCGATCCGAATGTCGACATCCTGGCGCTGCAGGCCCAGCTTCCGGAATCCGACGCCGACAGATCCGATCCGGGCGTCTATCGGAGGCTGGCGGATTCGACCGGAAAGCCGGTCCTCGCGATCGCCCGGCTCTCCCAGAATGTCGGCGATCTCGGCCGCGGCTTCCAGAAGGAGGCCGGCATTCCCTTCCTTCAGGGGCTTCCCGAGGCCTGCCGCGTCCTTGCTTCGCTCGACCACTACGGCCGGACGCTGCGCCAAGGCATCGCGCCGGTCCCGCCGCCGGCCGGGCTCGATCTGCCCGAAGGCGACCTCGAGCGCCTGCTCGCGGAAGCGGGCGTGCGGTTTCCGCGCGAAAGGCGGGCGGCCGATGCGGCTGCGGCAGCCGAAGCGGCGGCGGAAATCGGTTTCCCGGTGGCGCTGAAGATCGTCTCCCCCCAGGCGAGCCACAAGACGGAGATCGGCGGCGTGGCGCTCGGCCTCGCCGGCAAGGACGCCGTGCGCGCCGCGGCGCAAGCCATGGCCGAGCGCCTCGAGGCGGCCGTTCCCGGCGCCGAGATCGCCGGCTTCCTCGTCCAGGAGATGGTCCAGGGTCTCGAAGTGCTGGTCGGATTCCGCAACGACCCGGGCTACGGGCCCTATCTCGTCTTCGGACTGGGCGGCGTCCTCGTCGAAGCCATCCGCGACGTCACCTTCAGGATGCTTCCGATCGAGGCGGCGGACGTCGAGAGGATGATCGGCGAGCTCCGCTCCGCCGCCCTGTTCGGCTCCTATCGCGGCCGCCCGGCTCCCGACGTGCCGGCCCTGACGGAGGCGGTGCTCTCCGCCGCGCACTTCTTCATGCGCCACCGCGACCGGCTCGCGGATCTCGAGATCAATCCGCTGATCGTCCTGCCGGCGGGCGGCGGCGTCCGGGCTGTCGATCTCAGGGCGGTGCGCGCGGGCTGATCGGGCGCGACGGCGAGACAGGAGTCACAGGTGGATTTCGAACTATCCGACGAACTCAAGGAGATGAAGCAGCAGCTCCGCCGCTTCGTCGACCGCGAGATCATCCCGATCGAGCGGGACGCCTGCGACGGGCCGGACCTCAAGCCGGAGATCCGTGCGCGGCTCGAGGCGCGTGCGAAGGAGATGGGGTACTGGCATGTCTCCCTCCCCGAGGCATATGGCGGGCTCGGGCTCGGTCTCCTCGCGCGCTGCGTCATGTGGGAGGAGATGGGCCGAACGATCGCTTTGCCGACGCGCAAGCCCCAGATCTTCGGGCCGGACGTCAGCCCCATCCTCTTCCACCTGAACGAGGAGCAGAAGCGGGACTACCTCTATCCCGTCATCGACGGCACGAAGCGCTGCTGCCTCGCGCTGACGGAGCCGGGCGCGGGGAGCGACCCCTCCGGCATAGCGACCACCGCCATACGCGACGGCGACCACTATGTCGTCAACGGCTACAAGCGGTTCATCAGCAACGCGAAGACGGCGAGCTTCGCCCAGCTCATGGCGACGACCGACCGGTCCAGGGGCGCCAAGGGGATCACCGCATTCCTGCTCGACATGGATACGCCCGGCGTATCCATCGTGCGGACCCAGCGGACGATGATGGACGACGAGCCCTGCGAGATCGCGCTCGACAATGTCCGCATCCCGGCCGCCAAGCGGATCGGGGAAGAGGGCGAAGGGTTCAGGTTCGCGCAGGACTGGATCAATGTCGGCCGGCTGCGCCACGGCGCCCGCGCCATCGGCGTCATCGAGCGCTGCCTCGAAATGGCGTCGACCTATGCCGTGCAGCGGGTGACGTTCGGCCGGCCTCTGGCGGACCGCCAGGCGATACAGTGGATGCTGGTCGACTGCTACCTGGACCTTCAGCAGCTCAGGCTCCTCGTCTACAGCGCGGCGTCGAAATACGACGCCGGGCTCGACATCCGCTACGAGGCTTATTCGGCGAAGATGCTTGGCGACAGGATGTCGTTCCAGGCGGCGGATCGCTGCATGCAGATCCACGGCGGAATAGCTCTGACGAACGAGCTTCCGATCGAGAAATTCTGGCGTGACCAGCGCAGCATGATGATCACGGAGGGGCCGGAGGAGGTTCTTCGTGCTGCTTTGGCGCGTCATGTCATCAGCAAATACGCCGCATAACAGTGTGAGGGAGGGAAGAATGAGGTCGAGTATTGCAGCTTGCGCCGTGCTTCTGGCGGGTGCGTTCGGTTTTTCGGGCGCCGCGTCGGCACAGTTCTACGCGGACAAGACCGTAACCATGCTGGTGAACTATCCGGCCGGCGGTCCGTCCGACATCGAGGCGCGCGTGGTCGCGCGCTTTCTCGGCGATCACATTCCGGGAAAGCCGACCGTCATCGTGAAGAACATGCCGGGCGCCGGCGGGCTGATCGCGACGAACTACATGGGCGAGATCGTTCCCGACGACGCGACCCAGCTCGCCTTCTTCACCTGGAATCCGATGACGCAGCTCCTCTCCGATCCGGGCCTGCGCGTCGGCTACGACAAGTTCCAGATGGTGGCGGGCTTCGAGCAGCCGGCGATCGTCTATGTCCGCAAGGACGTCGCGCCCGGCATGGAGAAGCCGCAGGACCTGCTGAAGGCCGGATCCTTCAAGGTCGGAGCGCTGGCACCGAACACCCATACCACGCTGCGGGTCGGGCTGGCGCTCGACCTCCTCGGCCTCGATTTCGAGATGGTGTCCGGCTATCGCGGCCTGAAGGACGTCGAGACCGCGGTCCTGCAGAACGAGGTCCAGGCGGCCGCGAGCTCGATCGCCGGCTACCGGGGTTCGATCGAGCCGACCATGGTCAAGGACGGCGTCGTCATCCCGGCCTTCCATTTCGACGTCGAGGACGCGAACGGAAAGCTCGGGCCGAGCCCCGCGTTCAGCGAAGTTCCGACCTTCCTTCAGCTCTACAGGGAGAAGAACGGCTCCGACGCCATGCCCTCCGGCGAGAAGTGGGAGTCGCTCCGGCTGATCAGCTCGATCATGGACAGCGTCTACCGGACCGTCTTCCTCCCGCCCAAGGCCTCTTCCGAGGCCGTGGCGGACATGCGCAAGGCGTTCGAGGAGCTGCAGAGCGATCAGGCCTTCGTCGAGGCTTACACGAAGACCGTTGGGACCCCTCCCGGCATCGTCTCGGGTGCCCAGGCGGAGAAGGTCGTGCGCCAGCTCGGAACCGTGGATCCGGCGGTTTCCCGGTTCCTGGCGGGCTACGTCCAGGAACTCTCCAAGAACTGACAGCGATCCCGCGCAGGTTCGAGCCGAGGGAGGCACCGTGTTCCAGCACGTCGTCGAGGGCTTTCTGCTTGCAACGCAGTGGCCGGCCATCGGGTACATGGGGCTCGGGATCCTCCTCGGGACCTATTTCGGCGCCGTGCCGGGCCTCTCCGGCATTACGGGAATGGCGATCCTGCTGCCGTTCACCTTCGGCATGGACCCGGTCTCGGCATTCGCCTTCCTTCTCGGGATGTATGCCGTCACCACCACGAGCGACAGCATCCCGGCGATCCTGATCGGGGTGCCGGGGACCGCCGCCGCGCAGGCGTCGATCCTGGACGGCTACCCGCTCGCGAAGCGGGGGGAGGCGAGCCGGGCCTTCGGCATCGCCTTCACCTGCGCCGCCATCGGCGGCGTCATCGGCGCCTTCGTGATGGGGGTCTCGATCCCGATCATCCGGCCCCTCGTCATGGGATTCGCGAAGCCGGAATTCTTCGCCCTCGGGGTCCTCGCCCTCTGCATGGTGGGCGCCCTCAGCGGTTCGTCGATCGCCAAGGGCGTGCTCTCGGCCGGCCTCGGTCTCGTTCTCTCGATGGTCGGCTATTCCGAGCAGGCGGCGGTCCCGCGGTTCTGGCTGGGCCTTCCCGAGCTCCTCAACGGCATTCCCATGATCGCCATGGTGCTCGGCATCTTCGCCCTGCCGGAGGTCGTCTCGCTCACCCTGCGCGGCGGCTCGATCTCCGAGGTGCCGCCGTCCAAGGCAGGGGGGTTCCTGACCGGCATCAGGGACATCGTCCAGCACCGCTGGCTGACGCTCCGCGCCGCGCTGATCGGGGTCTATGTCGGGGCCCTGCCGGGATTGGGCGGCGCCATCGCCGACTGGATGGCCTACGGCCACGCCGTGCAGAGCGCCAAGGACAAGTCGCAGTTCGGCAAGGGCGACGTGCGCGGGCTCATCGCGCCCGAGGTCGCATCCAATTCCATCAAGGGCGGCGATTTGTTCCCCACGGTCGCCTTCGGCATTCCCGGCAGCGCGGCGATGGCGATCCTGCTCGGCGCGTTCCAGATCCAGGGCATGGCGCCCGGACCGGAGATGCTGACCCGGAATCTGTCGATCACGTACAGCTTCGTGTGGACGCTGGTGATCGCAAATATCATCGCGGCGATCGTGCTCTCCGCCTGGACCAAGCAGCTCCAGCGGATCGTCTTCATTCCCGGCTACATGGTCGTGCCGGCGATCCTCGTCTTCGTCTTCATGGGCGCGTGGAGCTCGGGGACGCAGATCAGCGACTGGGTCATCCTGCTTGTCTTCGGGATGTTCGGGACGGCGATGGTGGCGGCGGACTGGCCCCGCGCGCCGCTGGTGCTCGGCTTCGTCCTCGGCCCCATCATGGAGAACTCGCTCCACCTGAGCGTGAAGGCGTACGGCCTGTCCTGGCTCGGGCGCCCGATCGTGCTGGTCCTGGCCGCGATCACGCTCCTCACCCTGTTCCTGACGATCCGCAGGGCGCTCAAGTCGGGCGGCCCGCCCGAGCCTGCCGCGGGGGACCGGGGCGATCCGCGCATATCGCTCGGCGTCTCCTCGGTATTCGCGGCCGTGCTGCTCCTGGCGATCGTCCTTGCCTGGCACTGGCCGCCGGCCGTCAGCCGCTTTCCGCTCGCGATCGCGATCCCGACCTTCGTGGTGACGCTCATCGTCATCTTCCAGGATGCCCGGGCCGCCCTGCGGCGGGGTCGCTCCGGCGGAGGCGAGCCGTTCCCGTTCGCCACCCTCGGGCGCGGCGCGATGCTCTATGTCTGGCTCGCCGGGATCATCCTGGGCACGGTCCTCGTCGGGCAGCTGATCGCGCTCCCGGTCTTCGTGCTTCTGTTCCTGCTCGTCTGGGGCTCGGTTCGGTGGTGGGTCGCCGCCCTCTACGCGATCGGCTGCGCGCTGTTCCTCTACGTGACCTTCGACCAGATCGTCCACACGATCTGGTATCCAGCGCTTCTGCTCGGTTGAGCCATGCAGGCGGCTGACTGGCAGGCGGTGGACGTCGGGGGGGCGCGGATCTCGTACCGGGATGCCGGTTCGGGAGACGCCGTCGTGCTCGTGCACGGCATCGGCACGGACTGTGCCGTCTGGGACGAAGTCTTCGGGAGCCTCGCCTCGGAGCATCGCGTGATCGCCTGGAACGCGCCGGGCTACGGCGCGTCCGACCCGCTCCCGGACGCCTCGCCCGCGATCCGGGACTATTCACGCGCGCTCGCGGGGCTGCTCGCCGCGCTCGACCTCGGATCCGCCCATCTGGTCGGGCATTCGATCGGCGCGGCGATCGTCGCCGGGCTCTCCGCCTGTTCGGACCTCGCCGCGAAGAAGGTCGTGCTTCTCCATCCGGTCGCGGGTTTCGGCGGAAGGCCCTTCGAGGAGCGCGAAAGGCTGCGCAGGGCCCGCCTTGCCGAGGTCGAGAGCCTGGGAATGGCGGAATTCGCCGGCCGGCGCGGCCCCGGCATCCTCGGCAGCGGCCTCGACGCGGCGCGCCGGCGCGCCGCCGTCTCGAACATGGCCCGGGTCCCGGCGGGCGGCTACCTGCAGCTCTGGAACGCGCTTTGCGGCAGCGACCTCCACGCCGACCTGCCCCTGATCCGTTCCCCGGCCCTCGTCGTGGCCGGCGAGGAGGATCCCGTGGCGCCGGCCGCGAGCTGCCGCGAGATCGCCGCGGCCATTCCGGCCGCCTTCGAAATGGTCGGCCGCGTCGGGCACTCGCTGCCGGTGGAGGACCCTCTTCGGCTCGCAGCGATCCTGCGCCGCTTCCTGGGAGGATCGGATGATGGGCGCTGACGGATCTGTCGCTCTCCGGAAGGTCGGCCGGCCATGCCCCTGATCCTGGAGAAGCGGGGCCATGTCGGCCTGCTGACGCTCAGCCGGCCGGAGGCGCGCAACACCCTGACCGAGGCGATGTCCTCCGATCTCGTCGACCGTCTGGCGCAATGCGAGGAGGATGACGAGATCCGGTGCATCCTTCTGACGGGCGACGAGGCCGGCGGGGCGTTTTCCGCCGGCGCGGACATCCGCGACCCCGCCGCGCACAAAATCGACTCGGCCGCCGCCTTCATCCGGTCCGTGCCGAAGCGGAAGCGGCACCTCGTCGCCACGCTCGGCGGATTTCCCAAGCCGGCCGTGGCCGCCGTGAACGGCTACGCCATCGGAATCGCGGCGATCCTCACCCTTTGCTGCGACCTCGTGGTCGCGAGCGAGAAGGCGGAATGGCGGCTGCCGCAGACCGGCCTCGGCATCATTCCCGCGCATGGCGGCTCGGTGCGCGCGGCGCAATGGATGGGGCGCGGCAATGCGATGCGGCTCGCGCTCGGGTTTCCCATCGACGGGCAGGAGGCGTTCCGGATGGGCCTGGCGCAGTGGCTCGTCCCGCACGCCGAGCTCATGCCGAAGGCGCTCGAGATCGCGGGGCGCATCGCCGCGCAGCCGCCGCTGGCCACCCGCATGGTCAAGGAATCGATCGGCACCGGACTCGAGATGCCGAACGCGGAACTGGCGGGGCTCGCCGATGCCTACCGGTTCTTCGCGCTGGAGGGCACCGAGGACAAACAGGAAGGCCACGCAGCCTGGCGGGAGAGGCGGCCGCCCGAATTCGGAGGGCGCTGACGGCCCGCTCGGGACGGCATCGTCCGAAGCAAGATGATCACATAGGAGAAGCGCGATGCAGGACTACAAGTACGAGAACGTGCTGGTGAACATCCATGACGGGATCGCCTGGGTGACCCTCAACCGGCCGGACAAGCGCAACGCCATGAGCCCGGCCCTCCATTACGACATGGACGATGCGCTCGCCCGCCTGGAGACCGATCCCGACGCGGCGGTGATCGTGATCACGGGCGCGGGCGGCAATTTCAGCGCCGGGCAGGATCTGAAGAAGTTCTTCCGCGAGCTGGACAGCAACCCGGCCGAAAAGAAGAAGGCCGCCGAGGCGGCGAACCGCTGGCGCTGGGAGCGCATCTACAACTACCGAAAGCCGACCATCGCCATGGTGCACGGATATTGCGTCGGCGGCGCCTTCATGCAGCTCCTGGCCTGCGACTTCGCCATCGCCGCGAAGAGCGCGACGTTCTCGCTCTCGGAGGTCAATTGGGGAATCCTGCCCGGTGCGCTCGTCGCCAAGGTGGTCGCGGATGCGCTGCTGCCGCGGCATGCGATGTATTATGCGTGCCTCGGCGATGCGTTCGACGGAGACGAGGCGGCGCGCATCGGCCTCGTCAACTATGCGGTCCCGGATGGCGAGCTCGAGAAGGCGACCGAGGACCTCGCCGTCCGTCTCATGAAGAAGAGCCCGGAAGTGCTGCGCGCGACGAAGCAGGCCATGAGACATGTCCGCAGCATGGATTTCGCGCAGGCCTACGACTACCTCGCGGAGAAGGGGAAGGCCATCCGCGCCAACGACAAGGAAGATTCCTACAATACCGGCCTGCGGCAGTTCCTGGACGAGAAGATCTACAAGCCCACCTTCGAGCCGTTCCAGCGCGGCACGCTTCTCACGCACGGCGCGAAGAAGGCGGAAGCGTAGGGAGACGGACGCCGGGGCGAGGCCTGGACGGCGCGCTCGCCTGGGCCGCCCTGGCGGTTCGAGGCCCGGCTTCGCCTCGCGCCTCGCCCCGCGGCCATCGCCGGACTTGATCCGGCGATCCAGGAAGCGGCAGGTGCTCCAACAGGAAGCTGATGGAGGCCGCGTCGAGCCCGGCGTGACGACAGGAGACCTGCTCCTGTCGGGGCCGGGTCCGGACGGTCAGATCGCCAGGTACTGGTGGCGCAGATCGGCGTTGTCCAGGACCTCCTGCGCCGGTCCCTGGTAGGCGACGGTCCCCATGTCGAGGATGACGGCGCGATCGGCGAGCTGGAGGGCGGCGATCGCGTTCTGCTCCACGATGATGGTGGTGATGCCGATCCGCTTCACCTCCTGCAGGATCGATTCGATCTCGCGCACGATGGTCGGGGCGAGCCCCTCATAGGGCTCGTCCAGGAGGAGGAGCTTCAGGTCCCGGGCGAGCGCGCGGGCGACCGCGAGCATCTGCTGCTCGCCGCCCGACATCGTGATCGCGTCCTGCCGCCGCCGCTCGGCGAGCCGCGGGAAATGCTCGTATATCTGGGCGAGCGGCCAGCCGGGCCGCTCCGCCACCTGCGCCACGATGAGGTTCTGCTCCACCGTCAGGCCGGGAATGATGCGCCTGTCCTCCGGCACCAGCTGCACGCCCGCGCGCGCCGCCTCGTGCGTGCTCATCCGGTGGAGCGGCATGCCGCCGAGCCAGATCTCGCCGGATTTCAGCGACGGCTGGGCGGCGCGCGCGATCGTCCGCAGGGTCGAGGTCTTGCCGGCGCCGTTTCGCCCGAGCAGCGCGACGATCTCCTTCTCGCGGACCTCGAAGTCCACGCCCTGGACGATGTAGCTTTCGCCGTAATAGGCGTGAACGTCGCGGGCCGCGAAGAAGGGGGCGGGCGCCGATGCGACGGCATCGGCCGGACGGGCCTCAGCGGCAATCGTCATGTATGCGCTCCCCCGAGATAGGCTTCCTGCACGCGCGGATTGCCGCGGACCTCCTGCGGCGCGCCCTCGGCGATCACGGTTCCCTGGGCGAGCACCGTGATCCGTTCGGAAAGCGAGAACACGACGTGCATGTCGTGCTCGATGACGATCTTCGTCATGCCCTTGCGCGACAGGTGCTTCAGAAGCTCGATCGTGCTGTTGGTGTCGTGCCGCGACATGCCGGCGGTCGGCTCGTCGAGGAGCAGGAGCCGGGGCCTCGCCGCGAGGCAGAGCGCGAGTTCCAGCCGGCGCTTGTCGCCGCGGGAGAGATGCTGCGCCTCCGACCGCAGATGGCCGGCGAGGCCGACATCCACCAGATGCTCCTCGGCTTCCGCCATCACCGGATGGCCGGGCCTCAGCGATTCGAGGATTCTCAGCCCGAACTGGCCGTCACGCTTCGCGAGCGCCGCGATCGCGACGTTCTCGACGAGCGTCAGACCCGGAAAGATCTGCGGGGTCTGGAACACGCGGGCGATGCCCTTCTGGATGATGGTGTGCGGCGACAGGCCGCGAATCCGCTCGCCGGCATAGGTGATGGTGCCCTCGTCGGCCTCGATCAGCCCGATCAGCACGTTGAGGAGCGTCGACTTGCCGGCGCCGTTCGGCCCGATGATCGCGTGGATCGAGCCCTCCTGCACGGTGAGGTTCACGTCGTTGAGGGCGCGCAGCCCGCCGAAGCTCTTGGAGACGCCGCGCACTTCCAGGATGGGTGTCTTCATGGCGGTCATCGGGCCTCGGCCTCCTCTCGGTCGAGGCGGCGGCGGAGCCGGTCCTCGTCGGCCTCCGGGGCCATGTCGGGCACGTTGTAGCGCCGCGCGCGGATCCTGTGCCCGAGCGAGCGCCAGATCTGGCGCGCGAGATCGACGAAGCCGCCCGGCAGGAAGATCACCATGAAGACGAAGATCAGGCCGAGCACGAGCTTCCACTGCTCGCCGATGAAGCCCTGGATCACGTTCTCGAAGTAGAGCATGAACCCCGCCCCGAGTATCGGCCCGATGAGCGTGCCGACGCCCCCGATCACCGACATGATGACCACCTCGCCGGAAGTCGACCAGTAGATGTATTCGGTCGCGACATAGGGCTCGTAGATCACCGTGAGCGAGCCCGCGATCCCGGCATACATGGCCGAGATCACGAAGGCGGACATCTTGTAGGCGAAGACGTTCACGCCGGTATATTCCAGCCGCATCGGGTTCTCCTTGATCGCCCGGAGCATGAGCCCGAACGGCGAGCGGCGGATGACGAGGGCGGCGATGAAGCCCGCTACGAGAAAGGCCGAGGCGAAATAGAAGACGGTGAGACCCCGCATCGGCGAGCCGAGCAGGGTCGGCGTCGGCAGGCCGGTGAGGCCGTTATCGCCGCCGGTCCAGGCCTGGAGCGTGGAGGAGAGGATGAGCGCGTGCGCCATCTCCGCGAAGGCGAGCGTGAGAATCGAGAAGTAGATCCCCGAGCGTCGCAGCGTGAGGACGCCGATCACGAGCGCGATGACGAAAAGGCCCGCGAAGGATATCGCCATCGCCGGCACGATGTCCGACGTCAGGTGCTTCAGCGACAGTCCGGTGATGTAGGCCGCGGACCCGAAGAACGCGGCATGCCCGAAGGAGAGATAGCCGGTGAAGCCGAGCAGGATGTCGAAGCCGAGCGCGAAGATGGCCCAGATCACGATCTTGGTTGCGAGCGCCTCGTAGCCGGCGATCAGGACGAGCCACCACGGCATGGTGAGGACGACCAGCACGAACGCGCCGATGACGAGGAGATCGGTGCCCGTCACGAGTGCGGGCTGACGGGAGGCGGCGCGGGCATAGCCCGTGGCGAGGCCGGCCTCGGTGATGTTGCTCATTCGAAGATGCCCTTCTTTCCGAAGAGTCCGCGCGGCCGGATCAGGAGCACGACGACGGCGACGAGATAGACCACGATCTGCTGGAGCGCGGTGAGCGCCATCTTGGCCGTGGGGTCGCCGACGGCCGCCGCGAATCCGGTCGTGAAGCTCGAGGCCATGCCGAGCAGGAGGGCCGCGACCAGCGCGCCGAGCATCGAGCCCATCCCGCCGATGACGACGACGAGGAACGAGGGGACGAGGAGAGCCATGCCGACCGTCGGCGAGACCTGGGTGACGGGCCCGCCGAAGACGCCGGCTATGCCGGCGATCATGGCCCCGATCCCGAACAGGATCGAGAACCGGATGGTTACGTTCACGCCCAGGAAGCGCAGCATTTCCGGATCGCGCATGCCGGCGCGGAGGACGAGCCCGAAGCGGGTGAACTGCAGCAGCGCGAAGAGCGCGAAGATCGTGACGGCGGTCACGATGATGAGCAGGAGGCGCCAGGCCGGGAAGAAGGCGAAGCCCTCCAGGAAGGGCATCGGAACGCGGATGCCGGGGATCGCGGCCGGCACGTTCGCGCCGAGCCCGTAGAAGAGCACCTGCCCGGCGCCCCAGGAGGGCAGCGCGAACGGAATGTTGTTGGCCCCGAACATCCATTTCAGCACCTCCTCGACCACGATGGCGATGCCGAACGTGACGAGGATCTGGTCCGTGTGGGGACGCTGGTAGAAGAAGCGGATGAGCCCCCGCTCCATCGCGATGCCGAAGATGAAGAGGATGATCGGCACGAGCACGATGGCGAGGCCGAAGCCGAGGCTCTGGGCCGCGAAGACCGCGCAATAGGCGGCGATCAGGTAGAGCGCGCCGTGAGCGAAGTTCACGACCCCCAGAGTGCCGAAGATGAGCGTGAGGCCGAGCGCGATCAGCGCGTAGATCGCGCCGAGCTGCAGGCCCGTGAGCACCATCAGGAAGATGCTGTTGATGGTCATCGAAGTTCCGGACGATCAGCGCCGAGACGGAATGCCGGGTCCCCCGGCTCGCTGCGACAGGTAGGGGAAGCGCGGCCGCGGGCCGCGCTTCGTCCTCCGGGTCAGGCCGAGGGCTCGTAGGCTCCGAGCTGCGCGTCCTTTCCGCCGAACGCCGGAATGTCGGCCGGATAGGTCACCTCCTCGCGCGGAACCTGCTTCACGATCTTGAGCAGATCGTACTGGTTCTGGCGGTCGGACGGCGCCTTGCCTTCCACCACCAGGATGTCGTGGAAGCACTGATGGTCCTCGGCACGGTAGAGCGCCTTGCCCGGTCCGATTCCCTCGATCTCGGCTCCCTCGAGCGCCTTGATGACCTCGGGCGGATAGAAGGTGCCGGCCTGCTCGACCGCGTTCGAATAGAGCAGGGTCTGGACATAGGCGGTCTGCGCCGCCTGGGAGGGCGGGAATCCGTACTCGTCCGTGAACGCCTTGATGAAGGCCGCGCTGCCCGGGTCGTCGAGCTTCTCGTTGAAGTTCGCCGTGCCGAGCACGCCGGCGATGTTGTCGCCCGCGCCCTTGGCCATCAACTCGGAATAGAGCGGGACGACGACCTCGATGTTCCTGCCGTTCTTCTGCATGTCGCGCATGCCGAACTGCACCGCCTGGGTGAGCGAGTTCACCATGTCCTTGCCGTAGTGGTTGAGGATGAGCACGTCGGCGTCGGAATTGATGGCGGCGGTCAGGTACTGCGAGAAGTCCGGAGCGCCGAGCGGCGTCATGATGTTGTTGACGGTCGTCCAGCCCTGCTTCTCGGTCGCGTCCCTGATCGATTCGTACTGCGTGTGGCCCCAGGTGTAGTCGGCGGTGAGGTGGAAGGCGCGGCGGTCCTTGCCATAGCGTTCCGCAAGGATCGGCCCGAGCGCGATGCCGGACTGATAGGCGTTGAAGAAGTGGCGGAAGCCGTAGCGGCGGCGGTCCTTCCCGGTCGTGTCGTTGGAATGCGTGAGCGCGTCCATGAAGATCACGCCCTTGTCCTGGGCGAGATATTGCTGCGCGACCGCGACCGCCGAGGACGAGCCGCCCGAGAACATGATGACCTTGTCGCGCTCGATCGCGCGCTGCGCCGCCTGGCGGGCCGCATCAGGATTGGTCTGCGTGTCGCCGGTGACGTATTCGACCTTCTTCCCGAGCACGCCGTTGCCCTTGAGCGAGAGCGGCTTCATGGTCTCCAGCATGCCGCCGCCGCCGTTCAGGTGCTTGACCGCCAGCTGGTAGGCGCGCAGCTCGTCGGCGCCCTCGTCGGCATAGGCGCCGGTCTGCGGCACGATGAAGCCGTATTTGACGGAGCTTCCGCTGGTGCCGGCGGGAAAGGTGCCGATGGCCTTCTCCTGCGCCCAGGCGCCACGCACGAAATGGAGCGGTGCGGCGAGGACGAGCGAGGTCGCCGCGCCGGCCTTGAGCAGCCCTCTACGAGTGAGGTGTTTGTCGGTGAGCTTCATGAATTCCTCCCGCGGGGGTGAATGCGGTCCGGCGAGCCGCGGAGCTGTTCTGCCGGTTCTTGGTCCGGATGTCGGACCGGCAGAGAGTAAAGGGGCATCCGGGCGGGTTCCAGAAGCGACAGCTCCCGCAGCAAACATTTGTAAAGACGCCGGCATTCGTGGAGGCCAGCTGTAAAGCCTGAAAATCGGCGCGCTCTTCGATCGGCTCCCCGGGCAGGCGCCGCCGCCGCCTCGGACGCCCTCGCACGCGGGCGTCGAGCGCGCCGGCAGCGGAGTAAAAGCAGCCTGTGACGGCCCGGCCAACCGGTTGATTCGAACCACCAAACCAGTAAACTCGGGCGGAAAATCGAGCCTCGAAGGCCGGAGGGAGGGGAGATGGCGCGGGTGCCCGTGGGCTACCGCCTGCGCGAGTGCCGGCGCAAGCGCGGCATCACGCAGGCCGCGCTTGCGGCCGAGATCGGGATCTCCGCGAGCTATCTGAACCTCATCGAGCACGGCAAGCGCGAGGTTGCCGGACGGCTCCTCAACCGCCTCGCCGCCGCGCTCGATCTCGATCTCGCCGATCTGACCGGAGCCGAGGCGTCGCGCCTGGTCCAGGATCTCACGGAGATCTCCGCCGACCCGCTGGTGCAGGACCTCGGCATCGACCAGGCCGGCGCGCAGGAGATCGTCGGACGGCAACCGGAATGGGGCCGCGCTCTGGTGCGCCTGCACCGCTCCTATCACCGTGCGAGCGCGCTCTCGGAGATGCTGTCCGACCGGCTCACGCATGACGCCACGCTGCTCCAGGCGAGCCACGAGCTCCTGACGCGGATGACCTCCGTCCGTTCGTTCGCGGAGATCCTGAGCGAGCATGACGAGCTCGATCCCGGCCGCCGCCGCCGCTTCACCGCGCTGCTCGCCGAGGAGAGCGGCAAGCTCGGCGCGATCGCCAAGGCGCTGTTCGAGCGGCTCAGCGATTTCGGCGACAGCGGTCGCCCGAGCACGCCGGCGGAGGAGGTCGACGACTTCATCATCGATCGGCAGAACTATTTTCCGGAGCTGGAGGGGGCGGCGGAGAAGATCGGCCATACGCGCGGCGGTCTTGCGGCCTGGCTGGCCCACCGCCACGGCGTCAGCGTGGTGCCGGCGTCGTTCGACCACGCTGCGCCGCGCGGCCTCTACGACCGCGACGCGCGCCTGTTCCACGCGCCCGCCGCGATGGCGCCCTCGACGCTCCGCTTCCAGCTCGCGCGCATCGCGATCATGCTCGAGGACACCGGCACCATCCGGAGCCTGGCGGAGGATCCGCGGCTCACCACCCAGGAGGCGCGCGAGCGCGCCGTCGGGGCGCTCTACAGCTACGGCGCCGGCGCGCTGCTCTTTCCCTACGACGCCTTCCGCGAAGCCGCGGAACGGGTGCGCTACGACGTCGACAGCCTGGCCGGCCTGTTCGGCGGCAGCATCGAGCAGATCTGCCACCGTCTCGTGACCCTTCGCCGCCCCGAGGCCGAGGGCGTGCCCTTCGCCTTCATGCGCGTCGATCCGGCCGGCAACATCTCGAAGCGGTTCAGCCTCCCGGCCCTGCAATTGCCGCGCTACGGCGGGGCCTGCCCGCTCTGGCCCGTCTACGGCGCGCTCCGGAACCCCGGATCGGTCCTGACGCAGCGCGTGCGGCTGCCGGACGGCCGGGAGTTCCTCTTCATCGCGCGGGTGACGACCAAGCCGGCCGCCGCCTTCGGAGCCCCGGCCGAAACGCACAGCATCCTGATCGCCTGCGACGCCGCCGCGGCCCGGCGCGTCGTCTATGGCGACGCGACCGCCGGTCCGCCGCTCGAAACGGGGATAAACTGCCATCTCTGCCCGCGGCCCGGCTGTCCCCAGCGGGCCTTTCCCTCGATCCTCGCCGCCCAGGCCGGTCCGTGAGCGTGAACGTCGCACGGCCGGAGACCCGCGGCGCCGGTCCCGCCCCGGCGGCAGTTGCGGCGCAGCCGTGCGGCGTCAGCCATTCGGATGCTGGCCTCGGGCCGCAAAACCGGTAAACTTCGCGGAAACGGCACCGGAACAGCGAGTGCCGGGGGGAGACGCGTGCGTCCGCTGGTGCTGATCGCAGAAGACGAGCCGTATATCGTCGAGTCGCTCACGTTCCTCATCGAGCGTGCGGGTCTCGAGGTCTCGGTCGCCAGGGACGGCGCACTCGCACTGCAGGCGATCCGAAACCTCCGGCCGGCGGCGGTGATCCTCGACATCATGCTGCCGGAAGAGAGCGGGCTCGAGGTCCTGCGGCACGTCAAGGGCAATCCCGTCCTTCGCGCCACGCCGATCCTCGTGCTGACGGCGCGCGGCCAGGAGAACGACCGGCGGATGGCGCTCGCGCTCGGCGCCGACGCGTTCGTGACGAAGCCCTTCTCCAACCGCGACGTGGTCGAGCAGACCCTCGCACTGGTCGGCCGGTCCGACCGGCCCGCCCAGGGGCCGCCCCGATGAGGGAGCGGCGCCTCCACGAATTCGCGTTCCTGCTGCCGTGGCTGGGCGTCTTCCTGACCACGCCGCCGACGATCCTCGCACTCGCGTCCTGGTCGAGGGCCGCAGGGTTTCCGGTCTTCATCGTCTACATCTTCGCAGTCTGGGCGATGCTCATCGCCGCAGCCTTCCTGCTCGCGCGCCGGCTGCCCTGGAGCGACGAGCGGCAGGGCGCGGATGCGCCCCTCTCCGGACGCGACGGCGCGAACGGCTGAGCGCGCCATGCTCACCCCGGGCGTCGTCCTCGCCATCTCGGGGCTCTATCTCGCGCTCCTCTTCGTGCTCGCCTTCGCGACCGACCGGATGGCCGCGAACGGCCGCGCCAAGCTCATCAGGTCCCCGGTCGTCTACACGCTGTCGCTGACGGTCTACTGCACGTCATGGACCTTCTACGGCGCCGTCGGCTCGGCCGCGCGCAACGGCGCCGAGTTCGCCACGATCTATCTCGGGCCGACCCTCGTCTTCGCCGGCGCCTTCTTCCTGCTCCGCAAGCTCGTGCGCATCTCGAAGACGCACCGCATCACCTCGATCGCGGACTTCATCTCCTCGCGGTACGGGAAGAGCACGCGCGTCGCCGCGATCGTGACGCTGATCGCGCTTGTCGGGACGACGCCCTACATCGCCCTCCAGCTCAAATCCGTGGCGACGAGCCTCGACATCCTGACCGTCGGCAAGACCCTCGTCTCGGCCGAGGCGCACGGCATTTTCGGCGACACGGCGTTCTGGGTGGCCGCCTCCATGGCCGCCTTCGTCATCATCTTCGGCACCCGGAACATCGGCGCGGACGAGCACCATCCGGGCGTGGTCGCGGCGATCGCCTTCGAATCGCTCGTGAAGCTCGCCGCGCTCGTCGCCGTCGGGCTGTTCGTCGTGATCGGGCTCAAGTCGGCCGGCCCCGATTATTCCGGGCCGGTCTGGCTCGATCCGGCGCTCCGGGGGACGCCGCCCTTCTCCGCCGGCGATCCGTCGCGCTGGACGACCATGCTCTTCCTCGCCGCGGCGGCGATCGTCTGCCTGCCGCGGCAGTTCCAGGTGGCGGTGGTGGAGGTCACCGACGAGCGCCATCTGCGGACGGCAAGCTGGCTCTTTCCCCTCTACATGCTGCTCATCAGCTTCTTCACGGTCCCGATCGCGGTCGCCGGCCTCGGGATCGTCGGACCCGACCGCAACCCCGATCTCTACGTCCTCACGGTGCCCCTCCAGGCCGGCAGCGACCTCCTCGCGCTCGCCGCCTTCATCGGCGGCTTCTCGTCGGCGACGTCGATGGTGATCGTCGCCTGCATTGCGCTCTCGATCATGATCTCCAACCACATGGTCATGCCGCTCCTGCTCCGGAGCCGGCGCCTCGACCTGCACCAGGCCCGCGACCTGACGGGGCTCCTGCTCGCGATCCGGCGGGTCTCGATCGTCCTCATCCTGTCGCTCGGCTTCTTCTACTACCGGTTCGGCGCCCAGTCGGACGCGCTCGCCGCGATCGGGCTCATCTCCTTCGCGGCCGCGGCGCAGCTCCTTCCCGCGATGGTCGGCGGCATCTACTGGCGCGGCGGGACGGAACAGGGGGCGGTCGCGGGGCTTCTCGCGGGCTTCGTCGTCTGGGCGTACACGCTGCTCCTGCCGAGCCTCGTCCGGGTCGGGGGCGCCATGCCCGGGCTCCTGACCGACGGCCCCTTCGGGATCGCCTTCCTGCGGCCGGAGGCGCTCTTCTACCTCGACGGCTGGGGGTCCATCCAGCACGCGCTGTTCTGGAGCCTGTCGCTCAATGTCGGCGCCTATGTCTTCGTCTCGCTCGCCTCCGTCCCGAAGCCGCTGGAGCGCCTCCAGAGCGCGCTCTTCGTCGACGCCTTCGGCGAGTCGCCCCGGCGCACCTCGCGCGCCTGGACGGGAGACACGGCGGTGGAGGACCTGATGGCGCTCGCCCGCCGCATCGTCGGCCCGGAACGCGCCTACCGCGTGTTCCGCGACTATGCCGAGAGCGAGAAGCACGATCTGCGGGAGCTCGTCGCCGACGCGCGCCTGATCTCGTTCGTGGAGCGCCAGCTGGCCGGCTCGATCGGCGCGGCCTCCGCGCGCGTGCTGGTCTCGCGCGTCGCCGGCGGCGAGACGATCAGCCTGGACGAGGTGATCACCATCCTCGACGAGACGCAGCAGGCGATCGAATATGGCAGGCAGCTCGAGCAGAAATCCTCCGAGCTCGAGGCCGTGGCGGTCCAGCTCCGGCTCGCCAATGCCCGGCTGAAGGAGATCGACACGATCAAGGACGAGTTCCTGAGCCATGTCAGCCATGAGCTCAGGACGCCGATGACCTCGATCCGCTCCTTCGCGGAAGTGCTCCTGGAAGGCGACCGGCTGTCGCCCCAGCAGCGCGACCGCTTCGCCCGGATCATCTACGAGGAGAGCCAGCGGCTCACCCGGCTCCTCGACGAGATCCTGGACCTCAACCGGCTGCAGCGCGGCGACCACGACCTGAAGCAGGCGCGGATCGACCCGGCGACGACGGCGCACGAGGCGGTCGCCGCGATGACCGGCTTCGCGTTCCAGCACGGGATCGATCTCCGCGACGAGGTGCCGGACCGGCTCGGTCCCGTCCTGTCCGATCCCGACCGGCTGAAGCAGGTCCTGATCAACCTCGTGCACAACGCGATCAAGTTCAACGACAGCGCCGGCGGCCATGTCCGCGTCTCGGGGAGCGTGCGGGCGGACCGGGTGGTGCTGCGGGTCGAGGACGACGGACCCGGCGTCTCCGAGCGCGACCGCGCCCGCATCTTCGAGAAGTTCGTGCGCGGCTCCAGCGGCAGGGAGGGCAGCGGACTGGGCCTTGCCATCTCCAAGCAGATCCTGGAGGCGCATGGCGGCGGCATCTCGGTCCATCCGGCGGCCGCGCGCGGCGCCGTGTTCGAGATCGACCTTCCGCTCGCAGGCGCGGAGCCTCCGGCCGCGCCGGCCGAGACCGCGATCCGGCCGGCCCTGAAGGGCGAACATGCCTGACCGCGCCTGACCGGCCGCGCCCCGGGCTTGCCCACTGCCGGGACAGGGGCGCGCCGCCATGGCTCGGCCTTTAACCTCCCCCTTGCGGGGAGGTCGAAAGCGGCTGGCGCCGCTTTCGGGAGGGGGTCCAACCGGTGCGACTGGCCCGGCCTGTGCGGAAGGACCGGGCATCCGTTCGCGCCGCCGCAGGAATGGCGGTGCGCATCGCGAGCTGTCGAGCGCCGTCCGGTCCATGCGGTCCGGCCCCCCTCCCGAGATTTCCGTCGCGTTCCGCTCCGAAATCTCGACCTCCCCGCAAGGGGGGGTTGACGCCGCGGCAGCCGGCTCGGCCCGAGGCGCCGCCTCGGGGACGCCGATGACGCGCGGAGCGCCCGCACCGATTACTGGGCTACAGCGGAGTGCCGATCAGCCGCTCGTATTCGCCGCGCACAAGGGCGTAGCAGGGGCAGGCCGATCGCTCGAGCCCGGCCCGGTCGAGGATCGAGACGATGCCGCGCGAATAGCGGATCAGTCCCATCCGCTGCAGCGCGCCGGCCGCGTTCGTGACCGTCGGACGCTGCACGCCGAGCAGCTGCGCGAGGAATTCCTGCGTGAGCCGGAACGTGTCCTCGTGCGTGCGGTCGTGGCACATCAGCAGCCAGCGGGCGCAGCGCTGCTCGACCAGATGCATGCGATGACAGGCCGAGCCCTGCGCGATCTGCGTGATGAGCGCGAGCACGTAGCGGTGGAGCTGGCGCGAAAGCGTCGGACATTCGTCAACGAGCGCCAGGAACTCGGCCGCGCCCATCGCGGACGCTTCGCCCGGCACCTGCACGATCGTGGTGCCGAGCCAGGATTGCGCGCAGAGCACGAGCGGGAAGCCGACGAAGCCCTCCGGGCCGATCGCGGCCGTGCCCACGAGCCCGTCCAGCCCCGGGTGGCTCACGATCGAAACCAAGCCGGAATGGGGGAACCAGACGGTCTCGATCGCTGTTCCGGCGTCGTAGAGGATTGTTCCCGGAATGAGCGGCGCCGGCTGCAGCCGCCGCAGCACCGCGACGAACTCCGCCGGCGGAAGCGTGCTCAGAAGGCGGTTCGGGTGGAGTTGCCGTTCCATGACACCGTGCCAGCTCCTCCCGTGCGAATCGTACAAATGTAACACACATGACAGACGCGCATTGACGTATGTCAGATAGGATACATAACCCTACCTGAATGCAGCAGCCGAGGTGCCATGATGCGGCATGTGACTGACTGCGCCTCCGGAACCGGGCGCGACCTGCCCCCCTACCGCCTGCCGGCCGGGGATCGCCGCCATGGCACGGCGCGCATGCACCGACAAGGCGGAGCGGGCCGGTTGGCAGCCGCGCTTCTTCTCGGCGCATCGCTCGTCCTCGGTCCGATCGCGGCCGGAGAGGCCGCCGCCCAGCAGGGCGACCTCGAGGCGCTCTCGAAGGACCCGGCCCAATGGGTGATGCCGGGCAAGAACTACGCGTCCACCCGCTACAGCGAGCTCGACCAGATCAATACCGGCAATGCCGGCCGGCTGCAGGTCGCCTGGACCTTCTCGGTCGGCGCCGACCGCGGCCAGGAGGCGGCGCCGATCGTGGTCGACGGGATGATGTACGTGGTCGGACCCTATGCGGGGCCGCATCCGGGCTCCGTCTTCGCGCTCGACGCGACCACCGGCGAGCTGAAATGGACCTACTCGCCGAAGCCGAACCTCTCCGCGCAGGGCGTCGCCTGCTGCGACGTGGTCAATCGCGGCGCGGCCTACGACAACGGCAAGATCTTCTACAACACGCTCGACAACCACACCGTCGCGCTCGACGCCAAGACGGGCAAGGAGGTCTGGGTCAAGCAGCTCGGCGACATCTCGCGCGGCGAGACGATGACCATGGCTCCCCTCGTCGTGAAGGGGAAGGTCCTCGTCGGCAACAGCGGCGGCGAAATGGGCGTGCGCGGCTGGCTGACCGCACTCGACGAGAATACCGGCGAGATCGTCTGGCGCGCCTATTCGACCGGGCCCGACAAGGACGTGCTCATCGGGCCGGACTTCAAGCCTTTCTACGACTTCATGAAGGGCGAGGATCTCGGCGTGAAGTCGTGGCCGCCGGACCATTGGCAGCATGGCGGCGGCACGGTGTGGGGCTGGATCTCCTACGATCCGGAGCTCGACCTCATCTTCTACGGGACCGCCAATCCCGGGCCCTGGAACTCGAACCAGCGGCCGGGCGACAATCTCTGGACGACGACCATCTTCGCGCGCGATCCGGACACGGGGCAGGCGAAATGGGCCTACCAGACCAGCCCCCACGATCTCTGGGACCATGACGGCATCAACGAGCTCGTCCTGACCGAGCTTCAGATCGACGGCAAGCCCCGCAAGGTGGCGATCCGGCCCGGGCGGACCGGCTACATGTACGTCATCGACCGCGCGACCGGGGAGGTGATCTCGGCGAAGGCCTATGACGACGTCACCGCCTATAAGGGCGTCGACCTGAAGACCGGCCGGATCATCCCGAACGAGGCGCTCCATCCGACCCTCGGGAAGACCATCGAGGACATCTGTCCGGCCGCGCCGGGCGCGAAGGACTGGCAGCCCACGGCGTGGTCGCCGCGCACCGGGCTCCTCTACGTGCCGCACCAGCATCTCTGCATGAACATGAAGACGGTCGAGGTCGGCTACATCGCCGGCACGCCCTATCTCGGCGCCGAGGCGGACATGTATGCCGGGCCCGGCGGACATCGCGGCGAGTTCATGGCGTGGGACCCGGTCCGGCAGGAGAAGGTCTGGTCCATCAAGGAGAACCTGCCGGTCTGGAGCGGCGCGCTGGCGACCGCCGGCGACGTCGCCTTCTACGGCACCATGGACCGCCTCTTCAAAGCCGTGGACGCGCGCACCGGCGAGGTGCTCTGGCAGTTCCGCACGCCCTCGGGGATCATCGGCCAGCCGACCACCTATCAGGGCAGAGACGGCCGGCAATATGTCGCGATCCTTTCCGGCATCGGCGGCTGGTCGGGCGCCGTCGCCACCGCCGAGCTCGACCCGCGGGTGCGCAACGGCGCGCTCGGCTTCGTCGGCGCTACGCAGGACCTTCCGGCCTATACCAGGGGCGGCAGCACGCTCCTCGTCTTCGCGCTGCCCGAGGCGGGCGGGGGAGCCGGCGGCGGCCCGGCCGCGCCCGCGCGGCCAGCGACGGGAGGCACCGATGCGCCGGCGCAGTGACGGGCGGCTTATGGCAGGCGGGC
>NZ_SPKJ01000169.1 GCF_009866965.1 Propylenella binzhouense | reverse complement strand
CGCGCCCGCGCCGGCTGGGCGGCGACGGGTGCGCCGGCGAACGGTGCCGCGGCGAGCGAGGCGGGTGCCGGAACCTCCGATACCGGACCGGCGGAGCGCGCAGCCGGCTCGAGCGCCGCAACGGTGACGGCGGCCGCCGTCTGTTCGGGTCCGGCGGCCGTTTTCGGCTCCTGCGCGAGCGGGACGGCGACGGCCTCCTGTGCAGGCGCCGGGAGCCCGAAGATCTTCATCTTCGGCTGGATCGGCTCGCGCGGCGATGCGAGCGCCACCCGCGCTTCGGGGGGATCGATGCCCTCGATCACGAGTCCCGGCCGGCCCGGAACCCGCGCTGCGGCCTCCGCCGGCTGCCGGACCTGTTCAGCCTCCCTCCCGGCGATCCGCGCTTCCGCCGGGGCGGGCTGCGGCTCGGCGAGCTGCTGCGCCGGGGCCGCAACCCGCTCGTCCACGACGTCGTCGCCTTCGGCGTCCTGGATCGTCAGGCCCCAGCGCAGCGCGAGCTGCCGCAGGAGTTCCTTCTCCTCGGCCGTCGGCTTGGGATAGGCCTTCTTCTCCGGCACGAAGTAGAATTGCGAGCGGAGCGAGGACTGGTCCCAGGGGATCTGCTGGCGGAGCGTCAGCGTCTCGACCCGGTTGCGGACCCGGATCATCATGTCCGAGACGCTGATGCCCGGGACCTCCATGTTCTCCAGCAGCGCGGTCGTGAACGGGCTGTTGTCGCCCGCGCCGTCGCGCGTGATGTTGCCGGGCTGGGTCGCGAAGGCGACGAAGACGCCGCTTCCCGCTTCGATCTGGGCGAGGCCCTCAAGGCCGCCCTGGTCGCGCAGGCGCGGCGGGAGCGGGTTGTTCCGGCAGGCGTCGAGGAAGATCAGGGTCTGCCGGCCGCGTCCCTGCAGCGTCGTTATGATCGTGTTGAGGCTGAGCGTTTCCTGTTCGACGGCCCGCCGGTCCCTCAAAGCGGCGTCCGTCGGGACCAGGTAGTTCGTCCCGCCGAGCTGGAATCCGTGGCCCGAATAATAGAAGAGAACGGTTTCCGCGCCCGCCGCCTCCCGCCCGAACCCCTCGACGGCGTCTCTGAACCCTTGCCCGGGCGCATCCTCCACGCTGGTCACCTCGAACCCGAGCGCGCGCAGCCTCGCGGCGACCGCCCTGGAATCGTTGACCGCATTCTTCAGGAACTCCGCCGCGCGGTAATTCGAGTTGCCGACGACGAGCGCAAGCCGCCGCCCCGACGGATCGGCGCTGTTCGCGAAAGCGCCGTCGATCCCGACGATGGCCAAGACGGCCAGGAGCGCGAGCCAGAGGCCCGCTGCCCGGTCGTGCGACGCAATTCCCAACGGATCAGCTCTCCTTCAGCTGAAGAGGAAGGCTGTTCTTCTACATTAGCCAATGTCGCAGACGAGTGGAACCCGCCGGGCGCCGGTCCGCCGTGCGTCAGTTCCCGGGCCGGTTCTTGAGGAACACCGTCCAGCGTTCGACCGCCTGCGTGTCGACCTCGAAGAACTTCACGGAACGGTAGCCCCTCTGCCAGCACGCCTCGATGCCGGTGATGGTGAAGCGCCGGGGCCCCACGCACATCTCGGTGGTCCCGCGCAGGACCGGCTGGCCGAAGACGTCCTCCGCATAGATGTAGATGAACCGGTTCCAGAGTTCGTCGCGGATGACGTCGGCGCAGCGATTCGCGCCGATGGTCCACCAGCCCTCGGTCTGGAACTCGCCCTCGACCTCCTGCCCGACCGAGAGGTTCACGACGTCCAGCGTCTGGTTGCAGACGGTGAACTGGGCGGCGGCGCCCGGCGGATGAAGCAGCAGCACGGCGGCGGCGAGCATGGCGCAGCAAGCGAGCCGCGAGGGCGAAGCCGCCACGCGCCATTCGAGGCCGAGCCGGACCATCCGCAACCGCTTCCCTCCGCAGCGACAATCGCGACTTGAGCCCGCGCAGATCATTGGAAGCAGACGATCCGGCTTCGTCCGGAGGGGCGACGCCTCCGGCCGCCGATGGCGTTCGGGCAGCAGCACGACAGTCCTGCGATTTCTTCTGTCTTAAGCATTCCTTGGGAACTGGACCGGCAGTTTGCCATTGTGCTCGATGTGTTCTATCATCGCGAGCACTGACTGGAAGCCTGGACGATGCGGACAGCTTCAATTCTACTGATCGGCGCGGCGGGGATGGCGACCTTGGCCCTTTCGGGCCCCATCGCCGCGCAGGATGCCACGGTCGGCCGGCTACAGATCAGCTCGGCCTCTGACGATGCCGGCCTCGGCGCGAGCCGCGGGATCGAGATCGCGCTCGCGGACCGCGCGGACAGCGCGCCGCCGGCCGGAGCCCCGGCCGGACCCATGGATCACCTGCTCGTGCCGGCGGAGATGTCCGATCGGGACGCGACGCCGGATCCGGTCGCGCCGGCCGCCTTGGCCGCCGCTGAGCTTCCGTTGCAGGACGATGTCCGGCTCGATCACACCAGGCTTCCGGCGCCCCGCCCGGCGAAAGCCGTCACGGCATCCGCTGCCGCGGAACCGCGCATCTCCGAGGTGCAGGCCGAGCGGCGCCCCGCCCCGGTGCGTGCGGTCTCCGCCAGGCGCGGGGAAAACGTGCGCGTTGCGGCGCTCGGATCCGAACGCGTCAAGCTGAGGGTTCCCCTTCCCCCGCTCATCGGCGCGTTCCGGTAAGCAGGACCGGATCGTCCTTTGCCGGCCCGGGACCGAGATCAGGTCTCGGGCTTCGTCGTTTCCGGTCGGGAGGTGTGTCTTCCTTTCCCGCGGGGGCTTCGCTTAAAGTGCGCCTCCGGATCAGAGCGGCGGGGTGCCGGTCTCGTCAGCGGGGGAGATCCGCATGAAGCGGCAGACAGGCCTTTGGGGATCGCTGGCCGTGGCGATATTGCTCTCCGCCGCTCAAGGCGCCGCAGCGCAGGAGAAGGCCTTCTCTCTCGAGCTGAACACCGCTCGCGACGTGAACAATGGCTGCCGCCTGGTCTATGTCGCGCATAACGGCACCGGAATCGCGCTCGACAGCACCTCCTACGAAGTCGCCGTGTTCGATTCCGACGGCGGGTTCTCGCAGCTCCTCATCCTGGAATTCGGCAAGCTGCCCGTCGGGAAGACCAAGGTCGTGCAGTTCGACCTGCCGAACCAGCCTTGCGGGAAGATCTCGCGCCTCCTCGTCAACGACGTGGCCGACTGCAAGTCGGGAGGGCAGCCGGTCGACGTCTGCATGGGAGCGCTGAAGACAAGCACCCGGACGAAGGTCGGCTTCGATCTCTGAGACAGAGCACGGGACTCCGCCGGACCCAGCCGGAACGCCGCTGCGGAGTAGCGGGAGGTGCCGCGCCGGACCGCCGATCAGCCGCCGAGCTTGAAATACTTGGCCGCCGCCGCCGCCCGGATGTTCCTCCGTTCGATCTCCTCGAGAATGCGGGGGAAGAACGCCGAGGCGAGGACCGGTTCCGAAAGCTTCGCCGACCCGATCTCGCCGCCGCTCACCAGGACGAGGACGAGCTGGGGAACGGGCTCGGGCGTCGCAAGTCCGAGCTTGATGTTGAAGGAGGCGGAATCCTCCGTCCGTCTCAGATGCGGCTCTAGGCTGTAGACCACGCCCTCATTGTCGACGAGGTAGACTTCGGACCGGCGTCCGTTGAGCCGCTCGGCCGAACCCTGGATCGCATCCCCGCTCCGGATCACGTCGCTGCTGAGCGTCATGATGGGCCGCGCTTCGGGGCTCCCGGCGAGAGCCTTCAGGAAGTCCGCCACCGCGCACTGGCTCTGGTTGATGAGCCGCACCCCGATATTGGGCTCGATCTGGTAGGCAGCCTCGAAGGATTCGAGGAGCTTGTCGAAAGGCTGCGCGGACGTGCCGAAGCCCTCGACGTCGATCGTGTCTTCGGAAGCGTTCGTCGCGGTCGCATAGAAGCAGTCGCCGCCGCTATAGTCCTGCAGCCAGGCGATCCGCTGGGCGACGTTGCTCACCCGCGCGCTGGGGGGCGGCTCGACGCCCGCTCCCGGCGTCAGGGCGGCGACATCCTCGCCCGATCCAGCCGGCTTCGCCGTACCTTGCGGCGGCTGCTCCGCAGGCGTCAGCGTCGCCCGCTCCTCCCTGGGCGGGGCGCTCGCCAGGAAGGGGTCGAGCAGCCCGGAGAGATAGGCTCCGGCACCGGCGCCCGCGATGACGAGAACCAGCGCGGCATAGAGAAGCGCCCGCGACGAGCGCCCGCGGGGGCCGGCATCGCCGCGGCCTGCCGGCGGCACGCTCGGCACGGGGCGGTATGTCGGCTGGCGCCCGACGGCGAAGAAGTCGGCGGATGCCGGATCGGGCGGTTCCGACCGGCCAGGTGGCGAAGATCCGCCGGGGCGCATGCCGGGCGCGGCCGGTTCGCCCGGCCGTGCCTCTGCGGCGGGAAGGCTCGCCTGCCCGGGCCACGCCGAACCCGG
>NZ_SPKJ01000168.1 GCF_009866965.1 Propylenella binzhouense | reverse complement strand
GGCGGCGGGGACGGTGCCGGCGCGCGGAGCCAGCCGGGAAGTCCGGCGGGCGGCGCGGCATCGCCGCGTTCTTCCCCGGCGGGCGGGCGCGGCGGCCGCAGCGGCTCGCCCCACACGAAGGGCGCAACGATCTCCGCATTTTCGTCGCGCGGGATATCCGCGGGCAGGAGCGCGCGTGCCACAAGGTCGTACCAGCAGCCCTCGACCTCCTTCCGGGCGCGGACGCCGCAGACATAGAGGCGGTCGCGGGCGCGCGTCATTCCGACATAGAGCAGGCGCCGGTATTCGCGGGTCGCCTCGCGGTCCGCCTCGGCATCGGCCTGGTACTGGCGTCGCAACGCCTCGCCGTCGCGCCGCCGCCACACGAAGGCGGGATCACCGCGGCCGCCGATCGGCACGAGCGCCCCGCGATGCGACGGGTGGACGACGCGGCCGCCGCCATCGACGAGGAACACGACGTCCGCTTCGAGCCCCTTCGCCCCGTGCACCGTCATGACGCGGACGCCGGCGGCGGTCTCGTCGAGCTCGCGCTTGATGTCGCCGGTGCCGGCCCGGAGATAGGCGGCGAAGCCCTGCAGCGTCGGCGGCTCCGCCTGCTCGTAGGCGAGCGCCTCGCCGAGCAGCGCATCGAGCACGTCGTCCGCTTCGCTCCCGAGCCGGCTGCGGAACGCGCGCCGCCCCCCGTCGGGGCCGAGCACGGTCGCGAAGAAGCGGAACGGCGTCACCTGGTCGGCCATCGAGCGCCAGCCGGCGAGGCGCGCATAGGCGGCGCGGTGCGGCTCGGCCTCCGCCGCGCCGAGCGCCCGCCACAGGCTGCGGCGACCGCGCTCCGCGGCAACCTCCATGAGCGCCTCCTCGTCGAGGCCGACGAGCGGGCTCTTCAGCACCGCGGCGAGCTGGAGGTCGTCCTCCGGCATCAGCATCACGTCGGCGAGCGCGAGGCAGTCGAGCGCGGCGATATGGGTCGCCACCGCGACCCTGTCGGCACCGGCGGCGGGAATGCCGCGCGCCTTCAGGGCGCGGTGCATGGCGACCACGAAGGCGTCGCGCTTGCGCGAAAGGACGAGGATGCCGCCCGGCCGCACGCGCTTGCCCGAGCGGAGGGGCTCGCCGCCGACGAGCCGCCCGATCTCCTCCGCAATCCGCTCGGCGAGCGCCGCCTCGGCCTGGGTCGGCGCGTCGAGCGGCGTCGTCCAGTCCTCCGGTTCCGGGACGTCGGCCTTCGCGATCCGCGGCCAGAGGACCACGTCGCCCGGCTCATCGAGCCGGTGCGCCGAATGCGGCTCGTAGGCGGTCGTGACGCTCTCCTCGAGCTCGCCCGAGAAGACCTTGTCCACGGCCGCCAGGACCTCGGCCGTCGAGCGGAACGAGAGCGACAGCGGCGCGTGCACGAAGCGATGCTCGACGCCTTCCGCGGCGGAGCGGAAATGCGCCTCCATCTCCGACAGCATGCGCGGCGCGGCGCCCTGGAAGCCGAAGATCGACTGCTTGTCGTCGCCGACCGCGAACATCGAGCGCACCGAGCCGACGGCGCCCGCGCCGGAGAAGAAGTCGCCGGCGAGCGACTTCACGATTTCCCATTGCGCCGGGCTCGTGTCCTGGGCCTCGTCGACCAGGATGTGCCGGATGCGGGCGTCGAGCTTGTAGAGCACCCATTCCGCGGCGTCCGCGCGCGACAGCAGGTTTCGCGTCCGCACGATCAGGTCGTCATAGTCCAGGAAGCCGAGCCGGTTCTTGGCCGCGCGGTAATGGTCGAGGATCGCGTCGCCGACACGCAGAAGCGCCGCGGTCGCGTCGAAGGTGCGGACCGCGAGAAGGCGGCGAAGGAGCGGGACGAGGCGCTCCGCCTCGGCGACGAACGCCTCCTCGAGGCCGGGCATCGCGCTCTTGAAGGCGGCTCCGAAACGCTGCTTCGCGCTGTAGCAGCGCCAGTCCGAGGCCTCCTTGTCCCAGGAAAGGAAGAAGCCGCAGCGTTCCCGTGCCTCCTCGACGGCGGAGGCCGCGGCGAGAATGCGCCCGAGCGCCTCGGCGGCGCGCCTGTCATAGCTGTGACCGGCCTTCGCCAGCGCCTCGGCGAGCCGGTCCGAGAGCTCGCGGCAGCGTGCGTGCGGCCAGTCCGCCGCCGCGCAGACGGCGCGGCAGAGGCTCTCCTCGGTGTCGTCAGGATCGAGCCCGAGCCGGCGGCGGAGATCGGCGAGGACGTCGTCGAGCCCGCCCGCTTCGCCCGCCGGGGCCGCGAGCTCGAACCAGCGCCTGAGATCGTCGCGGCACGCGATGATGGCGGAAAGGGCCTTCGCGATCTCCGCGTCGCCGGTCGTCTCCGCCAGGCGGCGAAGCGCGTCCGCCAGCGCCCCGCCGTCGCGCGCGCGGCCCATGACGGATTGCTGCGCCTCGGCGAGCAGCGCGGCGGCGCCGGTGTCGTCGAGGATCTCGAAATGGGCCGGAGCATTGGCCTCGAGCGGGAACTGGTGGAGCAGCCGCTCGCAGAAGGCGTGGATGGTCTGGATCTTGAGCCCGCCGGGGGTCTCCAGCGCATCCGCGAAGAGGCGGCGCGCGCGGGCGAGATCGCCCGCCCGGGGCTCGCGCCCCTCGAGCTCCGCGATCGCCTTCCCGAGCTCGCCGTCCGGCATGGTCGCCCAGCGCCCGAGCGTGTCGAAGACGCGGCGCGCCATCTCCGCCGCCGCCGTGCGCGTGAAGGTGAGGCAGAGGATCGATGCCGGCTCGGCACCCGCGAGGAGGAGCCTTATCACCCGGAGCGTCAGGACATGTGTCTTGCCGGAGCCGGCATTCGCCACCACCCAGGCGGAGCCGCCCGGATCGGAGGCGGCGCGCTGGTGGCGCTGCGTGCGGGCAAGCGGATCCGGCGCGGGCACCTCACTCATCGCCCGAATCCTCCAGCGCCCATTCCGCGATCCGGGCGAGATGATCGTAGTCGCCGCCGAACTGGCGGCCGAGCTTGGGAACCTTGCGCGAGAGATAGGGGGTCTCGGCGGAGGCGAAGGCCGCGACGAGCTCCCGGAGGCGGAGCTCCGTCACGGCGAGCGTCTCCCGCAGCGTGACCGCCGGCCTGCCGCCCCGCGCGGTCTCCCGCGCGCCCCGCGGGCAGATCTCCGGGCCGTCCCCATGGCCTGCCAGCCGGTAATATTCGAGCCGGGAAACCTCGCCCGCGGCTGTGCCCTCGAAGGCGCCCTTCTCGACCAGGATCGCCTCGAGCGGCAGCTGCGGCGAGAGCGAGAGGACCTCGTTCGCGCCCGGCGGCTGGCCGGTCTTGTAGTCGATGATGGCGAGCGTTCCGTCGGCGAGCCTGTCGATCCGGTCGGCCCGCCCGGTGAGGACGAAGCCGTCCCCGACGGACAGGGCGCCGGAGGCCTCGACGCGCCGCTCGCATATCTCCGCCCGGCCGCCCTCCGTCGTGAGGAACCACCGCGCGATCCGGTCGAAGCGCGGGCGCCAGACCGTCGCCACCTCGGGGAAATCCTCGAAGAGCGCAAAGACTTCATCGGCGATCCCGGCGAGCCGCCGCTCCGCCTCGCCATCGAACGGCCCGCCTGGACGCTCCTTGACGAAGCGCTCCAGCACGCGGTGGATCAGCGTTCCGCGCTCCGCCGCATCGAGCGCCTTGGCGATCGGCTCGAACGGCCGGAGCCCCAGCACGTGCCTGGCATAGACGGCGTAGGGATCGCGGATGAGCGTCTCGATCTCGGTGACGGAGAGCTGGCGAGGCCGCAGGCGGAGGGGCGGCTTGGGCGCCGGCCGCCCGGCCGGCCGAACCGGACCCTCGGCCGCATCGAGCGCGCGCGCGAAGCCGATCACCTCGCTTCCGCGCGCCGCGAGCCCTGCCCCCGCTTCCTCCCCGGCATAAGCGAGAAGGCGCTGCAGCCAGCGCGAGGCGACCCGCGGCTGGCCGTCCTCGCGCCGCGCCCGGCTGAGCCATACGCGGGGCCTGCCGAGCGCCTGCGCGAAATCGTGCGCCGCGAGGCCGATCCGCTGCTCGGGCGGGGCGAGCCCGAGGGCGATCCGCATCGTCCGCGAGAGGAGCGGATCGAGCCGCGTCTCGCTCGGCCACGTCCCCTCGTTCAGCCCGCCGAGGACGACCGTATCGGCCGACTGGAGCCGCGCCTCGAGCGCGCCCCAGATGTGGATGCGCGGGTCGGCGCCGCCGCGGCGGCGCACGACCGACTGGTCGATGAGGGCGCCGAAGAGCGCCGGATATTCCCGGGCCGCGATCGGCGGCCCCTCCTCCGCCGCGGCGCGGATCGCGCCGAGCGCCTCGACGAGGGCGCGTCCCGCATCGCCGGCGGCGGCCTCCCTCGGATCGGATGCAGGGCCGCGGGATGCCGCCTCGATGGCGGCGATGTGCGCCTCCACAAGCGCGGGAAGCGCGATTTCTCCCGCGCGCCCGGCAAGCTCCTCGAGCGGCGCGAGGGCGGCCGCCAGGCGGTCGGCGAGGTCGTGCGCCGCCGCCCAGTCCTCCGGCGCAAGGGTCCGCGCGGCGCGCG
>NZ_SPKJ01000167.1 GCF_009866965.1 Propylenella binzhouense | reverse complement strand
CGCCGCGCCTCGCCGAGGGCCGCCCCGGCGCCGCCGCGCGCGGCAAGCCGGCCGGCCGCCGGAGCGCGTGATACGCCGCGAAACCTTGACGGCGCTCAGTGCGAGCTTTGAGCATCGGCTATTCATCCCGGCACCGGCCCGTTCTAATTTCGGCCGGACCGGCGCGCCGCGCCGTTTGGACGGACCGCCACCGGCGCGGCCCGACGGAGTTGGAACATGCGCGATCCGGGCTTGATGCGGACCAGGCTGCTCGACGAGCTCGATTCGGCGATAGAGCGCAACATGTCCTTCCCCGGCACGTGGTATGCCGATCCCGACATTGCGCGCTTCGAGGCGGAGCAGATCATCCGGCGCAGCTGGCAGCCGATCGGCGCGGTCGACGGACTGAGGAAGCCGGGCGACTACCTCACCACCGTCTTCATGAACGTGCCGCTCCTCGTCGTCCGGGGCGCGGAGGGAATCCGCGCCTTCGTGAACATCTGCCGCCATCGCGGGCACCCCGTGGCGAGCGGGTGCGGAACGAAGAAGCTCTTCACCTGCGTCTACCACGCCTGGACCTACGGCACCGACGGTGCGCTCGTCCGGGCCCCCCGGGCCGAGCTCGAACCCTGGTTCGACCCATCGAGATACGGTCTGCTGCCGGTCCGGCTCGCCACCTGGGGGCCGATGGCCTTCGTGAATTTCGACGCCGATGCGCCGGCCTTCGAGGACGAATATTCGGAGCTGATGGCCGTCACCGAGGCGAACGGGTTCGGGCTTTCCTCGATGACCTTCCGCAAGCGGGTGTCGTGGGAGCAGTCCTGCAACTGGAAGACCTTCATGGACAACACGGCGGACTGCTACCACTGCCGCACCGTCCATCCGGGCATGGGCGAGACCCACAAGACCGATCCCGACCAGTACGTGACCCGCAGCTACGGGAACTTCGCCTTCCACCTCTCCGACGCGCGCGACGACCGGCCGAACGTCCTGCCGTGGATGTCCTGCGCCGTCTTCCCGAACTGGACGATCACGGCGGCCGGCGGCCAGATCGCGCGCGTCAGGGTCGTCGAGCCGGTGACCGCCTCGCAGATCCGCGTCACGACCGATTTCTGCGCCTATCCGGAGGTGCCGGAGGAAGACCTCGAGGAGGATGCGCGCTGGTATCACGACCTCGTCTACGGCGAGGACAGGCCGGTCTGCGAATCGGTCGCGATCGGGATCGCGAGCGGCCTCTTCGCGGAAGGTCCGATCTTCCTTCGCAGCGAGGAGATCATGCAGGACTTCCAGAAGAAGTACCGCGACCGGCTGAGCCGCCTTTCCGTCGCCTGAGGCCGCCGATGACCGAGTCCCGATCCGAGGCGCTCGCCAGGCTGGGCGCCTACCGCACCCCGATGGTCTACGACGCCATCGAGCGCTTCGGGATCCGCCCGAAGAACGAGGGCTACACCGACGGCTCGCTGAAATGCCTGTTTCCCGCGCTCGGCGCGTTCGTCGGTTATGCCTGGACCGGCAAGATCGTCGGCGAGCTGCCGGAGGCGGAGGGCGAGCGCATCCTTCCCTGGCGCGAGGTCTGGCGGCATCTCGGCGCTGCCCCGCGGCCGAGCATCGCGGTGGTGCAGGATCTCGACCAGCCGGCCGGGCGCGGCTGCGCCTGGGGCGATGTCGGCGTGGCCATCTTCCAGGCGCTCGGCTGCGTGGCGGCCGTCACGAATGGCAGCGCGCGCGACGTGCGCGAGGTCGAGGCGCTCGGCTTCGGTCTCCTCGCCGGCGGCCTCGTCGTCGGCCATGCGCATGTGCGCTTCGTGGAGGTGGGGACGCCGGTCAAGGTGGGCGGCCTCGTGGTCCGGCCGGGCGACCTCGTCCACGCCGACGAGCACGGCGCGCTGGTCATCCCGCCGGAGGTGGATCTCGGGGAACTCGTCCGCGTGATCGATCACGTCATCGCCGCGGAAGCGAGGGTCAAGGAGTATTGCCGCGCGCCCGGCTTCGACATCGACGCGCTCGACGAGCTCCATACCTGGTCGATGGAAACCGCCGGCTGAGCGGGGAGGAGGGATGCCGCTGATCCGCGTCGGAGCCGGGGAATGGTACGAGACCCGCGGCGTCGGGGACGGCATCACCTATATCGGCGAGCCCTTCATCAAGGAATTCTACCGGTGCAACATCTGGCATGTGCGCGGCCGGGACAGCGACATGCTGGTGGATTCCGGCATGGGCGTCGTCAGCCTGCGCGAGCATGTCCCGCTCGTGGCCGAGCGGCCCTGCCAGGCCGTCGCGAGCCATACCCATTTCGACCATATCGGCAGCCATCACGAGTTCGCCGAGCGGCTGGTCCATCCGGCCGAGGCCGAGCTCCTCGCCAATCCGACGCGGGCGGGCACCCTCGCCGATCCATACGTGACCGACGACATCTTCACGGCGCTCCCGCCCGAGCCCTATGCCAGCACCACCTATGCGGTCAGGAGCGCGCCGGCGACGCGGCTCCTCGCCGACGGCGACATCGTCGATCTCGGCGACCGGCAGTTCGAGGTGATCCACACGCCCGGCCATTCGCCGGGCGGAATCGCGCTCTTCGAGGCGGCGACCGGCGTGCTCTTCTCCGGCGACATCGTCTATGACGGCCCGCTGATCGAGGATACCTATCACGCCGACGCCGGCGACTATCGCGCCAGCATGGAGCGCCTGCTCGACCTGCCGGTCCGCATCGTCCATGGCGGGCACTTCCCGAGCTACGGCCGCGACCGGCACCGCGCCATCGTGAGGCAATGGCTCGCCGCCCACGAGCGGTAGCGGGAACGCCTGTCCGGCCCGAGGCGCGCCTCGTCCTCCCCGCCTGGTGGCGATCCGCGGAGCGCTGCCGGGGCGCCGCGCGGAAGCTAGCCCGTGACGGGCACCTCGGGTCCCGACCGGGCCTGCAGGCGCTCCCGGTGGAAGACATAGATCCCGGCGCCCACAATGACGGCGGTTCCCGTCCAGGTCACGGGATCGGGGAAGTCGCTGAAGACGAGCCAGCCGAGCAGAGTGGCCGAGAAGATCTCGAGATACTGGAAGGGCGCGACGAGCCCGGCCTCGATCCGCCCGAGCGCGGCGACGATGAGGCCGTGGGTGATCGAGGCGAGCACGCCTGCGCCCGCGAAGAGCGCGAACTCGTAGAGGGTCGGAACGAGCAGCAGCCCGGGGGCGGGTCCCGCCGCGACGCCGAAGGCGAGCGCCCCGGCGAGAATGATGGTCGCGAAGGCCCCGGTCCAGAACTGAAGGACCAGCCGCTCGCCCCGTCGCGCCAGGATCCGGCTCGTCAGCATGTAGCAGGCGAAGAGCACGGCGGCGACGAGCGGCCACGCCGCGGAAAGCCCGTAGGCGGCGATGTTCGGCCGCAGGACGATGAGCACGCCGACGAGGCCGACGCCGATCGCGCTGAGCCGCCGCACGCCCACGCGCTCGCCGAGGACGAAGGCGCCGAGCAGGGTCAGCGCGAGCGGTTCCACGAAGAAGATGGCAAGGGCATTGGCGACCGGCATCCCCCGCAGGCCCGTGTTCAGGCAAAGGAGGGCCATGCCCAGGAAGCCGCCGGCAAGCGCATGGAGCCCGCTCGGCCTGCTCATCCGCCCGCTCACGATCACGATCGGCAGCAGCACCAGCGTCTGCGCCAGGAAGCGGCCCATGCCCGCTTCCGCGGGCGACAGGCGCTCCATCAGGAGCTTCGCGATCGTGTCGAGACCCGGTGCCATCAGCATGGCGGCGATCATCATCGCCATGCCGGCCGTGGTCGGGCCCATGGGGGAGGCGGGTCTGGATGCGGTCATGGCGTCCCTCTAAGCCGCATGCCCGGCCGATGCGAGCCGGAGATGACGCCGATCCGAAAAAAGCGATCCGCCGCGTCGGAAGCGGCCCCGGACGGCCTGCCGCCCGGTGCTGCAGCGGTACCGGAGGATGCCCGCGCGTCCTTCGCCGGGGCAGGACCAGCCGCAGGGAAGGCTTGCCTCTTGTGCTCGCCCTGTGGATGGCGGAAGGGAAGGGCAATTGCCGTATTGTCCTTTTGTTCGAAGCCGAAGGTTGATCCCGCATGGCGCGCCGCAAAGCCGCGGAACCGGTGACCGTCCGACTGCGGACCGCGAACGAGGAACCCGACCCGGAGATGCCGCCGCGTCTGCCGCACTTCGAGCCGAGTCCGCACGACCAGTCGATCGAGCGTCGCGCGATCGGCTCCGCGCTCGGGCGCGCGCTGCAATTGCTCGAGACGATCCTCGAATCCGATCACTCGCTCGGCATGCAGGAGATCTGCACCCGGCTCGACCTGCCGCGGCAATCGGCGCACCGGATCCTCAACCAGCTTCTCGAACTCGGGCTGCTGCAGCGCCACCTCAACCGCGAGCGCTTCACCGTCGGTCCGCGCCTGCGCCTGCTCGCCCTCAAGACCGCCTACCAGTCGCACAGCACCGGCCCGTTCCACACCGTGCTCGAAGCGCTCGCCGAGCAGACGGGCGAGACCTGCAATCTCGGCATCCTGGACCAGAACAAGATCCTGCTGATCGACCGCGTGGAATCGGATTGGGCACTGCGCGTCCATTCCGAGGTCGGCAAGCGCCTCGAGCCGCACGCCTCCGCGATCGGCAAGCTCATCCTGTCGTTCCTGCCGAAGGCGAGGCGGACGCAGATCCTCGAGGCGTCCCGCCCGCTCAAGCGCTTCACGGCCTTCACGCTCGTCGACATGGACGACCTCGAGGCCGAGTTCGCCGAAATCCGCCGTCGCGGCTATTCGGTCTCCAACCAGGGCACCACGCTCGGCATGCTGAGCCTTGCCGCCCCGGTCCGCGATCCCGACGGGCGCATCGTCGCGGGGATCGCCGTGCAGGCGCCGTTCGTACGCATGGACATGGACCGCGCGCTCGCCGAGACGGTTCCGCTCATGCTGGCCTCCGCCGAGCGGATGGAGCGGCTCCTGGCGGCCGAGGAGGCCGAGCCGGCCCGGCCGGCCCGGCCGGACTGAGCCCGCCGGCTCCCGCTTGCCGTCGCGGCCGGGCGCACCGGGGGTCCGCGCG
>NZ_SPKJ01000166.1 GCF_009866965.1 Propylenella binzhouense | reverse complement strand
CCGGCGGTGCCGGCGGCGGACGGCCGCTGCGCCGTTCCCGGCTCCGTCGTGGAGCGCTGGATCGGCTGCGTCGTGCGCGGCGCCGTCTGGGTCGCCGGCGGCGTGCTCCAGGTACGGACGCCGCGGCTGCCGAAGCTGCCGCTGCGGCCGAGGCGGGCGTCGGCGGCGCTCGAGGCGAGCACCAGGGCGACGGCCATGGCGATCATGGCGAATCGCGACTTCGAACGGGAAAAATCCAGCATCCTCACCCCTGGAGACTCGTTTCCCCGGGGATGTGGGGTCCGCGGGGCGTCTTGTCACGAAGAATCGAGGGAAGCCGCCTGGAGGTCGCGTCGTGTCGGCGTGGCACGAACCTGGTGCGCCCTGGCCACACTCCCGCAGATCAACATTTCGTGGGTGCAAAGAAGGGCGCGCGTCTCTGGACAGTCATGGAACGGGTTCCAGAATTGCGGAGAGCTTTAGAACAAGGAGACCGCATGATCAGGAATATCGCCGCCGGCACGCTCGCCGCCGTGCTGCTTGCGGGATGCCAGTCGATCGGACCCGGACCCGCGCCCTCGCCCATGAGCGGCATCTGGGCATCGACCGACGGCGTATTCGTCGCCCGCTTCGCCGACGGCCGGTTCGTGTCGCGCTTCACCAAGACGAACGAGGTCCTCGCCGAGGGCAGCTATTCGATGGAAGCCGGCAGGCAGGTCTCGATGCGCTGGCTGAGCATCGCCACCAAGCAGCAGCGCTCGGCGACGTGCTCCTTCACCGGGCCGAACCGTCTGAGCTGCAAGCAGACGGGCGCCGGCGCCTTCGATCTCGTCCGCAGCGCGTGACCCGACGGGCGGCCGAGAGGCCGCCCACCGCATGACCGGCGGCAGGGATACCGCTCAGGCGTCGGCGGTGGCCGCGCTCGTGCCGAAGCCGTGCATCCGCCAGGCCCATTGCAGGCCGACGATCGCGCCCTTGATGGGGCGGAGCAGGCCGACGGACATGCCGAGCGTGAGCGGAATCCAGGCGGCGGCGTGGAGCCAGAGCGGCGGGGCGTAGAAGGTCTCGACCGCGAGCGCCAGCGTCAGGACGACGTGGCCCACGATCGAGATCGTGAAGTAGGGCGGCGCATCGTCCGCGCGGTGGTGATGCAGTTCCTCGCCGCAGGCGTCGCAGCTGTCCGCCACGGTGAGAAAGCCGCGGAAGAGCGTACCCTCCCCGCAGTTCGGGCAGCGGCTGCGCACGCCGCGGCCCATCGCATTCGCGACATCGCGCGGCTCTTCGCCGTATGTTTCGATCATATCCGGATTGCGTCCAAAGCGTTCGGTCGGAACGACTACGTAGGATGCCTTTCCCCGGCCAGGGATGAGGCATCCCGTCGCTCTCCGCCCTGCCGGAGGGCTGCAAGCACCAGCGCGCAGAAGCCGGCGAAGGTCACGATCGCGGCGGCCGCGTGCGAATATTCCCACTGCCGGCGCAGGGCTTCCCAGTCGGCCGGCACCTCCGTCCAGTTCGCGGTCGCCCGGTTCGCCGGAAAGGTCCAAAGGAAGAAGATCGCGAGGGAGGCGCACTCCGCCGCCAGGGCGACGATCGCGGCCCGGAAGATCCGGCGCGACCGCCGGGACAGCAGGACGAGCGCGAGATCGGCCGCGAGCGCGGCGAAGAGCACGATGCCGAACAGCGCCCAGCCCCGGTAGATCGCCTGGACGGTGAAATAGTCGGCCTGGGCGAGGCCGAGCTTGTTGGGCATGGCGAAGAGGTGCGCTCCCGCCGGAACGAGCGCGAGCGCGGTCAGGACGATCGCCAGGAACAGCACCGCACGGACGCGCATCAGGGCCGCCTGTTCCAGCCGAGGCGGCCCCGGGTGCGAGGCGCCGCCAATCGCGGAGATGTCGCCCTCGCGTCAACAGAAATTTCAATGACTTCCTGCACTTTTTTCAACCGTGTAGTGAATGGACTGGGCGACGATCCTGCCCTGCCGGACCAGATAGCTGTCCGCACCGTCGCAAATGCCGCCCCGCGCAGTCGAAGCCCGCCATTCCAGGTAGCCGAACGGGCCGTCGACGAGTATCTCGCGGTACTCGAACGAGGCGCTCGGCACCTCCCGCTCCAGCGCGCGGGCGCAGATGCGGACACCGGCATGCCCTCTCTGGATCCCCCACTTGGTGAGGAGCACCACGTTCTCGCCAACATTCCTGGCAAGGTCGGACTCGAGATCGCCCAGCCGTCGCAGCCGGAGATGGTCCGCGATCACCTGCCGCGCCGTCCGCCCGCGGAGCCCCTCAGCGTGGGAGGCGAGCCGGGCGGAGGACACGCGCTCGGTGCGAGCGGCTGCGACCATCACTTGTTGGTCCGGCCGACATGGCGCGGGTCGAGCCCGCCCTGCCGATCGGTATCGCTCTCCACGTCGCCTTCGAACGTGCTGTCGCCCTCGATGCGCTCCGGGTCCTCCCCGGTCGCATAGCTGCCCTTTGAAGCCCCGATGTTCGGATTGTCTTCGAGATCGTCGCGCGGGCGATCCTTGGGCATGGTCTTCTGATGCTTCGTGTCGGTCACGGCTGCCTCCATCGGGCAGGCGCGACGCCCCGCGCCGCCCAAAGGGGGCGAACGGGGGAGCGGACGATGCGTTCCTGCCATGATCGCGACGTACGGAGGAGCTCCAGCGACCAGGATTCGGGAGAACCGACTGCAATGAACCGCGCGCGACCGATCAGGACAGCCGTCCTCCTTCTCGCGATGGGCGCCGCGTCGCCCGGCCTCGCCCAGACCTGCGGCACCGGCGACTTCGACGGCTGGCTGCGCGGTATCCGCCAGGAGGCGGCGGCGGCCGGCGTCTCCGAGCGCGGCCTCGCCGGGCTCGACGGCGTCCGCTTCGACCCGTCGATCGTGAAGCGCGACCGCGGACAGGGCGTGTTCGCCCAGAGCTTTCTCGAATTCGCCGGCCGGATGGTCGCGAAATACCGCCTCGACCAGGGCGCCAAGCTGATGCGGCAACATGCGGCGACGTTCGGCCGGATCGAACAGCAATACGGGGTTCCGGCGCCGGTGATCACCGCCTTCTGGGGACTGGAGACGGATTTCGGCGCGAACCAGGGCGAGTTTCCGACGCTGACGGCGCTCGCCACGCTCGCCTATGACTGCCGCCGGCCGGATCTCTTCCGGACCCAGCTCGTCGACGCCCTCAGGATCATCGATCGCGGCGACCTCTCGCCCGCCGAGATGACCGGCGCCTGGGCGGGCGAGATCGGCCAGATGCAGTTCTCGCCGTCCGACTATCTCCGCTATGCCGTCGATGCCGACGGCGACGGCCGCCGCGACCTCCGCCACGATACGGCGGACGCCCTCGCCTCCGCCGCCAACCTTCTCGCCAATGCCGGCTGGCGCCGGGGCGAGCCCTGGCTGGAGGAGGTCAGGGTCCCGCAGCAGCTGCCCTGGGACCAGGCGGGCCTCACGATCCGGCATCCGCGCTCGCAATGGGCGGCCTGGGGCGTCGCGGGACGCGACGGCCCGCTTCCGGCCGACGCGCTTCCGGCGGCCCTCGTGCTACCGATGGGACGGAACGGGCCGGCCTTCCTCGCCTATCCGAACTTCGATGCCTTCCTCGACTGGAACCAGTCGCTGGTCTACGCCACCACCGCGGCCTATTTCGCCACGCGCCTCGCCGGCGCGCCGCCCGTCTCGAAGGGCCGCGGCGCCGAGGCGATGAGCAGCGCCGAAGTGAAGGCGCTGCAGCGGCTCCTCGCCAATCTCGGCTACGATGTCGGCAAGGCGGACGGCGTCATCGGCAGCGGCACGCGCGCGGCGGTCCGCGACGTGCAGATCAAGCTCGGCCTTCCGGCCGATGCATGGCCGACGGCGGAGCTTCTGCGCCGGCTGGGCGGCTGAAACGCGGGCCTTCAGCCCGCGCCGGCCGCCGCGACGCAGACCTGGTTCGCGCTCCCCGGACCGAGCGGATTTCCCTCGAAATCGCCGTAGCGCGCGACCAGGCGAAGCCCGGCAGCACCGAGAAGAAGAGGAATCTCGTTCGGAAAGAACTGGCGGAGCGCGAGCCGCCGCAACGGCTCGCGCGAGCCGTCCGGCCGACAGAGCGACCAATGCGAGACCCGGACCTGCTCGACCGGGTCGTATGTCGTCCTCTCCTCGACGGCGGGCGCCCCCGGCGGCAGCCAGGTGCGGGCCGGCCTGCCGCCCCGCCCGGCGCAGGCCGCCAAAGCGCGCAAGTCCGGCTGCACGACATCGAAGGCAAGCCGGCCGCCCGGCGCCAGATGGTCCCGGATACGCGCGAGGCATGACAGGACGGCGGCGTTCGAGCGGAGATGGGCGAGCGAGTTGCAGGAGACGAGGACGAGCCGGAACCGCCGCCCGAGGGCGAACCGCTCCATGTCGCCGCACACGAACGCGACCTTCGCGCCGGCCCGCCGCGCCTTGCCGGCGGCCGCGTCGAGCATCGCCGGGGAGAGATCGACGCCCACGACCTCGTGGCCGTCGGCAGCGAGGGGAATGGTGAGACGGCCGGTGCCGCAGGCGAGCTCCAGCACGGGCCCTCCCGTCTCCGCCGCGAGGCCCCTGTAGAACGGCTCGCACGGGCCCGGCGTGACGATCCGGTCGTAGAGATCGGGGCGGTCGTAGATCGCATCGGGTCGCATCGGACCCGGTTGCCAGCAATCGCGAGCTGGTTCAACCGGGTCCGGCCGATCGCGGAGCGGCCGTCCTCAGGCCGAGATCACCGTCACGATCAGGTAGTCGGTCGGGTCGACGATGACGATCGTGCCGTCCGGAAGCAGGAAGAATTGGTATCCCTCATATTCCGGCACGAGCGAGATGATGGTCGGCGGCAGCGGATGCAGCGTCACGGTGCGCGGCACGGCGACGCCGACCGACACGTTCACGTCCACGTCGACCGGCTTCACGCCGACATTGACGACGGATTCGCGGATCTTGGTCTTCTTCTCCGCGGAGATCTGCGGGGCGGGTCCACCCTTGGCACCGGCGGACTTCGCCGGTCCCGCTCCGGGCTTGGCCCCTTCCGCCTGGGCGGGCTTGCCGGCTTCCGCCGGTCCCGCGCCGGGCTTGGCCCCTTCCGCCGGCCCCGCGCCGGCGGCCTGACCCGGTGCCGCCTTGCCTGCCGCGTCCGGCCGCTGCTCGCCCGCCTGAC
>NZ_SPKJ01000165.1 GCF_009866965.1 Propylenella binzhouense | reverse complement strand
CGTCGGGGTCCATGCCGATGCGCCAGCCGAGCTCCAGCACCACCGGCTCGCCCTCGCGCCGGCCGGCGGCGCTCGCCGCCCAGCGCCCGTCGACCATCACCGCGCCGGGGCCGGTATAATCGTCATAGCTGCGGACGCTGCCGTCGGTGTTGAAGCCGAGCAGATGGCCGACGCTCGCGAGATAGAGCGGGCGGTAGAGGACGGTCACGCCCTCGGGGTCGAGGCGGTCGAGCGCGGCGGCGAGCCCGCGCGCCGTCGCCGCGTCGGTGTGGCGGGCGAGCCCGGCGGCGACCTCGCCCTTGAGCCTCGCCCAGGCCGTTTCGACCGGCAGGCCGCTGTCGTGCAGGACGGCCGGCAGCGCGCGGCCCTCGAGCGTCTTCGCGATGAGGTAGTAGGGGTCGTCGGCCGGCCCCTCGTCGAGGCGGACGTCGCGGAGCGTGATGGTGGCCTCCAGCATGTCGGGCGGGCGTGGGCCGCCGACGCGGAGCTCCACCACATGGCTCCAGGCGCGCGCCTTCTCGGTGCCGGCGAAGACGACCCGGTCGCGCTGCACGACCCGGTAGGTAAGCGGGCCGTCGGCAGGCGGCTTGAAGCGGAAGCGCAGCACCTGCGGCGCCTCGGCTCCAGGTGCGGCGGGCTGCTGGGCATGGCCGAGGGCGGGCGCGGCGAAGGCGAGGAGCGCGGCGAGGAGGAGGCGGGAAAGGGCAGCCATGACCAGGCCTCCGGCAGCGTGATCGCCCGCCCGCGGACGAGGCGGCTTCGCCGCGCGCCGCGTTCCTGCGGGAAGGGCGCGGCGGCGCGAACCTAGCATATCCGCTCCTCGGCACACCACCAGCCCGCACGCTGCCGTGAGGGCGGCCGCGGGTCCTTGGAAGAAGCCGCGCCAGCGGCTATCCGCGTGGCCAAACCAGGAGGAGGGAATGCCATGCTCGTGAAACAGAAAATGCTCGTGAAGGGCCGACTGAAGGCAGCGTGCCCGACGCACTCGCGGACGGAGATCGCCGCGCGCGATACGGCGATGGTGATCGACGTGCCGAAGGAGCGCGACGGCACGAACCAGGGGCCGACGCCGACGGAGACGCTGGTGGCGGCGCTCGTCGCCTGCACCAACGTCATGGGCCACAAATGCGCGCGGAAGAACGGGGTGGAATTCCGGGCGATGTCGATCGCCGCGGAATGGGATTTCGACTGCCGCGGCACGCAGCTCGTGGAGGAGGTCGAGACGCCCCTCGTGGCGATCCGCATGACCATCGACGTCACGACCGATGCCGACGAGGCTGCGATGGAAGCGGTGCGCGCCGACCTGCAGAAGTTCTGCCCGCTCGCCAAGCTCATCCGCGCCGGCGGCACGACGATCGAGGAGACGTGGAACGTGACGCGGGGGTGAGGGGCGGGCGGCACGCCGTTCCCTCCACCTTCCCGATCGGCTCTAATGTTCCCGCCTTGGGGGAATCATGAGCCAGCTGCTCGTCAACCAGTATCTTTCCGAGATCGAGCGCATCCGGAAGTTCTCCGGCGTCAGCGGCGAGCAGGTGATCCGGCCGGCCTTCCGCCGGCTCCTCGACAACTGGGCCTCCTCGCAGAAGCTCGTCTTCCTGGAGGAATATCCCTACCAGACCAGCCAGAAGACGAGCGTGCGGCCGGACGGCACCGTGCTCCACGACATCCGCGTGCCGCTCGGCTGGTGGGAGGCGAAGGACACGGCGGACGTCCTCGACGAGGAGATCGCCAAGAAGCTCCGGCGCGGCTATCCGCAGGACAACATCATCTTCGAGAACTCGGAGACCGCGGTCCTCATTCAGAACCGGCAGGAGGTGATGCGGTGCTCGATGACCGACACCGCCGAGCTGTCGCGGCTCCTCGCCCTCTTCTTCGGCTATGAGCGGCCTGAGATCGCCGAGTTCCGCAAGGCGGTCGAGAAGTTCCGGCACGATCTGCCGGCCGTGCTCGGCGCGCTCCGCGCCCGCATCGACACGGCCTATTCGGAGGACCAGGACTTCAAGCAGGCGGCCGACGCCTTCCTCGACCATGCCAGGAAGACGATCAATCCGAGCGTCGGCGAGGCGGACGTGCGGGAGATGCTGATCCAGCACATCCTCACCGAGGAGATCTTCGCCCACGTCTACGACAATTCGGACTTCCACCGCGAGAACAACATCGCCAAGGCGCTCTACGGCCTGGAGGCGAAGTTCTTCACCGGCGCGGTGAAGCGCGACACGCTGAAGGCGCTCGAGCCCTATTACGCCACGATCCGCGCCAATGCGGCGCTGATCACCAGCCATCACGAGAAGCAGACCTTCCTCAAGGCGATCTACGAGACGTTCTACAAGGTCTACAACCCGAAGGCGGCCGACCGGCTCGGCGTCGTCTACACGCCGAACGAGATCGTGAAGTTCATGATCGAGGGCGCCGACTGGCTCTGCGACAAGCATTTCGGCAAGGCGCTGATCGACGAGCACGTCGAGATCCTCGATCCCGCCGCCGGCACCGGCACCTTCATCTGCGAGCTGATCGAGCATTTCGCCGGCGACAAGCGCAAGCTCGCCCACAAGTACCGCAACGAGCTGCACGCCAACGAGGTGGCGATCCTGCCCTATTACGTGGCGAACCTGAACATCGAGGCGACCTACGCGGCGATCACCGGCCAGTTCGCGGAATACCAGAACCTCTGCTTCGTCGACACGCTCGACAACGTGGCCGGCCTCGGCATCCGCGCCGGCTACCAGCACGACATGTTCGCCGGACTGTCGGAGGAGAACGTCGAGCGCGTGCGCCGCCAGAACAAGCGCAAGATCTCCGTCATCATCGGCAATCCGCCGTACAACGCCAACCAGCAGAACGAGAATGAGAACAACAAGAACCGCGAGTACAAGCGCATCGACGAGCTCATCAAGTCGAGCTACGTCCGGCTGTCGACCGCGCAGAAGACCAAGGTCTACGACATGTACGCCCGCTTCTTCCGCTGGGCGTCGGACCGCCTGCACGACGACGGGGTGCTGGCCTTCGTCACCAACCGGAGCTTCATCGACAGCCGCACCTTCGACGGCTTCCGCCGCGCGGTGGAGAAGGAGTTCCAGGAAATCTACGTGGTCGACCTCGGCGGCGACGTGCGCGCCAACCCCAAGCTCTCCGGCACGAAGAACAACGTGTTCGGCATCCAGACCGGCGTCGCCATCTCCTTCATGGTGAAGCGCCACAGGCAGCAGGGCTGCAGGATCTTCTATGCGCGCCGGCCGGAATTCGACACGGCGGCGGACAAGCTGGCGTTCCTGGGGAGCACCCGGGCGTCGGACATTACGTGGCAGCGCATCGAGCCCGACCGGAACGCCAACTGGGTCAACCTGACGGAGAACGATTGGGATCAGCTGATTCCCGTAGCGGACAAGAAGACGAAGGCGGCGAAGGGAAGGGGGCAGGAGAGGGCGATCTTCCGGCAGTTCTCGCTGGGAATAAGCACAAATCGCGACGAATGGACGTACTCTGATGACCGCGTGAATCTTCAGAGAAAAGTTGAATCATTCTGTCGAGTGTACTATTCAGAGCAGACTAGGTGGGAGCGTGCTGGTCGACCAAAAGGAATAACAGATTTTGTAACTCGAGACATCAAGTGGACGGCGGAGCTTGAAAACCATCTTAAGCGTGGAACAAAGCTAAATTTTGCAGATGAAAGAATATTTTCCTCGGAGTATCGACCATTTGTTCGTAAATGGGTGTATTTTGCACCGGTGATCACGCACAGGGTGTATCAGAATCCATCCTTCTTTCCATATGCTGATGTGATAAATCCTCTTATGTCAATATCCCGCGCGAGGAGGACAGATGTAGCTGTTTTTGCGACTGATCGACTACCGAACACCGATATGTTTGCTCCCGACGTTGGGCAGATCTTCCCCCGCTACCGCTACACCGCCTCGGGCGAGCGCGTCGACAACATCACCGACTGGGCGCTGAGGCAGTTCCGGGCGCATTACGGCAAGGACGGCGGCAGCCCTCACCCCGAGGTGCCGCCGCAGGCGGCCTCGAAGGGCTCCTTCGAGACGGCCGCTGCGCGGCCTCCTCAGCCCTTCGAGACGGCCGCTGCGCGGCCTCCTCAGGGTGAGGGGGCGGAGCAAGCCGCTGCGCGGCCTGCTCAGGATGAGGGGGAGGAGCAAGCGGCCGGGCGGGCGGGGCGGCGCGGCAAGGCGGCGGCGATCACGAAGGACGACATCTTCCACTACGTCTACGGCGTGCTGCACGATCCCGTGTACCGCGAGAAATACGCGCTGAACCTCAAGCGCGAATTCCCCCGCATCCCGTTCTATCCGGATTTCCGCCGCTGGGCGGACTGGGGCGAGCGGCTGATGGAGCTCCACATCGGCTATGAGAGCGTCGAGCCCTGGCCGCTCGAACGCCTCGACACGCCTGACGAGAAGGCGCGCGCGGCGGGCGTGGCTCCCAAGGCGCTGCTCAAGGCCGACAAGGAAAACGGAACCATCCGCCTCGACACCGAGACGCAGCTCTCCGGCGTGCCGAAGGAGGCCTGGGACTACCGGCTCGGCAACCGCTCGGGGCTGGAATGGATCCTCGACCAGTACCGCGAGAAGACGCCGAAGGACCCGACCATCCGCGAGAAGTTCAACACCTACCGCTTCGCCGACTACAAGGAGAAGGTCATCGACCTGCTGATGCGGGTGACGCGGGTGAGCGTGGAGACGATGGCGATCGTCGAGGCGATGAAGGGCGCGCGCCGGGAGCCCGAGACGGCCGCGCGGGACGGCGCGCCGTCCCAATGACCGCCTCCGCCGCCGGTGCCGCGACGCAGCTGCCGAAGCCTGACGAACCCGTCCCTTCCGTCGCCTTCGGGGAGGCGCTCCGCGTCTGGACCAAGATCGGGCTGCTGAGCTTCGGCGGCCCGGCCGGCCAGATTGCGCTGATGCACCGCATCCTCGTCGACGAGCGGCGCTGGATCGGCGAGACGCGGTTCCTGCACGCCCTCAACTATTGCATGCTCCTGCCCGGACCGGAGGCGACGCAGCTCGCCACCTATGTCGGCTGGCTGCTGCACGGCGTGAAGGGCGGGCTCGCCGCGGGCCTCCTCTTCGTGATGCCGGGCGTGCTGGTGCTCCTCGGCCTCTCCATCGCCTATGTCGCGCTCGGCGAGGTGCCGGTCGTGGCGGGGCTCCTCTTCGGCCTCAAGGCGGCGGTGCTCGCGGTCGTCGCGGAGGCGCTGGTCAGGGTGGCGAAGCGCGCGCTGAAGAGCCGGACGGCGTACGCCATCGCGGTCGCCGCCTTCGTCGCCATCGCCTTCCTGTCGGTGCCGTTCCCGCTCATCATCGCGGCCGCGGCGGCGTTCGGCTTCCTCGCCGGGCGCCTCGCGCCGACGCTGCTCGGGCCCGGCGGGGGCGGGGCGGCCGCCGACCCGGCC
>NZ_SPKJ01000164.1 GCF_009866965.1 Propylenella binzhouense | reverse complement strand
GGCGCCGCGGCCGCGCGGAGGCGATCGGCCGCCTCGCCGCTCACCGGCCGCCGTCCTCGCCGCCGGCTGCGCGCATGCGGCCCGGAAGGCCCCGCAGGCCGATGAAATCGCCGACGAAGGGCGCGCCCGCGATCGCGGGCAGCACGTAGCGGAGCGTGGCGAGCATCCCGAGCACCGCGCCGGCCGCGGGATCGAGGTAGCGGGCATAGAAGAAGACGATGGCGGCATCGCGCGTGCCGACGCCGGCGAAGGTGAAGGGCAGCAGGCCCACGAGGATCGAGAGCGTGGCGAAGGCCGCGTTCTGGAGCACGGGAACCGTCGCCCCGAGGGCCCGCGCGAAGACCCAGAACTGGAGGAGATGCGCGCCCCAGATCGCGACCGAGAGGAGCGTCACGCCGAGCGCCCCGCCGCCGCGGCGCCAGAACCACCGGGTCGTCGTCTCCCAGCTCGACGAGAAGCCGGCGAGCGCGGCGGCAATGCGCGCCGGCATGAGCCGCCCGAAATGCCGCAGCAGGAACGGCAGGAACGGGAACGGGCCGACGAGGAGGCCCATCAGCGCGAGCCCGCCGCCGACCGGCGCCAGGAAGAGGAAGAGGACCGGGCGCTCCTGCCCCACGACCAGGAGCCCGAGCACGCCCCAGAGAAGGAGCGACATCATGTCGAGCGCCTTCTCGAGCACCACGACCGAGAAGGCGAGACCCGGCTCCATCCCGTGCCGCCGGGCGAGGACGTGGCCCTTCGCGAGGTCTCCGAGCTTCGAGGGCAGGAAGAGGTTGAGCGTGCTCGCCGCGAGCACCAGCCGGTTCGATTCGAGGAAGCCGAGCCGGTAGCCGCGGACGAGCAGGGTGAGCCGCCAGGAGGTGAGCAGCGTCAGCGGCACGACGAAGAGGAGGCCGGTCGCGAGCCAGGCCGGATCGGCCGCCCGCATGGCGCGCGCAAGGCCCGCCACGTCGATCCACGCATAGAGGAGCGCCAGGATCGCCGCGCTGACGCAGAGACCGAGGAGCTTCTTCATCCGGCGGCATCCGGGAAGCGGCGCTCCACCACCAGCGTCTCGCCCGGCCGCAGCCGGCGGATTTCGGCCGTGAGGTCGAGGAAGGGCTGCAGCTGCGAGAGCTGGAAGACGCGCGCCATGATCGTGGTGATCGAGGTCTGGTGGGCGGAAATGCCGGCGCGCTCCACCGCCTCCCAGCCCGCCTCGGCGGCGATCTCGTCGCGCACCGTCCAGCCTCCGGCCGGATCCCGCTCGAACCGGCGCGTGAAGCGGAACGGCGCCGGCGACCGCCCGGTCACGAGCACCTTCTGCAGGAGGCGGCGGACGAGATCGGGGAAGTAGCGCCCGACGCTCACCATCATGAGCCGGAGGGCGACGTTCTTGAGCGGCGTGAGCGACGCGCTCTTCGCCCAGGCCATCGCGCCGGTGCTGACGATCCGGTCCGGCTCGACGGTGACGCCGGCGCCGCCGAGATGGCAGACCGCCACCCGGCCGCTCCGGCGCATCCGGAACGTCACGCCGGTATCCCCGGCAAGCATCGTCCCGCCCGCGAAGATCTTGAAGACGCCGCCGCGTTCCGGCGCGCAGAAGAGCGCGATCTCGCCACGGCGGTCGGCGAGAAGCCCGGCATGCGGAAACCAGGCCCTGCCCTCGGCGGGAAGCGCGCCGGAGGCCTCGCGCCCGGTCCTGAAGTTGCGGAGCGTCAGCAGCCAGCCCCAGAGATGGTGGCCGATGATGCGGTCGTCCTCGTAGGACGGCGTCCGGCCCTCCACCAGCGGCCGGAGCGCGCGGTCGTTGATCGCGAGCGCCGTGGGGTTCCACGCGCCGGCGATCTCGAACCCGAAGGGGAAGAAGTTGAGCGTGGAGCGGCTCGAATATTCGCCACCCACCGTCCCGTCGGGATGAACGAAATGGGCGAGGAATTCGATCGCGGCCGCGATCGGCGGGCGAAGGCCGAGATCGGGACGGCGCCGGTCGAGATCGGCGAGGAGCCCGATCGTAAGAGAAAGATAGCCGAGATCGGCACCGCCATATTCGTCGAACCAGCCCTCGCCGTCCTGCCACGACAGGAGCCGCCGCAGGCGGCCGGCAAGCGCCTCCTCGAAGCCTTCCCCGGGGAAGCGCGCGCGCGCCCGCTCCAGGCAGGACAGGATGAGCGCCTCGTGATTGGAGAGCCGTCCGCTCTCGTGATGGCCGGCCAGCCAGCGCGCGCGGCGGAGCAGGAAACCGTCGATCTCCGGATCGGCGTCGAGACCGACGATCCCGGCCGCCTCGAAGATCGCGAAGAGCGAGAACGCGGCCGCGCCGGCCGCGCGCTCGTACGGGAAGTAATCGTCGCACGACCCGTCCGGATGGGCCGAGCGGGCGGCGAAGCGGATGCCCGCCTCCACCCAGTCCCGGACCGCCGGCGCGCCGCAATAGGGATTGTCCGGCAATTCGTCCATCGCCCAGACGAGCGCGAGCGGCAGCACGAATTCCTGCGACATGCCGCACGGGAAATCGATGATGCGGTAATGCCAGTAGGCGCGGTCGAAGCAGCCATAGGTGCGGCTTACCGGCGTCCGGTCGAGGAGCGTCAGGAGCTTCGGGATCTCGGGCAGCACCCGCGCCGCCACGGCCAGGCGGAGGGTCTCAATTTGCATCGGGCTCGCCGCCGGTCTCCGCCGCGCCCGGGCCGAACTGGGCGAGCCGCAGCCGGTACTGCGTGTCCTCGAGGAGGCGCCGGTTGATCCGGCTGAGCTCGCCGAGGAGCGCGCAGAGCCAGCAGAGGAAGGCTAAGATGAGGGCGATCGCCGCCATCACGAGGCTCGGCACGCGCGCCCGCTCGCTGCCGTCGAGATAGAGCACCAGCCAGCGCAGGCAGAGGACGGTGCCGAGAAAGAGCGGCGGGAGCCCGAGGACGAAGAAGGTCTGGCCGGGCCGGTAGACGAAGAGCGAGCGCAGGATCGAGATGCCGGAGCGCAGCACGTAGCGCGGAATGCTGCGCACCAGCCGCGACGGCCGCGTCTCGCCGTTGACGCGGATCGGCACCGACGCGATCCGGACCCCCGAACGGCCGGCCTGGATGATCGATTCGATCGTGTAGGTGTAGGAATCGAAGACGTTGAGCCGCATCGCGGCGTCGCGCGCGATGGCCCGGAACCCGCTCGGTGCGTCGGCGACATCGGCGCCGGAGGTGAAGCGGACCACCCAGCTCCCGAGCCGCTGCAGAAGCTTCTTGGCCGGGGAGAAATGCTCGATCTCGGAGATCGGCCGCGCGCCGACGACCATCTGCGCCCGCCGCTCGAGAATCGGCCGGACGAGGTGCTGGATGTCGTCGGCATTGTACTGGTTGTCCGCGTCGGTGTTGACGATCACGTCCGCGCCGACGGCGAGCGCGCGCTCGATGCCCGCCATGAAGGCCCGGGCGAGGCCGCGATTGGTCGGCAGGTCGACGATGTGATCGACGCCGCTTGCCCGGGCGACGTCGAGCGTGCGGTCGGTGCTGCCGTCGTTCACGACGAGCCACTCGACCGCATCGAAGCCGGGCACGCTGCGGGGCAGGCACGCCAGGGCCTGGCCGAGCGTCGCCTCCTCGTTGAGGCAGGGTATTTGGATGACCAGCTTCACGACAGCCCCGATGCGGCGCCGAGGTCTACCCGGAATCGGGGCCCGGTCCAACACCGCCCGGAGCCGGGCCAAGCAACCGGCGGCCCCGCCGCGCGCACCGAAAAGAAACAAGCGGGGCCCGGCGCCCCCTGCCCCTTCGTCCGGCCACCCGACGACCGGCGCGACGATGCCGGCCTCCCGATCCCGCGGACGGGCGCGCGGGGTGCGCGCCCTGCCCTTTGTCGGGTTACTCGATGATGGAAGCGACGATGCCGGCGCCGACGGTGCGGCCGCCCTCGCGGATGGCGAAGCGCAGCCGCTCCTCCATCGCGATCGGCACGATCAGCGACACCGTCATCTCCACGTTGTCGCCCGGCATCACCATCTCGGTGCCTTCCGGCAGCTCCACCACGCCCGTCACGTCCGTCGTGCGGAAGTAGAATTGCGGCCGGTAGTTCGTGAAGAACGGCGTGTGCCGGCCGCCCTCCTCCTTCGTCAGGATGTAGGCCTCGGCCCGGAACTTCGTGTGCGGCGTCACCGAGCCCGGCTTGCAGAGGACCTGCCCCCGCTCCACGTCCTCGCGCCCGACACCGCGCAGGAGCGCCCCGATATTGTCGCCCGCCTGGCCCTGGTCGAGCAGCTTGCGGAACATCTCAACGCCCGTGACCGTCGTCTTCTTGGTCGGGCGGATGCCGACGATCTCGACCTCGTCGCCGACCTTCACGATGCCGCGCTCGACCCGGCCCGTCACCACCGTGCCGCGCCCGGAGATCGAGAACACGTCCTCGATCGGCATCAGGAACGGCTGGTCGATCGGCCGCTCCGGCGTCGGGATGTATTCGTCGACCGCCGCCATCAGCGCGCGCACCGCGTTCTCCCCGATCTCCGGGTCGCGGCCCTCCAGCGCGGCGAGCGCCGAGCCCTTCACGATCGGGATGTCGTCGCCCGGGAACTCGTAGGAGGAGAGCAGCTCCCGCACCTCGAGCTCGACAAGCTCAAGCAGCTCCTCGTCGTCGACCTGGTCGACCTTGTTCATGAACACCACCAGCGCCGGAACGCCGACCTGGCGGGCAAGCAGGATGTGCTCGCGCGTCTGCGGCATCGGACCGTCCGCCGCCGACACCACCAGGATCGCGCCGTCCATCTGCGCCGCGCCCGTGATCATGTTCTTCACGTAGTCGGCATGGCCCGGGCAGTCGACATGCGCGTAGTGCCGCGCCGGCGTCTCGTATTCCACATGCGCCGTCGAGATCGTGATCCCGCGCGCCTTCTCCTCGGGCGCAGCGTCGATCTGGTCATAGGCCCGGAACTCGCCGAAATACTTCGTGATCGCCGCCGTCAGCGTCGTCTTGCCGTGATCGACATGACCGATCGTGCCGATGTTCACATGCGGCTTCGTGCGCGCAAATTTTTCCTTAGCCATCTCGCTCTTCCAGGGATGCGTATGCGGAGATTTTCGGCGGGGGTACTACGTTGCCGCGCCCCGTTGCGCAAGCCCGCAGGACAGGACGGAGAGCGATCCGGACCGCCGCCGGGCCTGGCGGATTGGAGCGGGTAGCGGGAATCGAACCCGCATATTCAGCTTGGAAGGCTGCTGCTCTACCATTGAGCTATACCCGCCGAAACCGTTTCGCCGGGCCGCTGGTGGAGGGGGTTGGATTCGAACCAACGTAGGCTAAGCCAACGGATTTACAGTCCGTCCCCTTTAACCACTCGGGCACCCCTCCAGCGGCGCGGGCCCGCAAGCCTCAGCCGAAAGCGGCAGGCCCGCGCCCGCGGGGTGCGGCCGGCTCGCTTCGGGCGCGACATATGCAGACGCCCCGACCGGGTGTCAACGGTTTGTGACCTTTCGTCCGCCGTGGCAGAACGGCTGCATGAAGGACAGAACGCGCCGCCGCCCCCTCCCCCGCGCCGCCGCGGCGGGCGCGCCCGGCCCGCGGCGCGCCG
>NZ_SPKJ01000163.1 GCF_009866965.1 Propylenella binzhouense | reverse complement strand
ACGGCGGGGCAGGCGGCAATGGCGGCGCGCCGGGCGGCGGAGGCGGCGGCGGAGGCGCGGCGCGGAACGGCCTCGCCTCCGGCAAGGGCGGCGACGGCGGCCGGGGCGAATGCTGGGTGATCTCGATCGGGTGAGGCGGGCGATGGGCGAAGTGGAAAGATACGCGATCGTCGAGGGCGGCATCGTCACCAACGTGGCGCTCTGGGACGGCGAGGCCGAATGGACGCCGGATGCCGGCGAGGCGATCCCCTGTCCGGCCGGGACCGGCATCGGATGGACATGGGACGGCGAGGCTTTCGCGCCGCCCGAGACCGGGTGAGCCGTCCGCACATCCAGCCCTGGCCCGCCCCTCCGGCGGGCCTTTTCATGATTGGAGGTCCTCATGACGACGCTCGAGATCCAGCGGCGGCTCGCCGCGCTCGGCTACGATCCGGGGCCGCTCGACGGCATTCGCGGGCGGCTCACGATCGCCGCCGTGAAGCGGTTCCAGACGGATCGCGGGCTCCTCGCGGACGGCATCGCCGGGCCGCTCACCATCGCGGCGCTGTTCCCGGAACCCGCGGGCGCGAGCGCGCAGGCGCTGCCGTGGTACGCCGAGGCCGAGCGCCTCATGGGGACCCGCGAGATCGCGGGACGGCAGCACAATCCGGCGATCATCGGCTGGGCGCGCCGGCTCGGGCTCGGCTATCGCGACGACGAGACGCCCTGGTGCGGGCTCTTCGTGGCGCACTGCATCGCCGCCGCGCTGCCGGACGAGGCGCTGCCGGCCAACCCGCTCGGCGCCCGCAACTGGCTGCGCTTCGGCGCGGCCGCCCCGGCGCAGAAGGGCGCCGTGCTCGTCTTCTCCCGCCCCGGTTCGTCGTGGTCGGGCCATGTCGGCTTCCATGCCGGGGAGGACGCGACGGCGTTCCACGTGCTCGGCGGCAACCAGTCGAACGCGGTGAACGTCGCGCGCATCGCCCGCAGCCGGCTTCTCGGCGCGCGCTGGCCGAGGAGCGCCGCCTTCGCGCGGTCGGAGACAATGCGCGCCGCCGGCGGGGGAGTGCTTTCCGCGAACGAGGCCTGACGGCTCAGGCCGGAAACATCAGCGCATCGGGGCCGAACAGCGAGCGATAGAGCTCGACATCCGCGCCGTAAGCCGCGCCGACCCGATCGACCAGCTCGCCGTCATAGAGCGTCGCCGGGTCGGGGCTTTCGCCTCCGCGCTGCAGGAGGAGGATATCGAGCGGCGGCAGGTCCGGATCTCCGGCCATCTTCCGGTACGTCTCGGTCCCGTGGCGCGTCAGGCCCCGGGCGTCGAGGATCTCGATGCCCGTCCGCTCCGCGAGGCGCTCGGCGGCAGCCGCGAAAGCCTCGACGCGGAACCAGTCGTCATAGGCGTCATAGACGAGGAAATCGACCTGCGGGCGCCAATGGTGGTTCTCCCGCAGGGCATCCTTCCGCGTGACCAGCCGGACGAAGGTCCGGAACGTGAGATCCGCCGGCGCGACGGCACGCCGGTCGAGATCGAGGAGCTGCCACATCGGCGGCTCGCGCGCGACCATCTTGTCGAGATAGGCGCTCGCGAGGCGCCGGAACGGGCATCTGAGGAACACGAAGGTGTAGCGGGCGCGCGCAAGGCTCGGGAGGTCGGCGGAGAAGGTGTCGTTGTTGGCGTGGATCCAGAAGAAATCGGCGGCGGAGCCGACGCAGCCGTTCGCCTTCGCGAGCGAGAGCCGCATGGTCGAGCAGGCGTTCTTCGGGATCATCGTGTAGACCGCGTCGGCCCGATAGAGCCTCAGCGCGTGCCGCGCGGCGAAAGCGTGCGCCGGATTGGCCGAAAGGGGCCCGTCGCTCGCCGCGGAATAGCGGAAGGTCCGCACCATCGCGCTGCTCTCCCTTCGTCCGGACTTCGGAACAATCCTCCCGTTTCGTTCCGCCCGTTCTCGCGGCTCGCGGCCCCGCCGTCAACGCGCCGGCGCGCCGGCGCGGCCCCGGCGCGCACCGGGAACCCTTCAACTTCAGACGAAAAGGACAGACAAATGGATCTCAGGCAGGTTTCCAAGGCGATCGCCGGCGCGACGGCAAGCGCGATCGCGGCGACAGGCAGCGCGCTCGTGGTCGTGCCGGATTCAGTAGTCATGCCCTGGTGGGGCTACGTTCTGGTCGGAATCATCAATGCCGGAATCGGCTTCGCGGCCGTCTATCTGGCGCCGGCAAACAGTTCAGCCTGAGCGGTCGGCGCGGTTCTTCTTGCGCAAAACGCCGTTTGACGCCACCTGTCCTCTCCGTTCAACGAGTGGATCATTCAGCGCCGGTTCAGGCGCGAGATGCAAAAAACGGCGTTCATGAGGGTGTTCCGAGCAGTCCTGATCGCTGCGATCGCCGTCTTGCTGGCGACGCCGGCGACGCTCGCGCAGCCCGACCCGGGACGGGGACGGGGCGGACCGCCCTTCCTCCACGGCAGGCCCAACGCCAAGATCCCTCCCGGACAGATGAAGGGCCGGCAATTCCATCCCCCGGCGCCGGCTGCTCCGCTCGCGCCTTTCGTGGCGCCAGCCGCGCCGCAGCCGGCGCCGGCACCGGCGCTGCCGTCCGGCTGCCTTTCCCAGCAGCAGGCGAACGGCTATGTGCGGGGGCAGCAGGTGATCTCGCTTTCCGCGGCCCTGCGGCGCTCGGGCGTTCCCGGCCAGCCGGTGCGCGCCGCCCTCTGCGCGCGCGGCGGGACCCTGGTCTACGAGGTCGGCGTGCTCGGACCCGGCGGCCAGTTGCGCACGCTGACCATTCCGGCCAATTGACGAGGCCGGAAAGGGGAACGCGATGCGGGTTCTGGTGATCGAAGACGACAAGGACCTCAACGCGCAACTCGCCGACGCGCTGCGCGAGACCGGCTACGTGGTCGACGCGGCCTTCGACGGCCAGGAGGGACATTTCCTCGGGGATACCGAGCCCTACGACGCCGTGATCCTCGATATCGGCCTGCCGCAGATGGACGGGCTCAGCGTCCTCGAACAATGGCGCCGCGAGGGACGGACCATGCCGGTCCTGCTTCTCACCGCGCGCGACCGCTGGTCGGACAAGGTGCAGGGCATCGATGCCGGGGCCGACGACTACGTGGCGAAGCCTTTCCACATCGAGGAGGTGCTCGCGCGGATCCGCGCGCTCGTCCGCCGCGCGGCGGGGCATGCCTCGAACGAGCTCGCGGTCGGGCCGCTGAGGCTCGACCTGAAGTCGGGCCGCGTGACCGTCGACGGCCGGCCGGTCAAGCTCACCGCCCACGAATACAAGGTGCTCGAGTACCTGATGCACCATTCGGGGAAGGTGGTCTCGCGCACGGAGCTCACCGAGCACGTCTACGACCAGGACTTCGACCGCGATTCCAACACGATCGAGGTCTTCGTCGGACGGCTCCGGAAGAAGCTCGGGATCGACGTGATCGAGACCGTGCGCGGCATGGGGTACCGGATCGCGGCGGCGGATGCGTCCTAAATCACTGACGTTCCGGCTCGCCCTGATCGGGGCGACCGGCAGCGCCTTCGCCCTTCTGATCGCGGCGGTCGTCTTCGTCTCGCTGTTCCGGCAATCGGCCGAGCGGGCGTTCGACGACCGGCTGAGCTCGCTCCTCAGCGCGCTTGTCGGAGCCGCAATCTCCGAGACGGGGGTCGACACCGCGAGCGCCGACATGATCGCCGAGCCGCGCTTCTCGCTGCCGCAATCCGGCTGGTACTGGCAGATCCGCGATACCCGGACCGGCGAAGTCGTGGCGGCCTCGTTCTCCCTCTTCGGCGACAGCCTTCCCGAGCTCGACCTGCCCTCGCGCGCCGACGACCAGCGCGTGCTCGAGATCACCGGGCCGGACGACAAGCGCCTGCGCGCGCTCGAAAGGCTCATCACGGTCGGCGAAGGTCCGAGCTACGCCGTCCTCGTCGCCGGAGACGCCGACGCGCTGGCGCAGGAGGTCGCCCGGTTCGGAACCATCGTCGGGCTCACCCTCGGCGCGCTCGCCATCCTGCTCGCGCTCGCCGTCGCGCTCCTGATCCGATTCGGACTGAGGCCGCTGCGCGACGTCCGGTGGGCGCTGCGCCGGGTGCGCCAGGGCGAAGCCGCCCAGCTCGAGGGCGAGTTCCCGGCCGAGATCGCGCCCCTCGTCGCCGACCTCAACGCGCTCCTCACCTCCAACCGCGAGATCGTCGAGCGCGCCCGTACCCATGTCGGCAACCTCGCGCATGCACTGAAGACGCCGCTCGCGGTGCTCCAGAACGAATCGCGCGACGTCGCTCATCCGCTTGCCCGCAAGGTGGCCGAACAGGTGGCGCTGATGCGCGACCAGGTCGGGCATCATCTCGACCGCGCGCGCATCGCCGCGCAGTCGAACGTCATCGGGGCGGTGACGCCGGTCGGGCCCGTGCTCGACGGGCTCACGCGCGTCATGCGCAAGATCTACCAGGACCGCGCGCTTGAAATCTCCGTCGAATCGAAGCCCGACCTGCGCTTCCGCGGAGAGCGGCACGACCTCGAGGAGATGATCGGCAATCTCTTCGACAATGCCTGCAAATGGGCGCGCGGGCGCGTGCGGATCGTCGTCTCCGGCCGCGCCGACCGGCGCCGTCCGCTGCTCGTCGTCATCGTGGAGGACGACGGCCCCGGCCTTCCCGACGCGCAGAAGGCGGCCGCGCTCGCGCGGGGCGGCCGGCTCGACGAGAGCAAGCCGGGATCGGGCCTCGGCCTCTCCATCGTGATCGAGCTGGCGAGCATCTATGGCGGCTCGCTTTCGCTCACGGAAGGGGGGCTCGGCGGCCTTTCCGCCAGCCTCGTGCTGCCAAGCGCGACGAAGGAGGACCTCTGACCCAATTTCGCCATTCTGTGCTGGAACTCGGGCGGAGGGGCAACGTTTGCCGACGAGATATCCGGCGGCGGGACGGGAAGGGATCTCGAGATGCGGAAGATTGCAATTGCGGCGGCGACGGCCTCGGTTCTCGTCGCCGGATGCAGCACCGGGCCGAACGGAGGCCCGCCGGCCGAAGGCGTCGGGGCGCTGACGGGCGCGGTCGCCGGGGGCGTGATCGGCAGCCGGTTCGGCGGCGGCGCGGGCAAGGTCGTGGCGGCGACGCTCGGCGCGGCGGCGGGCGGCCTGATCGGCTCGCAGATCGGGCGCTCGATCGACGAGCGCGACCGCCAGATCGCGATGGATGCCGAGTACCGGGCGCTCGAATACGGCCGCGCCGGCCGGCCGGAGAACTGGCGGAACGAGGCGACGGGCACCTATGGCGAGGTGGTCGTCGGCCCCGGCTACACCGTCAACGCGCTCGACTGCCGCGACTATACGCACAGCGTCTATATCGACGGCCGTCCGCAGGTTGCGCGCGGCACTGCCTGCCGCCAGCCCGACGGCAGCTGGCGCGTGGTGAGCTGAACTCGCCCTTGACCGGGATCAAAGCCGAAGGCTGCCATTCGGGGCGATGTCCGACGGTCGCATTGTAGCCCGTTCCAGGACGGACTACATGCGGCGGCAAGCGAGGATTGCGAGCCGCCGTGCTGTTTTGGATCTTGCTGACGATTCTGACCGGCGCCGCCGTCCTGGCGGTGCTGGTTCCGCTCGGCCGCGTGCCGAAGGCGGGCCCCGAGGGCAGGGCCCACGACGCGGCGGTCTATCGCGACCAGTTGCAGGAACTGGAGCGTGAGCGCGCCGCGGGCCTGATCGGCACGGAGGAGGCGGAATCCGCGCGCGCGGAGATTGCGCGGCGGCTGCTCGCGGCCGAAGCGGCGCAGGCGCCGCCGGCAGCAGGCGGCCGCGCTGAGCGGCGCCGGGCG
>NZ_SPKJ01000162.1 GCF_009866965.1 Propylenella binzhouense | reverse complement strand
GGCGCCGGCGGAAGGGCGGCAGGCGCGTCCGCCGAGGCGGCGGCGGGAGCGCTCTGGACAGCGGCGGGCGCGCTCTGGACCGCGGCGGGAAGCGGCGCGAAGGGCGCGGCCGTCCCGCTCCGGCTCACCGCCAGCCGGACATTGCCGATCTCCAGCCGGAGATCCTGGAGGTCGGATTCCAGATAGATTCTCAGGATCTCCTGAATCTCTTCAACCGAGATACTCACCAATCACCTCTTTCAACATAGAACTCGGATCGATTCGCCTGCCCGGCCCGGCCTCACCAGTTGGGCAGCGCCAGCGAGATCGCCGGCACGTAGGTGATGATCGCGAGCGCGACCAGATAGACGAAGAAGAACGGGGCCAGCCCGCGGATGACCTCCGTCGACGAAATGTTGAAGATGCTGCTGCTGACGAAGATGTTCAGCCCGAAGGGCGGCGAGAACATCCCGATCGCCAGGTTGACCGTGAAGATGATGCCGAAATGGATGAGGTCGACCCCGGCATGCTGGGCGAGCGGCCAGAGCAGCGGCGTGAACAGGACCACGGCGGAATTCGGGTCCATGAACATGCCGACGATCAGCAGAATGAGGTTGATGAGCAGCAGCAGGACGATCGGCGAGAGCTGGTACTGCTCGATGAAGGCGACCATCTTCAGCGGGATCTGGTCGGCGGTCAGGATCCAGGAGAACACGCTCGAGGCCGCCACGATGATGAAGACCTTGGCGGTGAGCCGCGCCGTGTCGCGGGTGATCGACCAGACCTGGCGCCAGCTGAGCTCGCGATAGATGAAGACGCTGACGAAGACGGCATAGGCGGAGACCGCCATGGCGGCCTCGGTCGGCGTCGCGAACCCGCCATAGATGCCGACGAAGATGACGGCCGGCGCGCCGAGCGTCCAGAGCACCTCGCGCGAGGTGCGGGCGATCTCGCCGAGATCCCAGGTCCGGCCCGAGGTGATCCGGTGCCGGAGCGCGTACCACACGCAATAGGCCATGGCCGCGAGGCCGACCACGATGCCGGGCAGCACGCCGGCCAGGAACAGCTTGCCGACCGAGGCGTCGGTCATCACCGAGAAGAGGATCATGGTGATGCTCGGCGGGATGATGATCGCGATCGCGCCGGCGGAGGTGATGAGCCCGATCGAGAAATGCCTGCCGTAGCCGTTGTTGAGGAGCGCCTGGTAGAGGATCTTGCCGAGCGCGGCGACGGTGGCGGCGCTCGAGCCCGAGATCGCCCCGAACAGCTCGGCGGCCGCGACGGTCGTGAGCGACATGCCCCCGGGCACGCGCCCGAGCAGCGCCGAGATCCAGTTCACCAGGCGGAGCGCCATGCCGCCCTGGCCCATGACGCTGCCCGCGAAGATGAAGCCTGGCACGGCGAGGAGGACGAGCTGGTTGATCCCGCCGGTGAGGCCCTGGATCACCACCTCCATGGAGACCCCCTCCCACTGCATGGCCGTGATGGCCATCAGCAGGAAGATCATCCACATCGGAATCCCGAGTATCAGGAGCGCGACGGCCCCGATCGCAATGAGCGCCCACACGCGACTACGAGCCCTTCGTCAGCTCAGTCAGCTCGTCGGCCCGCCCGCTGTCGCGGTAGCGGCGTCCCGTGAGCACGGAGAGGAGATAGCTGAGATAGGCCACCGCCATCAGCGCGAAGCAGAGGGGGATGGCGAGCGATTGCGGCCATTCGGGCAGGTAGCCGCTCGGGAGCGTCATCTCGTAATCGATGTCCGTCAGCATGCTGTCGAGGCCGAACTTCGCGACGAACAGCGAAAGCCCGATGCCGAACAGCGAAATCAGCACGTCGACGATCCTGCGGGCCCGGTCTGGCAGGACCTGGTAGACCGCGTCCATCGAGATGTGGTCGCCGTCGAGCGAGAGCGATACGGCGCCGAGATAGACGAGCCAGATCAGCAGCATGCGCAGGATGTCGTCGATTCCGACGATGTTGATGCCCATCTGGAACACGGCCATCGTGACGGCGGTCGCGAGGATCAGGATGGCGCAGACCAGGGCGGAAAGCTGGTCCGCGACCCGGGCCATGCCGTGGACCATCCGGTCGACGCCGTGCAGGAAGCCCGGACTGGAGCGCTGGGCCATGCGATAGACACCCCTCCTTTGCAGAAACCGGCCTGACCGGACCACCCGCCGAGACCGCCCGGCGGGGAATGCCGGGTTCGCGGACCTTCCGGACCGCGCACGAAGCCTGCCGCTCATCGCGGCTGCCGCGACGGAGGCCGATGCCCCCGCCGCGGCCGCGGCAGACGATCCGGCCCGGCGGATCGGCGATCCGTCAGGTTCCCTTGTTGAAGCGTTCGACGTCCTCTTTCAGGATCTCGACCGTCGGTCCGAGGCGCTTGTCCTCGGCCAGGCGCGCCCACACGCCGGCCTTGGCCATGTCCTTCATCTTCTGGAGCTCGGCGGGCGGCATCTCGGACACCTCGATCTTGCCCTCGAGCGCCTGGAGGCTCGAGACCTGCGCCTTGGTGTAGGCCTCGTCGGCCCAGGCGATGGCGTCCGTGCCGGCCTTGGTCACGGCGTCCTGCAGGTCCTTCGGCAGCCCGTCGAACCAGCGCTTGCTGACGATCACGTTCGACACGAAGGCGAACTGGTTGGTGATCGTGTAATGGTCGGCCACCTCGAAGTGCTTCATCTTGAAGAGCACGTCCGGGGGATCGGCGAAGCCGTCGATCGCGCCCTGCTGCAGCGCGGTGTAGACCTCGCCGAGCTCCATCGGGCGCGTCACCACGCCCCAGTCCTGGTAGGCGCCGACGCGCGGCGGCGAGGGGATGACGCGGAACTTCTTGCCCTTGAGATCCGCGACCGTATTGACCGGGAACTTCGTGAGCAGGTGCTGCGGGCCGATGCCGTGGAAGCCGATGATGTGGACGCCCTTCTTCTCGGCGGCTTCCTTCATCTGCTCCGCCGCCTTGCTCTGCTTGGCGAAGGCGGTGATCTTGGCCGGCTCGCCGGGCAGCAGGAACGGCATGTCGAAGAGCGCGAGCTCCGGCACGGCCGAGGAGAGGAAGCCGGCCGGGAACACCATTCCCTGCAGCGACCCCGCCTGAAGCGCGGCGATCATCTGCACGTTGGTGCCGAGCGACTGGCCATGCCGCGCGGAAGCGGACAGGCGGCCGTCGGAATATTTCGTGATCAGCTCGGCGAACTTGTCGTTCACGGCCGCCTGCGTGTCGTTTGCGGTCGCGTTGCCGATGAGCACCGTCGACTGCGCTAGCGCAGGTCGCCCGATCGCGGCCGTGGCGACGGCGAACATCGCCGCCAGCACCGCTCGTTTCGAAAGCATTCTCAAGATCAGATCCTCCCAGTGAACCCCATTCACGTGCCGCGCCGGCCGATCGGGCAGGCCGCCCCGACCGTCGCGGCGCATCGGTCCCGCTCTTTGGTCCGAACCGGGCGAGCCCACCGGACTTGCCCGGCCCCGGCTGGCGAGCAGGTTTCCGAATTCGCAATCCAAAGTACCAAATAGGAAGCTGCCAGCAACCCCTTTTGATCCACTTTCCGACGTCAGGACAGCATATTGCCCGGCCTCTGTCGATAGCGGGTGGCGGAATCCAGCCCCGCGGGCCCAGGTAAGCCCTTCCGCATCTTGCCGCAGCGAGGCCGCCGGCGGGAGCCTGCGAGGCTCTGGCTCGACGGCATGCTATCTGGTATTGTGGATCGCTGATGAAGAATTCACCTTCCCGCGCAGCGCCCGAGGCTGACGAACTTGCGAGGCGCGCGAGCTCCATGGCGGTGACCGGCTGTCCATCCGGCAGGATGGCGGTCCGGACGAAGCGCGGCTAGGGGCATGGCGGGCAAAACACCCTTCACCGGGACCATGCGCGCCGGCGGCCGGGGCCGGGTACGCTCGAGGTTTCGGAGGGCCCACGCCCGGGATCGACATGCCGTCCGGATTTCGCCACCTGCAATTCGGGCAAGGCGCACGCACGCGCCTTGCCCGACGGCGCGCGCGGGGGGCATCTTCGGGCCGGGCCACCGGCCGGGCATCCTGAACGACCGGACATCCTGAACGAGAACAACGCCGTGAACGTAGATTTCATCGACACGACATTCCGCGACGGGCACCAGAGCCTCTGGGCGTTCGGCATGCGCTCCGGCATGATGGAAGCCGTTGCGGAGGACATGGACAATGCCGGCTTCAAGGCGATCGAGGTCCCGATCCTCGGCATCTTCATCAAGAAGTGCATCCGCGACCTGAAGGAGGATTACTGGGAGCTCGCGCGCGTGCTGGCGCGCAAGATGCCCCGGACCCCGAAGGTCGGCCTCGGCGGCGCCTTCATCCTGCCGTTCGAACTCGGCACGCCCCGCTCCGTGATCGAGCTCTACTACCGGCACCTCGCCGAGCTCGGCGTGGTCGACCGGATGCAGGTGACCTGCAACACGCTCGACCAGATCAAGCGGGCGCTGCCCTGGATCGTGCCGATGCTGCGCGGCGTCGGGCTGGAGGTCGTGCTTGCGCTCTCCTACACGATCTCGCCGCGGCACACGGACGCGTATTATGCCGAGACGACCCGGCGGCTGCTGCCCTTCAAGCCGGACGCGATCTACCTCAAGGACCAGGGCGGGCTTCTCACCGTCGACCGGGCCCGCACGCTGCTTCCGACCATCGTCGCCAATGCGGACGGCATTCCCGTCGAGCTGCATTCGCACTGCACGACCGGACAGGCCGAGATGGTCTATCTCGAAGCGATGCGGCTCGGGATCTCCACCCTCCACACGGCCGTGCCGCCGCTCGCCAACGGCCCGTCGCAGCCCTCGGTGCTGAATGTCGCCCGGAACGCGCGGATCCTCGGCTATTCCACCTCGGTCGACGATGCGCTGCTGCAATCCGTCTCCGAGCGGCTCACCGCCTTTGCGAGGGCCGACGGCATGCCGATCGGCGCCCCGCTCGAGCACGACGCCGCGCAATATGTCCACCAGGTCCCCGGCGGCGTCATCTCCAACCTGAAGTACCAGCTCGCCGAGCTCGGCATCCAGGACCGGCTCGACGAGGTGCTGGAGGAATGCGTGCAGGTCCGCAAGGATCTCGGCTATCCGATCATGATCACGCCGCTCTCCCAGTACGTGGTGACGCAGGCCGCCATCAACGTGGCGAAGGGCGAGCGCTACAAGCTCGTCATCGACGAGGTCCTCCTCCATGCCCTCGGCGTGTTCGGCGAGGATTCGGGATATACCTGGATGGACCAGGACCTGAGGGACCGGTTCCTCAGCCTGCCGCGGGCGGAAGAGCTGAAGAAGCGCCCGAACATGGACGTGCCGCTGGAGGATATCCGCGAGAAGCTCGGCGGGCCCGATCTCTCCGACGAGGAGCTGCTCCTGCGCTACGTGATGAAGGGCGACCAGGAAATCAGGGCGATGCGGGCGGCGGGTCCGCCGCGCCGCTACCATGCCGGCCTGCCGCTCGCGGGGCTCGTCGAGGAGCTGGGGAAGCACAAGGGAGTGCGCTACGTGCAGGTCCAGCGGGGCGGCGACCAGCTGGTGGTCCGCAATCGTTCATCGGCCGTTTGAGGGGGAACTCATGACAAGAGGGATACCGGCGCGCGGCGCCGGCAGGCAGCGTACCGCATGCGAACGGCGGGGTGACGCGTGAATAATCTGTTCGGCCCGCTGAGCGAGGAAGACGTCAGGAAGATCGCCCTCCTGATCGAGACGCTCGACCGCTCTTCGCTCGATTTCCTCCAGGTGGAGCTCGGCGACGCCAGGCTCACGATCGGCAAGGGCGAGCCCGCGCCGGCCGCCTCGGGCGTCGCGGCCGCGCCCGTTCCGCCCGCCGCGGCG
>NZ_SPKJ01000161.1 GCF_009866965.1 Propylenella binzhouense | reverse complement strand
GCCGGCGCGGCCTGCGGACCGGCGGCCGCGTTTCCAGCCGGAGCGGCCGGGGACCGGGATGTCGCGGCTTCGGCGGCGCCGGCCTCCGCCGGGCCGGGCCGGGCTTCCCCGGTCTCCTCCTCCGGCGGCGCCGGCGCGACCGTCATCCTGACCGTCGTGGAATCGGCGTCGTCGCGGGGCGGGGCCGGTGCCGTCTGCGCGGCCGCGCCTGCCGGTCCTGCGGCCAGAAGCGCAAGCGCGAGGAGCCGTGCCATCCGTTGCATCGAAGGTCCTCCCGAACACGTATGAAGGGCGACGCGGCGGATCCGCCTCCGGTTCCGGCGCGGGTGCCGGCCGGAGCGGGGATTTCCCGGCAGGGTTACCGATCTCCTGCTTCTCGGCCCGGGCGCTCCGGATCACGGGGTCGTGAAGTCCGGGCCCTGTTGAGCAGCCGCGGGGACGGCCCTAGATGGAGGCGACCCGACCGGGCCCCTCTGGCAGCCGAAACCGGCTGCGATGTCGGCGGGAGAAAGAGGAGAGGCCCAGTGGATTACCTTGCAAGTCTCGCCGCCGATCCCGCCGTGTGGGCGGCGCTCGCGACCCTCATCGCGATGGAGGTCGTGCTCGGGATCGACAATCTCATCTTCATCTCGATCCTGACGAACAAGCTGCCTGAGGCGCAGCGCTCGCGCGGGCGCCGTCTCGGCATCAGCATGGCGCTCATCCTGCGCCTCGGGCTCCTCGGCACGGTCGCCTTCATCGTCCAGCTCACGACGCCGCTCTTCTCGCTGTTCGGCCACGGCATTTCGTGGCGCGACCTCATCCTGATCGCGGGCGGCCTGTTCCTGGTCTGGAAGGCGACCAAGGAGATCCATCACAATGTCGATCCCGATCCGGGCGACGACATGTTCGAGAAGCGGTCGGCGACGATCGGCTTCGGCGCCGCCGTCACCCAGATCCTGCTGCTCGATCTCGTCTTCTCGATCGACAGCATCATCACGGCCGTCGGCATGACGGACCACATCCCCGTCATGGTGATCGCGGTGCTGGTGGCGGTCGGCGTGATGCTGGTGGCGGCCGATCCGCTCGGGAACTTCATTCACCGGAACCCGACGATCGTCATGCTCGCGCTCGGCTTTCTCCTCCTGATCGGCACGACGCTGATCGCCGAGGGCTTCGGCGCGCACATCCCGAAGGGCTACGTCTACGCCGCCATGGCCTTCTCGGCCTTCGTGGAGGGGCTCAACATGTTCGCCCGGCGCGCCCGCCGGGCGAAGGGCGGGCCGGGCCCGGCGCACGATTGATCAGCGCAGCCGCGCCTCGAGCTCGCTCGGGGCGCCCGGCTGGCGGAGCGGGTGCGTTTCCAGGAAGGCGGGCAGCGTCATGCAGGTCTGGTAGATGTGGCCTGCGGTCGGCCAGCGTCCGAGATCGTAGTCGAACAGCATCTTCGCGCTCGTGATATGCGCCACCAGGCAGATGTCCGCGATGGTCGGCGTGCCGCCGAGGCAGAAGCGGCCCGTCCGGGCATCGCCGCTGAGCATCGCTTCCGCGACGTCGAGTCCGCGGTCGAGCCAGTGCCTGATCCACTGCGCGCGCGCCGCCGCGCCGGCGCCCAGTTGCTGTTCGAGATAGTCCCGGACGCGCGGCACGATGAAGGGATGGGCGTCGACCGCGACCGCGTGGGCGAGGGCGCGGGCATGCGCGCGGTCGCGCGGCCCTTCCGGAAGGATCGCCGGGTCCGGGTGGACCTCCTCGAGATAATCCAGGATGGCGAGCGAGGAAACGAGCGGCGCGCCGTCGTCGACGAAAAGGGCGGGGACCGAAAGGTTCGGATTGATGGCGCGGTAGGTTTCGGACCGCTGTTCACCGCTCGCGAAGTCCACCGTCACGATCGTCGCCGCCACGCGCTTCAGGTGGAGCGCGATGCGGACGCGATAGGCCGCCTGCGAACGCCAGAAGCTGTAGAGCCGGTAGTCCCGCATCGCCGTCCCGCCCCCGACCTGCCGATGGTTCGGCGCGCGCTCGCCGCGTCTGGTCGGGCCGAGGATCATGCCGCCGGGCGGGAAGGGCAAGCCCGCCACGCATCACATTTCCGGGGCAGATGAAACAATCCTGCAATAGTATCGTATTACAATCCTGATTGTTCGCTAGCCCGCCGTGAGAGAAATCTGCAGGAGCTGACCATGCTTGCCCGGATTGTTCGTGCCGTCAGCGCCGGGTTCAGGACCATCCGCGACCGCTTCGCGTCCGATTATCACCCGGAGCGACATTACATGCGCGGTCCCGGTCCGATGACGCGGCGGGCGCAGCACGGCCGCGACTGAGCGGCGGGTCCGGCGGGCATTGCCCGGCAGGCAGGGCTCAGCAGGCAGGGCTCAAATGGCGATTGCCGGCGGGTCCGAACCGCGCCCGCCTTCAGGCCGGGCGCGGCGCGATGGCCGCGGGATCGAAGAACAGCGCGAGCTGCAGGCTCTGCGCGATCCGCCCTGCCTTTTCGCGGAAGAGGGCGGCCACCTCGCCCGGGCACAGCTCACCGACCGTCTCGCCGAAAAGTGCCAGCCAGCGCTCGAAATCCGCGGCGGTGAGACCCCTCATCCTCGCATGCGCCGGCACCGGCCGGCCCTTGTAGCGCCCGGTCAGCATCATCACCGAGGACCAGAAGGCATACATCTTCGGCAGGTGCTCGTCCCAGCGCTCGCCGATCTCGCGCTCGAAGATGGGTCCGAGCTGCGGGTCCTGCCGGATGCGGCCGTAGAAGGCGTCCACCACGTCCCTGATGAGCGCCTCGGTGATCTCGGGGTGAAGCGGCGCGCGCGGGGAGGGCGCGGCCGGAAGGATCGTGATCGACATGGCCGTCCGGAAAAGATGCGTCGGCCATATAGGATATTCACCGAAGCGCGGACCGCAATGCGACGTTCGGCCCGCGGGCGCCCCGCCGCTCCGTTTTCCTCGCCGGACGTGATCCGGCGATCCAGAGGGCGGCGAAGCGGATCGGAGGCCCGTGGATGCCCGGGTCGAGCCCGGGCAGGACGACAGAACAAGCGGTTGCGCGCCGGGACGGAGCAAGCGACCGCGATCGGGACAGAACGAGCGGTTGCGCGCCGGGACGGGACGAGCGGCGGGACGGGACGAGCGCCGGGCGCACGGCCGCGAGCGGCGGAAGTCGCGTCGGCACGGTGCGCCGGAGCGCACCGTGCCGACCGGCCGTCGAGGGGAGGGAGACTCGCTGGCACGGCGACAACGGCACGGGGGGACCGCGGTTGCGCGAGCGCCGGTCCCTTCCTTGATCACGCTTATGAAGCGGGCAAAAAAGGTCCGCGAGCTCCGGGAGTTGGCGTCCGAACGTACGAGCCTGTACTGACCCGGCGGGAAAGCGCGGCCGGCCGGCTCCGGGCCGCGCGGGACAGCGCGGCCGCCCGGCGCCGCGTTCCGCCGGGGAAGGCGGAAGGGAGGTGCGATGTTCGAAGGCTTCACGCTCGAAAGGATCGCCTTGCCCGAGGCGGTCCTGCGTGTGCGGCACGGCGGCAAGGGACCGCCGGTTCTTCTCCTCCACGGCCATCCCCGCACCCACACGACCTGGTGGCGGGTGGCGCCGCTCCTCGCGGAGCACTTCACGGTCGTCTGCCCGGACCTGCGCGGCTTCGGCGCATCCTCGAAGCCCGCCGATACGCATGACCATTCCGGCTCGGCGAAGCGGGCGAAGGCGCGCGACTGCGTGGCGCTGATGGAGCGGCTCGGCTTCGACCGCTTCGCGCTCGCAGGACACGACCGCGGCGCCTATACGGCGTTCCGGACGGCCATGGACCATCCCGACCGCGTGAGCCGCCTCGCCATCCTCGACGCCGTGCCGATCGGAGACGCGCTCGCCCGCTGCGACGCCCGCTTCGCGCAGGCCTGGTGGCACTGGTTCTTCTTCGCCGTGCCGGAGAAGCCGGAGCGCGCGATCCTCGCCGATCCGGACGCCTGGTACAGCGGCGATCCGGCGGCGATGGGCCCGGAGAACCATGCGGATTTCCGCGCCGCGACGCGGGATCCCGCCACCGTGCACGGCATGCTGGAGGACTACCGGGCGGGGCTCGGCATCGACCGCGCGCATGACGAAGCCGACCGGGCGGCGGGGCGCAGGCTCGCCATGCCGCTCCTCGTGCTCTGGTCGCTCCGCGACGATCTGGCGGCGCTTTACGGCGATCCGCGCGCGGTCTGGCGGCCCTGGGCCGGCGCCGGACTGGAGGGCCGCGGGATCGAGAGCGGCCACCACGTGGCGGAGGAGGCGCCGGAGGCCCTGGCGGCGTCGCTGGCGGGCTTCTTCCGGCAGACGGAGCAGCCGGGCACGGTTTGACGGCAGGGTCTTACAGGGGCCGCCCGCGCTTCGCCCGCCCGCCAAGCGCTGCGGCCCTGACGCGTATCACGCGAGCCGGCCCGGCAAGGGCAGGAACGGCACGGGCGGGGGGAAAAGAGCCGGCCGTGCCAGCGGTCGCGCGGGCCGGGTTTAGACGTGAGGCAGGCCGCCCGCGGCGGCGATCCGCACCTGCCGGAGGGTCCATGGTCCGCTATCCCGATGCTCCGCCGACCGACTGGGAGGCCGTCCGTGCCGCCTGGGAGGATTTCGCGACCCCGATCGACACCATATGCCGCCGGTTCGGGCACTCCGGCTGGGAGCTGAAGCGGCGCGCCCTCGCTGCCGGCTGGCGGATGCGCCCGCCGGAAAGGCCGCGCGTCCCCGCGCAGTTCGGCGGTGCGCCGGAGCGGCAGGTGGACTGGCCCGCCGTGCGCAAGGCCTACGAGGCCCGTGCGTGCCCCGTGCGGGCGATCCTGGCGGAATTCGGGCTGAGGCAATCCGAGCTCCGCCGCCGGATCGAGGCGGAAGGCTGGGCGCGGCGTCCCGGCTGCGGGGCTGCGATGAAGCGAAGGACGCTCGACCGGGCCGAGAAGACGGACCGGCGCCTCGACGCCGTCTTCCTGACCGAGCTTGCGCGGCTGGAACGGATGATCTGCGCGGCGGAGCCGGACCATGCGGCGATCGTGAAGCTGCTCGAGGCGCTCGTCCGGCTGCGGGGCTCGATCGCGCGCGGCAAGGCGCGGCGCATGCCGGAAAAGCGCGGCGCGGCGGCGGCGAGCGCGGCGGAACTGGAAGCGGCGGACATCGAATGGATGCGACACGAGCTGACGACGATGCGGGACCGGATCCTGCGCTCGCAGGCCGGCAACGAGGAGGCGGGCGTCTGAGCGCTGCGCCCGGCGCGCGGGCGACCCCGCGACATTCCGCCCGCGCCACGGGCGGGCGTGAGGGGGAACCCCGCCCCGCACCTTCCGTTCACCCTCTTGTCCAGCGGGCAAGGCACAGGCGTGTCCCCGACCAGCCGCCCGCATTCCACACCCGCATTTCACAAGGAGGAGAGGATGGCAGAGGCACACCGGCGCCCACTATCTCCCGGCGCCTGGATCCTGCTCGTCGCGGCGCTTGCGGGGCTCGTCACCGCCGCGATCAACGCCTTCAGCAGCGGCAACGGAATCGCCTTCACCGGCGGCGCCTATCTCGTGCTGGTCTCGACGGCGCTCCTTCTCCTGGCGGCGCTGGTGATCGCGTTCGCTCGCCATGCGCCCCGCTTCGTGCGCGGCCTGCTCCTCGTGCTCGCCTTGCTCGACATCTTCGGGACGGCCGCGGCCGCCTACTTCCTTGAATCGCGCTTCCTGATCGCGTTCATGGCGCTCGGCCTCGTCGGCTGGCTCGTCCATCTCGTCCACGACCCCGCGCGCCACGCCGGCGCGGGCGCAATGGCGGAGGCGGCGCGATGATGCGGCGGCACCTTCTCGCCGCGGCGGCGGCACTCGCCCTTCTCGGCGCGCCGGCCGTGGCGGCGGCGCAGGACACCAATGCCCCGAACGGGACCGGGGCCGGCGCAGCACCGGCGATTGCGGCG
>NZ_SPKJ01000160.1 GCF_009866965.1 Propylenella binzhouense | reverse complement strand
TTCCTCGTCACCGAGATGATCCCCGGCCTCAGCTTCGAGGACCTCCAGGCCCGCACCGAGGCCCCCCTCCGCCGCGCCTGACCGCGGCACCCGCACCCGGCCGGGCCGCCCCGGCCCGGGCATCCAGCGGCCTCCGGTTCCGCCTCGGCCGCCCCTCTGGATCGCCGGGTCGGACCGGCGATGACGACAGAGGGTGAGGCGAGGCGGCACGGATCGCCGGGTCGAACCGGCGATGACGACAGGAGGCGTGGCGAGGCGGAACGGATCGCCGGGTCGGGCCGGCGACGACGACAGGGGGCGGGGCCGGACAATCCCTCCCCTTGCGGCGGAGGGGAGGGATGCGGCGGCGTGGGTCGCCAAAAGTATCTCCCGAGATCACAGCACTCTCTGTCGTCCTGCCCGGGCTTGACCCGGGCATCCAGCGGCCTCCGTTCCGCCTCGGGCGCCCCTCTGGATCGCCGGATCAAGTCCGGCGATGACGACAGAGGGTGAGGCGAGGCGGCACGGATCGCCGGGTCGAACCGGCGATGACGACCGTAGGGCGGTGGCGACGGAGAGGCAGGCGAGGCGCCTGCGGCTCTCCCGTTCCGTCTTGCTGTCGCGCCAGGCCCGATCCGACTTGGACGCGGAACTGCTCAGCGGTCTATGCAGCAAGGATGGAACCGGAATCATCGAATGACGAAGCTTCTCCTTGCCGCTTGCGCCTGTCTGGCTTTCACCGCGACGCCGTCGCAGGCAGAAACGAAAGTGATCTGCATGCTCGCCGTCTCGGCCCAGACGGGAAAGCCGCTTGTCGAAGAGGGCGATTGCGGACAGCGCATGTCTCCCGCGTCGACCTTCAAGATCGCGATCAGTCTGATGGGCTTCGATAGTGGCGTCCTGCAGTCGCCCACTGCGCCCGAACTGCCTTTCAAGGACGGCTATATCGATGACCGGCCGGAATGGCGCCGAGCTCAGAACCCGACAAGCTGGATGCGCGATTCCGTGATCTGGTATTCCCAGCAGACGACGTCGCGGCTGGGAATGGAGAAATTCGCGGCCTACGTGACTGCCTTCGACTACGGCAACAGGGACTTGGCCGGAGACCCCGGCCGGAAGAACGGCTTGACCAATGCCTGGCTGAGCTCGTCCCTGCAAGTCTCTCCGGCGGAGCAAGTCGCGTTCCTCCGAAAGCTCGTCCGCCACGAACTTCCGGTGAGCGACAAGGCGGTCGAGAGCACCAGTGTGATCCTGGATCAGGGGATGAAAGGGAACTGGCACGTCTTCGGAAAGACCGGCGCCGGCGGCATCAGGACGGCGGAGGGCAAGCTCAGCAATCCGTTCGGCTGGTTCGTGGGCTGGGCGCAGAAGGGATCGGATACGGTGGTCTTCGCACGACTGATCCAGGATACCGAGCGCCAGCCGTCGCCGCCCGGCATGCGTGCCCGCGAGGGGTTGGTGGAGGACCTGTTCTCAGGAGAGGGCGTGCTGCGGTAGCTCGGGCTTCCTGCGCTGGGAGGCGCGGGAAAACATGAAGAGCGAGCGTTCCAAGATCACCGCTTGCTCTGTCGTCCTGCCCGGGCTCGACCCGGGCATCCAGCGGCGTCCGGTTCCGCCTCGGCCGCCCCTCTGGATCGCCGGATCAGGTCCGGCGATGACGACGGAGGGTGAGGCGAGGCCGCCTGGATCGCCGGGTCGGACCGGCGATGGCGACGGGGAGGAAGGCGGGTCGTTCCGGGACCGCCATCGGCTCATCGGACAGCGCCTTCCGTCCGCGCGTCTCCGCGCGCTCAGGCGCGGCCGCGCCCGTCCGCCTCGAGCTCGTCGATGAAGCCCTCGATCACCGAGAGGCCCATCTTCCAGAATCCGGGGTCGGACGCATCGAGGCCGAAGGGGGCGAGCAGCTCCTTGTGCCGCTTGGTCCCGCCCGCCTTCAGCATCGCGAAGTACTTCTCCTGGAAGCCCGGCTCCGCCTTCCGGTAGACGGCGTAGAGCGAGTTCACGAGGCAGTCGCCGAACGCGTAGGCGTAGACGTAGAAGGGCGAGTGGATGAAGTGCGGAATATAGGTCCAGAACGTCTCGTAGCCCTCGCCGAGGCGGATCGCGGGGCCGAGGCTCTCCCGCTGCACCTCGAGCCAGATCTCGCCGATGCGCTCGGAGGTGAGCTCGCCGCCGCGGCGCTCGACATGGACGCGGCGCTCGAAGGTGTAGAACGCGATCTGCCGGACCACGGTGTTGAGCATGTCCTCGACCTTGCCGGCGAGCATGATGCTGCGCTCGCGCGGCGAACCGGCCTTGGCGAGCATGGCCTGGAAGGTCAGCATCTCGCCGAAGACGCTCGCCGTCTCGGCGAGCGTGAGCGGCGTCTGCGCCATCAGCAGCCCCTGCCCGGCCGCGAGCACCTGGTGCACGCCGTGGCCGAGCTCGTGGGCGAGCGTCATGACGTCCCGCGTCTTGCCCTGATAGTTCAGGAGAACGTAGGGGTGCACCGAGGGGACGGTGGAATGCGCGAAGGCGCCGGGGGCCTTGCCGGGCCGCGTCGGCGCGTCGATCCAGTGCCCGTCGAAGAAGCGCGCCGCGATTTCCGCCATTTCCGGCGCGAAGCCGCGATAGGCCGAGAGCACGGTCGCCTGCGCCTCCGTCCAGGGCACGCGCCGGTCGAGCGCATCGGGAAGCGGGGCGTTGCGGTCCCAATGGTTGAGGCGGTCCATGCCGAGCCAGCGCGCCTTCAGCGCGTAATACCGGTGCGACAGCCGCGGATAGGCGTCGCGGACCGCGGTCACGAGCGCATCCACCACTTCCGGCTCGACCCGGTTGGAGAGATGGCGCGCCGCCGCCACGTCCTTGAAGCCGCGCCAGCTGTCCGAAATCGCCTTGTCCTTGGCGAGCACGTTGGTGACGAGGGTGAAGAGCCGGAGGTTCTCCCCGAAGGTCCGGGCGAGCGCCTCGGCGGCGCTCCGCCGCTTCGCCTCGTCGCGATCGACGAGGAGGTTGAGCGTGGGCTCGAGCGTCAGCTTCGCGCCGCCGACCTCGAAGCGGAGCGAGGCGAGCGTCTCGTCGAAGAGCCGGTTCCAGGCGCCCCGCCCGGTGACCGACTTCTCCAGGAAGAGCCGCTCGAGCTCGTCGGAGAGCTGGTAGGGACGCTCCAGGCGGATGTCCTCGATCCAGGCGCGGTAATGGGCGAGCGCGGGGTCCGCCATGCCGGCCTCGACCAGCGCGTCGTCGAGGCGGTTCAGCTCGAGCTCGAAGAAGAGCAGGCGCGTCGCGACCGTGTTCAGCCTGTCCTGCACGTCCCCGTAGAACTTGGCCCGCGCCGGGTCGGTCGTATCGCCCGAATAGACGAGGCTCGCATAGCTCATCAGCTTGCCGATCACCTCCTCGACCGCCTCGTAGCGCCGGATCGCCGCCGCCAGCGCCGCGCCGCCCTCCGCCCCGCCAGCGATCTCCTCGAGCCGGCCCTTATACGCGGCGGCGAAGGCGGCCGCCTCGCTTTCCGCCTTGGCGATGTCCGCCTCGACCTCGGCCGAGTTCATGCCGGGATAGAGATCGGAAAGATCCCAGACCGGCAGATCGCCCAGTTCGCCCGCCGTCTCGTTCCGCGCTGCGCCGGTCACCGCCATCTCTTCGCCTCTGTTCACGTCGTCGCGGCTATAGATCGCGTGATGCCGCCGCTTGCGCAACCTCGATGCCGGCCGCCACCCCGATCGGCAAGAACTCCGTTCGACGGGTAAGGACGCCTTAACCAAGTTGGTTCACGGTGCCGCCACCATGACCTGCGGCACCCTACGAAACCCCAGAAGGCCCGGCCGGCCAGCTCCATGCCCAGCCGAATCCTGATCGTCGACGACGATCCCGTCCAGTGCCGGATCCTGGAGGAAACGGTCCGCGCGCTGGGGCACCGAACCGAGACGGTCGCAAGCGGCGAGGCAGCGCTCCAGCGCCTGCAGCGTGCCGACGCGCCCGCAATCTCCGCGGTGCTGCTCGATCTCGTCATGCCGGGAATGGACGGTCTCGCCGTCCTCGCGCAGTTCGCGCCCCTCGGCATCGCCGTTCCCGTGGTCGTGCAGACGGCGAAGGGCGGCGTCGAAGCCGCGGTATCGGCGATGCGGGCCGGCGCCTGCGACTTCGTCGTGAAGCCCGCCGCTCCGGAGCGCATCCGCGCCTCTCTCTCGAACGCGCTGAAGCTCGGCGCCCTGACCAGCGAGATCTCCCGGATGCGGAGCACGCATGCCGGGACCCTCACCTTCCGCGACCTGATCGGCCGCGCGCCGTCCATGGAGCGTGTCGTCGACCTCGGCGAGCGCGCCGCGCGATCCGCGATCCCGGTCCTGATCGAGGGCGAATCGGGCGTCGGCAAGGAGCTCGTCGCGCGCGCGATCCAGGGCAGCTCGAACAGGCGCACCAAGCCCTTCGTCGCCGTCAATTGCGGCGCCATCCCCGAGAACCTCGTCGAGAGCATCCTGTTCGGCCACGAGAAGGGCGCCTTCACCGGCGCCACCGAGCGGCGGATCGGCAAGTTCCAGGAGGCGCATGGCGGCACGCTGTTCCTCGACGAGATCGGCGAGCTTTCGCCCGACGCGCAGGTCAAGCTGCTCCGCGTCCTGCAGGATGGCGAGATCGACCCCGTCGGCGCGAGTCGCCCGGTCCGGGTCGACGTCCGCCTGATCGCCGCGACCAACCGCCGGCTGGTGGAGCTCGTGGCGGACGGCGAGTTCCGCGACGACCTGTTCTACCGCCTCAACGTGTTTCCGATCTGGGTCCCGCCGCTCCGCGACCGGCGTGAGGACATCCCGGAGCTCGCGCGGCATTTCCTGGCGCGCTTCGCGGCGGAGGAAGGCAAGCCCGGCCTTGCCGGCATCGCCCCGGAGGCGCTCGACCTCCTCGTCGCCTATGACTGGCCGGGCAACATCCGCCAGCTGCAGAACGCGGTCTTCCGCGCCGTGGTGCTGAGCGACGCTCCGCGGCTGAGGCCGAGGGACTTCCCGCAGATCGTGGCGTCCCGGAACGGCTGGGGCCCACCGGAAACCGCCGGCCGGGCGGCGGCGGCGCCTCCCCGCGCGCCGAGGCCTGTTGCCGAGGAGCTACAGCGGACCTTCAATCTCGGGCGGAATGATTGGCCGGCGCAGAGTCCGACTGACGCACCGGCGGCCGGGCGGTATGGTGTCGCCCGCCTTCTCGACGAACGGGGCGAGGTGCGCCGCTTCGAAGCGCTCGAGGAGGAGGTGATCCGATTCGCGCTCGATCACTATCGCGGTTGCATGAGCGAGGTCGCCCGCCGGCTCGGGATCGGGCGGTCGACGCTCTACCGCAAGCTGAAGGATTACGACATCGAGCCGGAACGCGGGCCGGAGGAATACCGTCCCGGCCCAGTGCTGAGCGTCGCGGAGTGATCGGGATGGTAACGAGACCGGCCAGGCTGTTCGCTGCCACCGCCCTCCTTCTCGCGGCGTCCGGAGCCGCGGCCCTCGCCTCGCCGGAGGACCTCGCCCTCGCCGTGACCGGCGGCGAGCAGGCGGTCGCGCCGATCCCCGGCGGCATGGCGCTCTCGCGCGAGGGCCAGCTGGTCTGGTCGCTGCTCGACGCACGGCCGGAGCCGCGCGGACGCATCGAGCGCGACGTCTCGGCGGCGGTGCGCGGCTTCTACGAGCGGCGGCGCTACGAGCCGGCATGGATCGACCGCCGCAAGCCGACGGCGCAGGCGCAGGCGCTCGTCTCCAGGATGAAGAAGGCGGCGGAGGACGGGCTTGCGCCGGCCGCCTATGCCGTGCCCGCGCTCGACTTCTTCTCGCTCGGCGACCCGCAGGTCGCCGCCGAGGCCGATGTCGCGCTCAGCATCGCCGCCGCGCGCTTCATCGCGAACCTCTCGGCCGGCCGGATGGACCCGGCCGCGCTCGGCGACAATCTCGGCCTTCGGCCCGAGCGCCCCGACCTCGCGGCGGCGCTCGCCTCGCTCGCCGCGGCGCCCGACG